>CAZFCP010000003.1:41772-123825 GCA_964517775.1 uncultured Candidatus Marinamargulisbacteria bacterium | reverse complement strand
GGCGCATTAGCCACCGCGTCAACGGTAAACGTAAATATCGCAACAAATACAGCCGGAAACTTACCAGTAGCGAGAGTATCTGGCTTAGGCGCATTAGCAACGCTATCAACCGTAAACGTGAACATTGCAACGAATACGGGAGGTAATTTACCAGCAAGTAGAATCAGCGGAAGTTTACCAGTAGCCCAGGTAAGTGGTTTAGGATCATTAGCCACGGCCTCAACGGTGAATGTGAATATTGTTACAAACACAGGCGGCAACTTACCAGCAACCAGAATCAGTGGAACCCTTGCTGTAGCTAATGGCGGTAGTGGAGCAACGACACTTACCGGCTATGTAAAAGGAAACGGAACCTCAGCTATGACAGCCTCTACAACAATCCCTAAATCCGATATTACTGGACTAGGTAAATATGCAACCCAAAACGTAGTGTCTGATCTTCAGGGGCGATCTGTAGCCACAACAACGCCATCAACTAATGACCTTTTAAAATGGACTGGAACAGCCTGGGCTCCGGCAAGTTCTAACTATGTGTATGCTTATGACACAACAACGTACAGCTCGGCTGCTTCTTTGGCCTTTACAACGATTGCGCTTGCAAATGCAACACTGGCTGGATGGACAAATTCAAGCGGTACCTTCACGTGTAAAGCGCCGGGTGTATATATTGTTACCTATACTGGGTCGGTGTGTGTAAGTAACACAACGTCTGGTCAGGCTACTGTTGTAGCCAGAAAGAATGCAACAGAAATTGCTGGAAGTCCTGCTACAGTAAGAACGGCCAGTATTGCCAATATACCTATTTCAATTTCTTCAACTTTTATTGTCAGTTTTGCTTTAAATGACACTTTGGATTTTAGATTTGCAGGTTCAACAACAGCGGGGGGGAATGCAACAAACGTTCGCCTTATCAGTGGTCTGGGCCTTGGAACATCAAAACCAAGCTTTTCATTTACGATGTATAAGATTCAATAACTACCTGGAAAGTAATAGATTTTCCAGGCTTTCCCAATTTGCCTGATCAGACACCACAACCCGTTCGGTTTGATAAAGCCGGACGGTGTTTTCGGTAACAGGCCCTAAACAACAGGCCGTAATACGCTGATTCTGGTACAACGGATGTTTGAAAAAATAATGCGCTGTCGACGAACTGGTAAATAAAACAATATCCCCATCTTCAATAGGAAAATAATCCCCATAAACAGGTTCGGTTTTATAAAGAGGGATCTGTGTAACAGAGGCTCCTTTATCTCGTAACGACTGATGAAGAACGTCTCTTGCCCCCGATGCCTGTGGGATCAAAATATGTTGCTTTGAAAGCTCCTGATTATCAAACAGGGACAAAATCCCTTCGGAACGAGAATCTGTTGCTGACACATCAGCCAAAATTCCAAAGCTCTCCAACGATTGTCTGGTCTTTTTTCCAATGACATAAAATTTTATATGATGTAAAACTCTGGCATCCAGCTTCTGTTCAAATAGATGTTTAAACAAATACTGAACGGCATTTTCACTGGTGAAGATAAGTGTGGTGATGGTTTTTAAAAAAGACGCTGTTAATGGAGTTTGGATGGGCAAGGCAACCGTATTAATAAGAGGAAAAACGACAGACTCTGCTCCAAGCTGCAAAAGCCTCTCGTGCCACTGAAACGCCTGAGAGCTTTGTCTCAGCAATACAATCCGTTTCCCATGTAAAGGCAACTGATTTTTCCATTCCAGCTCGTCTTTAAGTGTGCAGACGTTCCCCACAACAATTAATGTAGGCGATCCAATGCTTGATAGATCAGGATGTTGCTGAATCGTAACCAAAGTCCCCTGAAGCGTCTTTTGATTGGCTGTGCTGCCTTTGTAAATCACTGCGATAGGTGTCTCAGGTGTCCATTTTTCGCTTTTTAACAGCGTTGCAATAATATCATCCAGACGGCTTAATCCCATCAAAAAAACAAGGGTATCTGCATCGGGTAGTATAATTTTTTCATCAGGGGTATTGGTATGAGCTGTTACAAACGCAACGGTTCTGGATAATTCCCGATGCGTCAACGGAATGCCAGCCAATGCTGGAACAGCAGTTGTAGACGACACACCTGGTACAATTTCTACATGAATATCGTGTTTTTTGAGAAAAAGCATCTCTTCCCCGCCTCGCCCAAAGATAAGGGGATCTCCACCTTTTAAACGGACAACGGTTTTGTACTGTTGCGTATAAGTCAGCAATAATTCATTAATATGATCCTGTGTTTTAACATGAAAGCCTTTTTTCTTTCCCACACAAATCTTCTCGCAATCCAGTCTGCAATACGCAAGAAGTGACGGATGCGCCAGAAAATCATATAAAACCACGTCTGCCTGTTTTAATATCGACACCGCTTTTACTGTAATCAGCCCTGGATCTCCCGGCCCCGCACCAATTAAATATACCGACCCCTGATCTGTCATAAGGTATTCATTTCAGCTTCTTTTAAAAGTGTTTCGGCTACGGTTTCCAAGTGTTTTTTTCCATGAAGTCTTAAAACCCGTCTAGGATCCTTTGCATAAAAATTTCGCCAGAACTGCATCCGTCCAGACAAGGTCGGGATTCTGGTTTGCACGCTTTTTCTAAATATTTCCAGCCACCGCGTTAAAATGGTAACTTCCGGTCCAATGCAAAATGCCAGCTGTTTTCGAATTTGCTGCGCCAAAGATGGACTGACTCCAGACGTCGAAATGGCAGCGGTCAATAATCCCCGTCTAAAAATCGAGGGGACAATAAAGTGGCAGTATTTAGGATCGTCTACGGCGTTACATAAAATGCGTTTTTCAGTACATAATGTTGAAATAATTTTATTGAGGTCCGAATCTCCTGTAGCGCCAAAAATCAGTGCGTATTTTTCCTGGATATCGCTTTCTTCAAAGGCTCTGTTAATAAACGTGATGCGTTTGTTAAATCTGGCTACACTGGGTCTGATAAGGGGTGCTACAACCGTGATTTTTGCTCCGGCTTTCAGTAGGTTTTGGATTTTTTCCAAAGCGATATTTCCACCGCCGACAACCAGCACATCTTTGCCTTTAATATCTAAAAAAAGTGGGTAATACTTCATGCCCAGCCAAGTTTCTGTTTGGCGTCAATTAAGGCGTCTAAAATCTCCAGTTTTTCCAAACAGCTTTGCGGCGTATCGGCTGAGGTGATGTTGCATGTGAAACCATGTTCCCAATACTCAGAGCCTTCTGCATTACTTAAAAACGCTGTGGTTTTCAGCTGTGTATCTTCACGTGTTGTAGATAGTCCAAACGGAATCCTGCAATCAAAGTGAAGCTGATTTAATAACAACACTTCCATAGAGGATATAAACGTTTGCTGTTTATCAGATACGGTTTCAACGTGGGCTGTAATATCTGCATCCTCAAGTCGGGATTCTATACAAATCACTCCTTGTCCCGGTGCCGGATGAAACCAACTTGGATCCAATGGAAATGCCGCTGCCGAACTGTTCAGCCTCAATAACCCGGCATAGGACAACAAAATGCCGTCATAGCCGAACTCTTTCATTTTCTGTAGCCGTGTATCCACGTTGCCTCTCAAGTCTACGGTTGTAATATCCGGGCGATATTTTTTAAGCAGCATTTTCCGCCTCGTACTGCCCGTACCAATGACTGCGCCTTGTTTTAGACAGGATAAAGACGAATCTACCGTGCCGCTAGCCACGGCTGACTGATTAAGCACCAGCGCATCACTGGTTGTTTCAGGATCTAAAAACCCTGTTAAAGCAAGCCCGTCCGCAAGACGAGCCGTCACGTCTTTTAAACTATGCACGGCTATATCAATTTTCCGCTGCAGCAGGGCATCTTCCAGTTCTTTAATAAAAACGCCTTTTCCACCTAAATCCGACAAGGCTGTTTTTTGGTCAATATCACCCGTTGTTTTAATAATCTGAATGTCAGTGCGTAAATCAGGATAGGCCGCCTGAAGTTTTTTTTCGACTTTTCTGGCCTGAAATAGGGCTAATGCCGACCCCCGAGAGCCGATAATAATGGATTTTCTCATACAGCCAAAACAGATACAGGCTTTAAACCTTGTTTGAAATGAACCCATTTGGTTAAATTCTCAGTTTCGTCCTGAAGGATGCTTTGAATTTTATCCAATTCCTTTTTTCTGTTGGCAACGGTTTGGGAGGCTGTTTCTTTTAGTCCTTCAACTGTAATCAGTGAAATGTTTTTATGAAGAGCAAGATTAGGATCTGCATTTCTAGGTACACTTAAATCAATCACAAGATGCTCTTTTTTAGAGTGTTTGAGGTGATCTTCCGTTAAAACATAGGTGTCCGAGCTGGTTGCTACCAGTAAAATATCAAATTCACAGGCTCTGGCCTCCAGATCTTTAAAAGGAATGGTGTGAAGGTCGTATTTTTCAGTTAGCTTGATAAGTCGTTCTTCATGACGGTTAGTAATGGAAAGGTGTGGATGTTTGAGCGCAATAATTTTTTTGATGGCTCTGAATCCCATAGTTCCTGTTCCAACGACCAGGATTTTTGTAGATGTAAAATCATCGTATTTTTTTCGCATACACTCCACAGCAATAGAGCTTACAGAATACGATCCTCTTCCAATAGCTGTTTCTTTCCGCACTCGTTTTCCACAGGTAATGGCTACCTGGAACAGTTTGTTTAAAAAGGCCCCGGTAGATCCACAGTCCTGTGCAAATCCGTGGGCATCTTTGACCTGGCTTAAAATTTCATTTTCCCCAAACACCATGGATTCAATACCTGAAACCACTCTGAATAAATGTTCAATAACGTGATCGTCTGATAAATAAAGCAGGGAGTTTTCAAGGCTGGTTTTATCAATATGTTTAAAGGTTGAGATGGCATTCAAAAGCCATTGTTTTGCGGATTCCAGTTCATCGGCCACAAAATAAATTTCCACACGGTTACAGGTGGATAAAATAACACATTCCGTAATGGGCCCTGTAGGCTCTATAAAAGCCCAAAAATCGGCCATTGATTCTTTACTAAAATAAATCTTTTCAAGAACTTCTAAAGATGTATGTTGGTAATCTGTACCCAAAAGCCCCACAGCCATAAGGAAAAATTTTATCCTATATCCATAGGGTTTGACAAACTCTCTTTTTAGAACTGGGCCTGTGTACCCTTGTGAAGGCTGGATAGTTTTCTTTTTAAGGTGGTTTCTGTGAATAAATCAGGTTCAATAACCGGGTTTTCTTCAACATCTGTCCATTCAGTTGTTTTGGTATGTTGAGATACCTGTTTCCCATCCTGAGAACTTCTAACGGTTTCAACAAAGCTTTTTAAAATGGGGATGTTGTTTTTGATAACATAGTCAAAGGTGCCGGTGGACGCAAAGCTGCCGTTAGCATCGGTTGTGGTATAGGTTTTAGGCCGGATGGGATCTTTTAAAAAGGTAACGGTTAACATGATGCTGTCTTTTTTTGCACGTATTGTTACTGTGTCAGTGGTTTGTTCTGTGATATCTGCGGTAAGAAGGCCCCGTTGAATAAAGGTATTTAACGTTTCAATAACCGACATGTTCGATGTGGATTGCTGGAGTGATCCTTTATTGCCTGCCCATTTCATTTTATCGCCTTCTTTGAGGCTGATGTATCCTTTTTCATCTTCCGTAAATTCTTTAAATCCTTTTTTTATGACGGTTCTTACATGTGTAAAATCTTGTCTGGGATTCTCTCCCTTAAAGGTTTCTCTTAGAGTGTATTTGAGGCTGATAGCCGATTCTTCTTCAAGTCCTTTTGTCAGAAACTCATTTAAAGACAGGTAGGTTGTTTTTTTCTCGTTGCTTTGCGCGTGAATAGTATGCCAAAACAGTATGCTAAGCAGGCTTGCCAAACTTAAAAGAATCAGTTTTTTTTTCATGGAAATATCCCTTTTATTAAAATTAAGAATAGATGAGAATCGTACCTTCTTTTGTTTTTATTGTAAAGAAAAGTTTAAAATAAATCTTTATGCCTGATTTTTGAGGCGACACTATTCAGTCTTTCTTTATGAGGAAACCCTATTGCGCTAGTCAGAAAAGACTGATATTACTTGAACTATGAATATAACCATCACAAAAAAACAACCGTCTATTTCAGCTTCAGTTACAACATTACCCGGCGATAAATCCATTTCTCACAGAGCGGCTATTATTGGGGCTTTGTCAGAAAATACCAGTGTATTTACGCATTTTTTATTTTCCGAAGATTGTTTGAATACCGTAGCCGTTTTAGAGGCATTAGGGGTGCGTATTGAACGTGATCCCTCCACAAAAACCATAACCGTGCATGGAGTTGGCTTTCACGGATTCAAAGAGCCAACAGGTGTTCTGGATTGCGGAAACGCCGGTACCGGCATCCGTCTTCTAACCGGATTTTTGTCTGGTCAGCCGTTTAAAACAACAATTACCGGAGACCACTCCATCCAAAAAAGACCCATGAGACGCATTATTGACCCCCTAACCCAAATGGGTGCCGTCATAACCGGTGCCGCCATTGATGGAAAAACCGATGTATTCCCTCCGCTTCACATTGCCCCGTCTCAGGGAATCAAGGCCATTAACTATACCTTACCCGTAGCTAGTGCCCAGATTAAATCCGCGCTGCTGTTTGCCAGTTTATACGCACAGGACCGCACAGAAATCACCGAACCCGAAAAATGCCGCGACCACACCGAGCGCATGTTACAGGGCTTCGGAGCCGATATCCATTTCAACGATAAAACCGTGTTCTGTTCAGGTAAAAAGCCGCTCAGAAATCCGTTTGATCATCCGATTTTTATTCCGGCCGATGTGTCTTCAGCAGCCTTTTTCCTCGTTTTGGGTGCGTTGATGCCCAATGCCGAACTGACGATTACCGGAGTGGGTCTAAATCCTACCCGTATTGCCTGTTTAAATGTGTTGCAGCAGATGGGTGCCAGCCTTTCGTTTAGTCATGCCCAGGGCGGTCATTTCGAGCCTTACGGAGATGTTACAGTTAAAACCTCTTCATTAAAAAATATTACGATCAACAAAGACGATATTCCTTTCCTGATTGATGAAATTCCGATTTTATCGGTTGCAGCTGTATTTTCCGAAGGTGTTTTTTCAGTGCGTCATGCCAAGGAATTACGTGTAAAAGAATCCGATAGAATTGCCACTATTGGTGCTTTGATCAAAGCCATGGGCGGAACCTTTGTGGAGTATGAAGATGGCTTTGATATTCATGGAAACCCAGGTCTTAAAACACAGTTTACTGCCGCTTCATTTGGCGATCACCGTATTGCGATGTCCGGTTTAATCGGTGCAATTATTGGTGGAGGCGGAACCATGACAGATTGTGCCTGTATCCAGACGTCATTCCCGAATTTTATGGATATTGTTTCGTCACTTGGTGTGTCATTCCAGTCACATGATTAAGATTAGAACCGATATTTCTACGGCTTTAAAAGAGCTTTTGCATCAGCAACAGGTACTTTTGGATACCTCGTTGATGGAAACGGTTCAGGCTATTCAAAAAAACGTATCTCAGCACGGAGATAAGGCTTTAAAAGACTATGCCAGACAGTTTGATAAAGTAGCTGGAGATTTAAACCTGGTTGTTAGTCAACAGGAGATAGCTGCTGCATACACAAAGGTGTCCAAATCGTTTATCACAGCCTTAAAAAAAGCCAAAGCCAATATTAAAAAATTTCATGCCCTTCAAAAACCAAAATCCTGGACAAAAAAATTGTCACAAGGTGCCTGGTATGGTGTTCGTTACACGGCTTTGGATGCCGTAGGTCTTTATGTGCCCGGTGGAAGAGCCATTTATCCCTCAACTGTTTTAATGAACGCTATCCCGGCTTCTATCGCCGGAGTAAAACACATTGTCATTACAACCCCACCTCAACCCGATGGCTCAGTCCCTCCTGAAATTCTTGTTGCCGCCGATTTATGCGGTGTTTCAACGATTATCAAATCCGGTGGCGCTCAGGCTGTGTTCGCTCTGACACAAGGCACAAAATCCGTACAGAAAGTAGATAAAATCGTAGGCCCTGGTAACCGGTTTGTAACCCTTGCCAAACAAATGGTCTACGGCCAGGTAGATATCGATAAACCGGCAGGCCCTTCCGAGGTTCTTGTCTTCATTGATAATGCCGCCTACGCCGACTCTGCGGCTGCCGAAGCGTTGGCCCAACTCGAACATGATCCTTCAGCCAATGCCGTTATTGTCGGATGTGATAAATCTATACTCAGCTCTACTATCGATGCCTTCAACCGCCAAATTAAAACCTGTTCCCGTCAGGATATTTTAATGCAGTCCCAAAAGAATCTGTACGTACTTTTAGCAAAAGATGAAAAAGAGGCCTTAGAGGTAATTAACCAATGCGCCTCCGAACACGTTATGATTCTCTCTGACCGTGCAAAAGATATGCTGCCGCACATCAGACACGGCGGCTCTATTTTTCTTGGCCCGTATACATCCGTTACCCTTGGCGATTACTGGGCGGGGCCAAACCATGTGTTACCAACATCTGGAACTGCACGATTTGCCTCGCCACTTGGGGTGATGGATTTTATGAAATTTTCTTCTGTATTGCAGTATTCAAAAAAGGAGCTTGAAGAGTCAGCTCCTTATATCCAGTGTCTAACGCAATCAGAAGGGTTTGATGCCCACTTTAATGCTGTAAACGTAAGGTTAAAACCCTAGTCTATTTTCTGGCGCGCATCTTTCTGCCATATTTTTTATACTTATGTTTACGCATTTTTTTTCTTCTTTTTTTAATTAAACTACCCATATTGTCCTCCATCGACTATAATTTTTATAAAAATTACCCAAATGTCATTTGGGAACGTTACTTTACCCTACAGCTTGCCTGTTTGGCAACATACGTAGTAATTCGTATAAAAAAGAAAGAGTGTCAGCCATGTCATTTTTTAACAACCTGTTCCCTTCGTTTCCAAGTCCATCTTATGAAGAACTTTCTCAAGGCACGTTACTGGATGTTCGCACCACCGAAGAATTCCAAAACGGATGTCATCCTCTTTCACTGAATATCCCAATGGATCAGGTTCCTGCCTCTCTGGATAAAATCAAAGCTTTAAAACAGCCTCTGTATGTATGCTGTAAATCTGGTGGACGCAGTGGCCAGATCCAGCAATGGCTGGCTGGACAGGGTGTGGAAAGTATTAATGTTGGCGGATGGGAAGGTGTTGCAAAGCACTAGAAAGCTGTTATGTCTAAAAAATTAAGTCTTATTTGTTTTAGCGGTGACTTTGATAAGGCTGTTGCTACCTTTACACTTGCATCAGGTGCAGCAGCCGTTGGCTATGATGTGCATATCTTTTTTACGTTTTGGGGATATAATACGATTAAAAAAGTGAAAGGCCGTTCCGCTCAGGGAACAGGTTTTTTAGCAAAATGTTTTAATTTTTTGATGGGTGGATTTAACAATCTGCCTTTAAGTCGTCTTAATTTTGGAGGGATCAGCCCTAAATTAATGACCTATATGATGAAAAAGAATAATGTGGCCACTTTAGAAGAATTGATCGATGCGTCTGTTGCTTTGGGTGTTCAGTTTTATGCCTGTGAAATGTCGATGGTGATTATGGGAACGTCTTTAAACGATTTTGTGCATGTTAAGGAAACCTTAGGTGTAGCCAGATTTTTAGAGCTGGCAGAGGGAGGTCAGGTGTTATTTATATGAAATACGAACTCGATATTACAAAAGAACATTGTCCAATGACCTTTGTAAAAACAAGATTGAAACTGGATGCTATTCAGTCTGGGGATATTTTGTCAGTTCGCCTCAAAAAAGGCGAGCCTTTGGAGAACGTTCCAAAAACAGTCCGGGAATTTGGCCATGATGTGTTGGATATCACGCCTGTCCAGGATGATATTTACGAGGTTGTTATCCAGAAAAAATAAAGATTAGCTTGGATTGACAACCAGTCCCATGATTAAAATGTTGCCGCTGCTGTTATCTTTTACAACAAAAATAAAGGGTTTGTTGGCTGTAAACGTGAATGGTTTTTCTGATCCGTTAAGCTGAAGCTCTGTTGCCGATTCTCCCGCACTGTATCGGGTTTCTTCAAAGGTGCAGTCTACTTTTTGAACCAGTGTATCCAAAGTAAGCTGGCCAGAGCCGATAATTCCGGTAAAATCGGTTTTCTTGTTAAACAATGATCCATATCCCAGTTTTTTTAAAGGATCTTTACACGACACTTCTGTAGATAGTGAAAATTTGGGTATCGTAATAATCCCCGATTTAAGCTTGAATTGATTTAACCATCTTTCCCAGGAATAAGCTGTAAACTTCCCTAGAAATGACCGAAAGCTGGTATCTGGTACAAAGATGTATAACGAGAGTTTTTTTCCTGAAAGAGGTAATGCAATGGCCTGAAACCCATTGCCATTTAAATACCAGTATTGTCCTTCCTGAACCATCATGGGCAGGGATGTTGTTCCGTTATCTGCTGTATAAAATGTTTTATCTACCAGTTTATCCACTTCAAATGGGTAGAAAAATCGTGTTTTAAACTGTACGTTTCCAATGGCAACAAACGACTGATGCTGTCTGTATTTTGCCGGGGCTCCAGCGCTGAATGGTTTGATTTCCGATCCAAACATTCCTGAAATGGTTTTGGTGTACTCCGGGCGTATCGCAATGCCGTTTTTAATCCACAGGGTATTAGATACTTTAAACATGGTACTAAGAGGTGGATGTGACAATTTTTCATTCAACTCGGTGAAATAAGGAAAAAGCTGCTCTGGAGGAATGGCTGATTGTCCCAGTTTGTCTTCAAGTGTAAAAAAAGCCTCGCCTCTGGCACCAGACTCGATACTGCATAAATTCAGGTACAGGGCTAAGGGCGAAAAAATCAGATTTTCCGATGCATTATCCCGTAAAAATGTCCTGAAAATATCAAAAGAAAAGAGGGTATGCTGTTTAGTTAATGATGCCTGAGACTCTTTACTCAACCCAAAAGTCATCGAGCAGATAAATAAAAATCCAATACAAAATGTGGCTATTCGATAGGTCCGGTGAACGTTCATTTTAGTATCTTAATGGAATGAGGCTGGATAGCCAAGAGTACACCCACTTTATAGGGTTCGTTTTATCAGTTCCTGTAATGGAAAATCTCCAGTGTGTTCTAGAAACTGTAACATGGAAACACTTAAGGCCGATTCCCCAAGCCCTTCTGTAAAATAGGTATGAAAATCCGGTGTGAGGTTTTGAAAAAAAGCTGCGGTGGGCTGATTATGTAAAATGCCCTGAATGATAAAGGTGTTTTTAAATCGTCTGACGGCCAATCCTAAGATTTTATGATGATGGACGTACAGTTCGTAAGGACTGTGGTAGGTTGCACAAAAATCCAGGTGAGTTTTTCCAGGGGGTGAATCCGCTTCCGATACATTAATCCCGTGGTGGTTTAAGTTGTTTTTAATCAGTGTTTTAAAAAGCTCCAGAACTGGTTTAATTGGTTTTGAATACTGTGCAGCATAGGTGAACAGAATATCGCCGGGACAATGAAAAACGATGCCGCCACCAGTTATCCGAGAGCTGTGATCGTAATGTTGCAAACCGGAAGGTGGCTCAATCCGACCGGGGTAAGTAATTCCGGGTATGTCCGGCCATAGGTATGTTCTTAATACATGTGTTGCCGAAAAATCGGGCTGTAAAAGTTGTTTAAGCAGCTTTTCATCATAGGCCATATTGTCTACAGCCGTTTTGAAAACAGGATGATGTGGTGACGATGTCATGAACGTATCGTTAACGGCGCATCTGTTGTAAGGTCAATAATATGGGACGGTTTTCCAGTGCCCGGTAAATGGGTTGAAACGTATCCATCTGTCTGTTTGAGGATGTCATCGGGGATATCTTCAAAAGTTTTGGCGAAAGGCTCTCCGCTTTTATTAATGCTGGTTGAGACTAACGGTACGTTCATTGTTTGGAGCAGGGTATTTAATGGTTCAAATTTGGGGAAGCGAATCCCTATGCTGGGTTTGGATGCTGTCACAAAATCGGGTACGGCGTGATGTTTGTGGAAAATCAGTGTTACAGGCCCCGGCCACGATATTTCGGCGCAGCGTTTCTGTTCAGCATTCCATGGCAGCGTAAGCGACTGAGCCATCTCAACTGACGACACCAGACTGATTAAGGGAAGGGTTTTAGGTCTGTTTTTTATAGCATACAATCTGTTAATGCTGTTCTCGTTCCACGCGCAAATCAACCCCCAAATTGTATCGCAGGGGAAAACTATAATTCCGCCTTGTTTAAGGGATTCAATAACTGTATTCATAGGTGTCCTCCAGAATATTTATCGCCTTTTTCAGCCGAATATCCTCTTCCCAGCTGTAATAATGCAGGGCATTTTCATAATCCAGTACCTTCTGGCTTTCGTCGATGTTGGTGTTTGGGATTAATAATTCCGTTAACGGAATTCTGGACTCCTGTTGAGGAATCAGCGTTTGAGATACCACACCTTTTAAAGCATAGTGAATCCAGAATGGATCCAGGCCAAAACTTTTTAGCCGTAATAAGCTGGATTTACAATCCTGAGTATGAAGCGTTGATAAAACAAGGTGCCCCGTATAAGCGGCTTCCAACGCTGTTTTGGCTGTGGCCTCATCTCTTATTTCCCCAACCATAATGACATCAGGATCCTGTCTGAGGCAGGCTTTTAAGCCATTCACAAATCCATAGCCTATCCCCGGATTAATTTGAGATTGCCTGGTTCCCGGAATTTCCATTTCTATAGGATCTTCAAGTGTAATAATATTTTTAAAGCCTTTGGACAATATGTATGATAAACACGTGTAAAGCGTTGTGGTTTTTCCCGATCCTGTAGCTCCTGTCACAAGTATCAGGCCACTTTTTAAGTCAAGTAATGGGGTAAAGAGATTGATAAACTGCGGTGTAAATCCAAGGGCTTCAAAATCAGGAGACACCCGTTTGGATTCAAATAATCTACACACAAAATCCTCACCGTTAAATGTGGGTAAAGACGATACCCGTATATCCTTAATCGTATCATCTAGGGCCAGTTGAATACGTCCATCCTGTGGCAATCGTGATAGGGATATGTCCATTTGTGCATGAAGTTTAATTAACGCAGATACGGTTTTTGTATCCTGACTATCCAGGTGATCTACCTGAGATAACTGCCCGTTTTTCCTGAAATAAATTCGCATTCCTGATGTATCCGAAGAAAAATGCACATCAGAGACTTTCATCTCTATCGCCTTTTTTAAACAGCTATGAAGCAGGGTATCCAAACGAGGATTAGTCTGAAATCAAAACCTTACGTAGCACTTCAATTTCGTCCAGGGCTTTACCTGTACCAATTGCTACACACTCAAGAGGGTTCTGCGCGATACTGACAGAAATAGATGTTTCTGCCTGAATATGTTTATCCAGACCTTTTAACAATGCTCCACCACCAGCCAGGGTAATGCCAAGATCCATAATATCCGAAGATAGTTCAGGAGGCGTTTTTTCCAGCGTGCTTTTAATACCGTCCACAATAATACGAATCGGTTCACGTAAAGCTTCACGGATTTCATTGCTGGTTAGTGTAAATGTTTTTGGAAGACCGGATACAAGATCTCGTCCTCGGATATCCAGAGTTTTTTCTTCATCCAGTTCAAATGCTGAGCCTAATTTAATTTTAATTTCTTCAGCTGTTCTTTCCCCAATTAACAGTCTGTAGGTTTCGCGACAGTGAGCAATAATGGCTTCGTCCATTTCATCCCCAGCAACCCGGATAGATTTGGATACCACGATTCCACCAAGAGAAATAACCGCTACTTCAGTTGTTCCACCACCAATGTCCACAATCATGCTTCCAGTTGGTTCGGAAACTGGTAGAGACGCACCGATTGCAGCCGCCATAGGCTCTTCAATCAGATACGCTTCTTTTGCGCCTGCATTACGTGCTGCTTCTAAAACAGCCCGTTGTTCAACACCGGTAATACCGGATGGAACCCCAACGATAATTCTTGGGCTTAATACAAAACGAGGAGGTAATGCTTTTTTAATAAAGTATTTCAGCATGGTTTCTGTGATTTCAAAATCAGCAATAACACCATCCCGAAGCGGACGAACAGCTACAACGTTGCCAGGTGTACGGCCGATCATTTTTTTAGCTTCGTCACCAACAGCCAGCACGAGGTTTTTCTGATTATCCAAAGCAACTACAGACGGCTCTTGAATAACAACACCTCTGCCGTGTGCAAAAACAAGGGTGTTTGCTGTGCCTAAGTCGATACCTAAATCGCAACTAAGATGAGGAAAAAGTTTAGTAATAAAATGCATAAGTCTGCGGATTATAGCAGAAACTTATCCAAAAAAAAATAGGGTAAAGTGAGTTTTCTAAAACTCGATGTCATTAATCGAGTTTTCGAGCCTGGCCTGCACAATAAGAAGCAACAACATATAAAAGCCTTCTGCCATTGCCATCGGGTTCTTTTTGATGGACTCTTCCAGGTTTTTGGCATTCAGTTTAGGTTTGTTTAAAAGATCGGCATGTTCGGCTGCATTTCTATCTTTCATCTCTAATTCTCGTCTGGTTTTAAACGTCGCTGCAGCAGCTGATGAGGCATAAATAAACGAATTGATATCCTGATTTTTTTGCAGGGTTTTACTTATTTTTTGACCAGAAAAACCTGTGATGGGCTTTTCGAGAGGATTAAATTCTCTTACGGTTTTTCCCTCTGATTTTTGATTGGCAGCCGTGGTGGTATTGGCTTGTTTCTTAGGATCATTAAACAGGGTTTGAGGATCTTTTTTTTGAGGATCCGGTTGAAGTCTTACTGTGGGTCTTGGGCCCATCAAATCTGGATTTACGGACTTTGGAACAGGGGCTATGGCATGGGTTTCAGCTGGTGTTGTTGTGTTTTTTTGAGGGATGATATGAGGATTTTCGCTTTCGTGATGTGTGGCTGCGGAAATCTCGGCGGCAGTGTCGTCTGCAGCTGGAGGTGCTATTGTCTGAATAATTTTTTCGGTAGATGCAACCAGAGTCTGGCTGGTGTCTGTGCTATCCACTTTAATCAGAGCGTTTGAGGTTAAAACATC
This sequence comes from uncultured Candidatus Marinamargulisbacteria bacterium, assembly GCA_964517775.1. Classification (GTDB taxonomy): domain Bacteria; phylum Margulisbacteria; class Marinamargulisbacteria; order SXXA01; family JAHFDB01; genus CAZFCP01. The sequence continues at coordinate 108,805 of CAZFCP010000003.1, read as the reverse complement.
GGCTGGATTTTCAACTTTCCCGCTAAAAAGTCTGCTTACCATCTCAATAATATCGTCATTGTTAATCAGGTTTTCTGAAAAATTTTCAAACCCGAATTCGTTTAAAATCGATACAACATCGCTGAACATGCTTTGAAATTCTTCAGGATTGGTTATAAGTTGAGCCTGATCGAGTACAAAATCCTTGATGGCAGATTCGATAGAGTTAATAAGGCTGGAATCTAAAATGCCTTCAAATTCATCCAAAATTAATAAAATACTGCGTAGCTCTCCAAGACTTTCAATCCCGCTTTTTAACAGGTTCATAATGTCGCTGCTGGCTTTTTGTTTGGAGGCACTTGTTGCGGCATCCGTTGCGGTTTTGCTGCTTGATCCAGCCGCGGTTGTCGAAGCCGATGCCTGTGCCTGAGAAATAATGCCGCTTAGTTTTTTTGTGAAGCCTGTGGCATATTCCCCTTTTGCTTCCCCGGACTCAATTTTAGACATCAGATTGGAAAACTGCTGGGTTAAACCCTGCGCAGCCGCTTCCGGGTTTTGAGCAACTTCGGCAAGTTTGTCGATAACGGTATCAATGGCCTGATCTGTTTCTGTGTTGAGGAGGCTGTTGGCGCTCATTGTGGCTTTCAGATCCTGAAGTTTTTGAATGAAGGATGTAATGCTTTGAGAGTTGAAATTAATGGATGATCCGTAAATGCCTGCAACCATGATGACTGTCCTTTTACTGTAGTGTTATCGTATTATATCAATTATGCCCGGAAAACATGATAGTCAATCCCAAAAAGCTGTTTTTTTAGATAGAGACGGCACGCTTATTGTTGAAAAACATTTTTTAAAAGATCCCGCAGATGTGGCGTTTGAATCCGGTGTTGTTGAAGGGTTAAAGCAACTTAAAAAGTGTGGATTTTTACTGATTCTGGTCACCAATCAATCCGGTATTGGAAGAGGGTTGCTGACTGTTAGTGATTTTGATGCTGTGCAGTCTCGATTAACCCATTTATTGGCTGAAGAAGGCCTGGTGTTGGATGCTGTATATATGTGCCCACATCATCCTGATGATGACTGTTCTTGCCGAAAGCCGAAGCCCGGGATGATTTTACAGGGATTAGACGCCTTTGATTTGGATCCTGCGCAGTGTTTTATGGTTGGCGATAAAGTGGCGGATACACAGGCTGGAGATGCTGCTGGTGTTTATTCCATTTTGGTAAAAACTGGCTATGGAAACAAAACAGCCTCCAGTTTCCTGGAGGCTGTAGAGACTATCCTAAGTCGATCTTAAGATAACTACTTAAGATTCAATTACGGCAGAAATAGGAAGTGGATTAATATTTAATTCACCTTCCCATTTGGAAATAACAGCTGTTGCCACTGCGTTTCCAATAACGTTGGTTGCTGAACGACCCATGTCCAGAATCTGATCGATTCCAAGTACAAGTGCCAATCCTTCAACCGGAATGCCAAACGAGGTTAATGCTCCTGCGATAACAAGAAGCGATGCACGTGGAACCCCTGCCATCCCTTTGCTGGTTACCATCAGCATCAACATCATAATGATTTCTTGCTGAATAGATAGGTTCATTCCATAAGCCTGAGCAATAAAGATGGTTGCAAATGTGGTGTACATGATAGAGCCGTCAAGGTTAAATGAATAGCCTAGAGGTAATACAAAACTGGTGATTCTGTCGCTGCATCCAAATTTTTCAAGGCGCTCAATAACTTTTGGTAATGCTACTTCAGAGCTGGCCGTAGAGAAGGCTAACAGCATTGGTTCACGGATGTATGACATTAATTTGAAGAAAGGAATACGCAGAATCAGGCAGATACTGCCAAGGATAACAAAGGTAAAGAAGATTAACCCGCCGAAGAAACACCCTATCAGATAGAGATAGCCGACTAAAATGCCTATACCATATTTCCCGACAACAGCCGCGAGAGCCCCAAAAGCTCCCAAAGGCGCAAAAGACATGACGTACCGTGTGACCTGGAACATAACGTGGGATAAGGCATCCATGGCTTTAACAATAATTTTCGCCTGATCGCCTAAAGCCGCTGTCCCTACACCTAAAAACAGTGAGAAAATAACGATTTGCAGAATTTCGTTTCTGGCCATCGCATCAACAACACTGGTTGGAATAAGGTGAGAAATAAAGCTTTTTAGATCCTGAGGCTGGTTGGAATGGAAGCCGGTGTCGGTTCCCTGTCTTGGAAGTTCCAAGCTCATTTTTGTTCCTGGTTCGAATAAATTAACAATAACAAGCCCGGTTACCAACGCTAGAATTGTAGCGAATTGGAAATACAAAATCGTTTTAATCCCGATACGTCCAACTGTAGAAAATGTGCCTAGCTTAGCAATCCCTACAACTAATGTTGCTAAAATCAACGGAGCAATAACCATTTTAATTAATCTTAAAAAGATATCGCTTAAAATTTGAAGATGTTGACCAAAATCTCCAAAGAAATGACCTACCAGGATACCCAGTAACATTCCCAAAAATATCTGTGTCGTAAACTTAGGAGCCTTCATACCATGATCCTTTCTTAATGTGTGCCAAAACGCTCTTGATAATCAAGAACAGCACATCTGATGACTTCTTTTGCTTCTGCAGCGCCATAAATATGGGAAATTAAACAAGCTGGCTCATTATTATCAGGTGTTTGCTTATACGTCAAAAAATAATGGCGTAGTCTGTCGATAATGCCTTTTGGAACTTCTGAAATATCCTCATAGCCTGCATAGGCCGGATCTTTTACCAGGATCGCGATAATTTTATCGTCGGCTTCTCCGCCGTCAAATAAGCGGAAACCTCCGATGGGGCGGGCCTGTAAAATAACGGATCCATGGTTGATAGGCCGTTCTGTCAGTACGCAGATATCAATAGGATCGTTGTCTCCTTCGATATCGGTACGTCCCGTTCTTTCCATAGCATAAGCGGCTACGTGACGGTTACATACGGTTTTGGGAATGAAGCCATAAAGCGATGGGCAAAGGTTAGAATATTTTTGAGGACGATCTACTTTAAGATGTCCTGTGGCTTTATCTACTTCATACTTCACGGTGTCGGTAGGAACCATTTCAACAAATACGTTAACGATGTCCGGGCTTTCTTCCCCAACCGAAATTCCGTGCCAAGGGTGGGCTAATGTCAGCGAATAATTATGCACAATCTTTCAGCCTTTCATACAAAATAACACGTTTAAGAGTTTCAAAAAGGTAATGGATTTAACACAAAAAGTCAAAATCTTTAGATAAAATCATGAAGACTTTAAAAATTTTTTAAAACAGGGGAAAATACACACTAACCTGGTGTTAAAAATCTTTTTACAATCTTTTACGGATTTAAACTATATAAAATGAGTCAAGAAAAAACGTGCTAGCTATCGGATTAATAGGAAGAAACGGTGCAGGAAAATCATCTGTATGCGCATTTTTGCGTGATCAGGGTTTTTCCGTGTTGTCCCTTTCCGATTGCGTGAGAGACGAAGCCCGACGCCGGGGCCTGTTTTTAGACAGGGACACCTTAACAATGGTCGGAAGTCAGCTGAAAGAGTCTTTTGGAAAAAATATTCTGGCTGAGCGAACCTTTGCCGAAGCCTGTAAAAACCAATGGAAAGCCGTTGTTTTTGACAGTATTCGGAATAAGCAGGAAGCGTCTTATCTTAAGGAAAACGGCGTTGTGTTATGGGGGATAGATGCGCCGCTGTCGTTGCGTTATCAGCGTATTGTATCCCGAAATTCCGACACCGACCGTGTAGACTTTGAAACCTTTCAGGAACAGGATGAGCGTGAAGCACTAGGCATTAGTTCGGGTCAGCATATTGATGCGGCTTTTGAACTCTGCGACATTGTTATACAAAATGATTCTAATCTCGATATGTTACATACAAAGCTTAAACAACAGCTTGATGTGACCCAACAAGGAGCTAACCGTGTCTAAGTTATCAATAAGAGGCGGGAAGCCGTTAAATGGGCAGGTGTTTGTGTCTGGAGCCAAAAATGCCGTATTGCCGTTGTTGGCAGCAACCATCATGATGGATGGCCATTGTGAATTAAAAAATGTGCCTTATTTAATGGATGTGATTACCATGATCCGAATGCTGAAGGCTTTGGGGCTTCATGCTGAATATCAAAAATCAAATACGGTTCGTGTGTCCAATCTTAAAAAAGTACGGCATATTGCTCCTTATGAACTTGTAACCGCCATGAGAGCCTCGTTTTTTGTGGCTGGTCCCTTGCTTGCCAAAACCGGATTTGCAAAAGTTCCTCTTCCTGGAGGCTGTTCCATCGGATCTCGTCCTATCGATATCCATTTAAAAGGCTTTACCCAAATGGGAGCTACCTACACTATCGAACATGGATTTGTGGATTTACGAGCCAAAAAATTAAAAGGTGGCCGGGTTTATCTGGATTTTCCATCCGTTGGAGCCACTGAAAACGTGATGATGGCTGCTTGTCTTGGCGAAGGCGAAACGCTGTTGGAAAATGCGGCTCAGGAACCTGAAATTGTGGATCTTGGCAACTTTTTAAATGCAGCTGGAGGAAAAATTTCTGGACATGGTACCAGTACCATTCGTATCCAGGGTGTAACCAGTCTTCAAGGCTGTGCCCATGATGTTATTCCCGACCGTGTAGAAGCCGGAACCCTGATGATTGCCGGTGCCATCACCCACGGCGATTTAACGGTCAGCAACATGGCTGTTGATGATGTAAAACCGTTGATTGCAAAAATGCAGGAAGCCGGCATCCTGGTTGATTGTCTGAACGATAGGGAAGTTCGTATTCGCACAACAGGGTCTTTTAATGGAGTTGATATCGAAACCCAGCCTCATCCTGGATTCCCAACCGATATGCAGGCCCAGATCATGGCTTTGCTTACGGTGGCAAAAGGAAGCAGCGTGGTTAAGGAAACCATTTTTGAAAACCGATATATGCATGCCCCGGAATTATTACGGATGGGTGCCAACATCAAAGTGGATAATCAATATGCCTTTGTTCATGGCGTTCCGTTCTTATCCGGCGCTGAGGTGAAAATTACCGATTTACGTGCTGGCGCAGCGTTAATCCTTGCCGGCCTTGCCGCTCAGGGCGAGTCCATGGTTTATGGGTTGAAACACTTAAGACGCGGCTATGATAATCTGCCCCAAAAATTAAGAGATGTTGGAGCGGATATTTCCGACTACCCCGAAACATTCTCCCTGTGATATAGTAAATTCCCATGAAAAAAACTATCCATTTTAGTAAGATGCAAGGCCTTGGAAACGACTTTATTGTCGTAGATGCTGTTAATCAAAATTTAGACGACTTAAACCTTCCGGATTTGTCTCAGCGTTTGTGCGACAGACATTTTGGCATTGGTGCTGATGGCCTCATTTTAGTGCTGCCTTCCGATCATTCTGATTTTAAAATGCGTATTTTTAATGCGGATGGATCCGAACCGCAAATGTGCGGAAACGGTATTCGTTGTTTTGCCCGTTTTGTATATGAAAACGGTCTTATCGAAAAAGAAGTCTTTTCCGTAGAGACTCTGGCCGGTGTTATTGTGCCTGCCCTGATTCTTCGTGACGGTAAAGTACAGCTGATTGAAGTGGATATGGGCCCAGCTACTTTAGAACGGTCAAAAATTCCGATGCGTGGTGAACATGCAACCCAGGTTGTTGCAGAACCTGTTGAGGTTGACGGCGTATCGTATCCGGTAACGGCGGTGTCCATGGGAAATCCTCACGCTGTTATTTTTGTGGATAATTTAAAAGATATTGATATTGAAAAAATCGGTCCGAAATTCGAGCATCATGCTTTGTTTCCAGAGCGTACCAACACAGAATTTGTACAGGTTCTTGCACCAAACGAAGCCGTGATGGTGGTCTGGGAAAGAGGCTCTGGCGAAACACTGGCTTGCGGAACAGGGGCTTGTGCCGTAACTGTAGCTGGTGTTTTAAACGGTAAACTGGATAGAAAATCGCTTATCCATTTGCCGGGTGGAGATCTGTCCATCGAATGGCAGGCGTCCGATAACCATGTCATGATGACAGGACCTGCAGTCACCGTCTTTAAAGGTGAAGTTACGATCTAATTTATTTGGGAGCTTTTAACTATGAAACTGACGCAACGTATTAAACAAATTCCACCGTATTTATTTGCTGAAATCGACAAACGTAAAGCCGAAGCGGCTGCAAAAGGAATCGATATTATCAACCTTGGAATCGGTGACCCCGATCTTCCAACCCCGGATTATATTATCGACGCCATGTCCGAAGCCATCAGAGATTCCAAAACTCACGATTACCCACCTTATGAAGGGATTTATGAGTTCAGAAAATCGGTTGCAGATTGGTACAAACACCGTTTCAACGTGGATCTTGATCCGAACAAGGAAGTGTTATCGCTGATCGGTTCAAAAGAAGGAATTGCCCACGCGTTTCTAACATTTTTGGATCCTGGTGATGTAGCCATTCTTCCTGATCCTGGCTACCCGGCTTATCAGGTTAATACGTTAATTGCTGGCGGTGTTCCGTATCTTGTTCCGGTTTCTGAAGCGAATAACTATGAAGTTGACTTCGATAAAATTGATAAAAACATCCTTGCAAAAGCCAATATCATCTTTTTAAACTACCCTGGAAATCCAACCGGTGCAGTAGCCAGCGATGCTTTTTTTGAAAGAGCTATTGCCTGGGCTAAAAAGAACAATATTTTAATTTGTATGGATAATGCCTACTCTGAAGTGTATTACGAAGGTAAAAAACCAAGAAGTATTCTAGAGTTTAAAGGCGCAAAAGATGTGGCCATCGAGTTCCACACTCTATCTAAAACCTTTAATATGACAGGCTGGCGTTTAGGCATGGCCGTTGGAAATGCCGAGGCTATTCAGGCACTTGGCAAAATTAAAACCAATATGGATTCCGGCGTATTCAAAGCCATCCAATGGGCTGGAATCGAAGCTTTCAAACACTACGATCACTTTGTAACCAAGCAAAATGCTATTTATCAGCGCAGACGCGACATTATTGTAGATGGTTTAAATGAATTGGGTTGGGGACTTAAAAAACCAAGCGCAACGTTTTATATCTGGGCAAAAATTCCAAAAGGGTTTACCTCTCAGGAGTTTACTGTTCATCTTCTTGAAAAAACCGGTATTCTTGTCGTTCCAGGAAATGGCTACGGAGCTGGCGGAGAAGGCTATTTCAGAATCTCTATCACCTCTAAAGAAGAACGTTTGCATGAAGCTATCGCCCGTTTAAAAGAACACAAAATCCGTTTTAAATAGAGTGGCCGAGTCCGAAAAAAAAATTGTTATAGCAGGGTACTACGGGTTTGGTAACGCTGGCGATGAAGCCTTGCTTTACCAGACCGTCAAACTCCTTAAAAAAGTGTATGTCTCCCCTAAAATAACGGTGTTGTACCGTACAAAAGAGTTAGCTGGATATCACAGCACAAAACCCTTTGAACGAAGCCGGCTTTTGGGTGAGTTGTCCTATGTAAATCGGTGGAATCCGTTTCGGGTACTTCAATCTGTGTTTTTAAGCGATGTGGTTGTATTTGGCGGTGGCGGTATTTTTCAGGATCGAACTTCACGGCGAAGTTTTTGGTACTACGCATCCATTGTCTGGACAGCTCAATTTTTTAAAAAGAAAACCTATTTATTGGCTCAGGGTGTTGGCCCGTTTGTGCATAAATCGTCAGAAAACTGGTTCAAGCGTTTGATCAAAAACGTAACCGGCTGGTCTGTTCGAGATCAGGAAACGTTGGATTATGTACAGAGTTTACAGGTGGTCAATCCTCCTGTTCTGGCTGCTGATTTGTTATGTTTTGGTACGAAATTGTGGTTAAGATCATCTGAAGATAAAGCCCCAATCGTGGGTATCTGTCTAAAAAATATCGGAAATAACGATGCTTTAAGTGCTTTATCCCAGCGTATTAACGCGCTTGTTTACGATCTTGGACTTCTTATTTTTAATGGATCAGATAGCGCCGCTTATGAGGCTATTGATTCTGAAAAAGTGGTTCACAAACATTTTGTTACCAATCTTCATCTTCAGGACGAAAATAATCATTATAAACTCCAGACGCTTATAGGTATGCGCTACCATGCCTGTTTATGGGCGGCCTTGAGAGGAATCCCGTTTTTCGCTGTATCAGATGATGTGAAGCTGGTTTATCTCGCAAAATCTCTTAATCAACCTTATTTTTTTATTTCCGACACCACATCACCTGAAGATTGGGATGCCTTTCAAGATCAGTTAAACCTGTTTTTTCAACAGCGTGATCAGTATGCCGAGGCTCTATTGGAGGCTCTTCCTCCGCTTTTTCTGCGTGCGGAACAATCGATGTCTCTTTTTAACAACTGAAAATGTTGTACTCCAGGTCTTTTTTAGGATTTGTTTATTTAAATGAATCGTTGGATAAACTGGTGAATATACTTGTTCCACAGTGGTTGTCACAGCCAGGGTTTACCCCTGTTTTTACCTTAAATCCCGAAATTATTGTTAAAGCTGATGCCTTTCAGGCTGAAAAAAAATTGATAGCCTCGTCACTGTGTTTATGTGATGGAATAGGGCTTTCAAAGACCTATAAATGGTTTCAGAGGGAGTCTATCGAGAAAGTGTCTGGAATCGATTTTGTAACAGCCTTGGTAGCGACTCAGAAGTACAGCGTCTTTATCCTGGGTGGCAGTCGGGATGTTCTGGAAAAAACCATACTCTTTTTAAAAGATACGTATCCTGGCCTGGACATTAAAGGCTATCATCACGGATTTTTTAAGGATACCGCATTTGCCGATATCGTAGAGTCCCTCATCCAAAAAAAGCCGGATTTAATTCTGGTCGGCATGGGATTTCCCTTGCAGGAAAAAGTCCTTATCCAGCTAAAAGACCGTTTAAACTACGGAATAGGCGTAGGAGTAGGGGGAACCTTTGATATCTGGTCAGGCTCGAAAAAAAGAGCCCCATTATGGGTGCAAAATATAGGATTGGAATGGTTGTTTAGGGTGGTACAGGAACCGGCGCGGATACGCCGTTTAACATTTATTCCTTTATTCTTCCTAAAACTGATAAAAAACAGATAACAGTGGTACCGAGGGCCGGACTTGAACCGGCACGAACGTTTAAGCGTCCAACGGATTTTAAGTCCGTCGTGTCTACCAATTCCACCACCCCGGCAGGTTGAAGAAAAGTTGTGCCCAATATAACATCTCGGGCGACATATGCCAACACGATACTGTTTTGACTTGTAAAAAAGCGGCCCTCTTGATTCCGGTGTCCATTGAATGCTAGGATAATGCCTCTTCACTTTTAGTGGGGGCGGTTAGCTCAGTTGGTAGAGCACCTGCCTTACAAGCAGGTGGTCATAGGTTCGAACCCTGTACCGCCCACCAGAATCCTTGGGTTGTTTAAGCTTTTTTCTAATCGAAGATATACTTGTAGTTTAAACGTATAGTTGGTTTAAAATTCTTTTAAGAAGATAGTATACATATGTCTAAGCTAAAAACATACAAAAATGCTCCTATTATTGAAGCTCTTATAGATTTTCAAGTTATACCTTGTGATGAGTTTTCTGATTCATTTTATGACACTATCCAAAAACATACTCTAACTCAGGATTTTTCTTCTAAATCTGACCTTCAAGAAATAACGGCTCAGTTTTTAATTGAACCTACGTCCAACACTTTTCAAAATTCAAGAAAAAAAATTGGTATTCGTCTTGAGACCCAAGATAAAAATTTTGTTTTACAGGTTAAGGAACGAGGTTTTACTTTCAGTATATTGAATTCTTATACGGATTGGGAAGATTTTCAAGCTCAAGCAAAAAAATTTTGGACTTTATATTGTGATATTTTTAAACCTAAAGAAATTACCCGAGAAGCAGTTCGCTATATTAATAGAATTGATATTCCAATGGGGAGCCCTATTTTAAAAATAGAAGATTATTTTAATGTTTACCCTCGTGTTTTTGATGGAAATGATGTTGAATTGTCAGGTTTTCTTATGCAGGTTCAGATCCCACAAAAAGAGCAGGGTGGTTTAGCTATTCTGACACAGTCTATTGTCCCTCCAAAAAAACCATTAAACCTTTCTTTTATACTTGATATTGATGTTTTTGATGTAAAACAATTTGATCCTGATTCAGATAGATTATGGGAAAGACTAGAGATATTAAGGCAACAAAAAAATCAAATTTTTGAGTCTGCTATTAGAGATTCTGTAAGGGAGATTATTCAATGAGTTGTGTTGCTGTTCAATCTTCTGTGACTCCATTTCAGCAAAGAAATGATAGCCAGTCTAAGCTTTATTATTTCCCTCATAATACAAAGATGACGTCTTCTTCCGCAGAGACTCCATACGAAGATTCACTCTATAGTAATGAGAAAGCAGCCGTTGCGCGAAATTGGGAAGAGTTGATGGATGCCTTGAATGCCGTATCTGTTTGGCCACAAAATTGGGATAGCCATGGCTCAGATGCTCCTCAATGGAAATCTGTTAAAAATGCAAAGATATGGTTGTTGAAGATTTTTGAGTTAGTTTGTTTTTATAATTTATGCTGGTGTTTACCGGCAATAAGTGCAGACGAATATGGAAATATTGTATGTGAATGGTGGAAAGACAACAAGAAGCTAACATTGGATTTTTATGAGTCTGAAGTGGAGTATACGAAAATCAGTAATATAGACTCCAATCCAGAGTTTGAGATTGAAATCTTCTCAAATCTACCTGTTTCTGGTCAATATACTTTAGCTAAATGGATATTTGTGTAGACCTATGGATTTTATTGAGGATAACGAAATTCTTTATAGATCTTCACCTGATCCTGATACTAGGCTAGATCCTCCCCAACCTGCTTTCAAAGTTGAAAATGGCATATTAAAAGTTCAGAAGACAGTTTTTAATGATAGAAATTTTCAACCTTCAGTGGATAGAAAAAAATTAACGCTTTCCATAAAGCAATTGAAACAGAGAGACTCAGATAAAATCTTTCAATTGATGGCTAGTGATGTTAGGAAAATTTCATTATCTCAGGATCGTTTTCATGATATTCAATATGATCCTACTGAAACAAATAAGGCTCATTCATTGATTATGACTGAGCCTAAATTTGGGCAATCTGGTACAAAAAGTAGTGAAGAGAGACAATGGAAAAAATTTAAAGAGCGACTGGCAATTGAAGCTTCGAAATATGGTCTTGTTAACGAATAGCCAAATCTCTCACATCAACTCTTTTTCCTTATTCTTCTTCAACCACTGATAAATCCATTGTCTGGATACATTTATCTCAAATGCAATCGTAGATATCGCTTTTTTTTGCACAAACACTTTCTTTTTCAGCAACTCAGTCATAATAAATTCACGTTGTTTTTTAATCAGTCTGTTTTTGTTAAATCCATTCTCCAGGATCATTTTTTCAATCATTTTTTGAATGTCACTTAAAGATTCCTCATAAAAGAAATTTTCTTTGTCTTTTAAAATGGCGTTTTCTTTTGTGGCTACAATTAAATCTAAAAATTGGGAGAGTTGATTGAACATGCTGATGTCCCAGTGGATGCTTAGAACGCCAATGAGGTCTTTCTTTGCATTTCTAATGGCAAGAGAGGTGGATTTTAAAACCTGGCCCTGAGCTCCTTTATTGGGATAGTTAACCAGTTTGTCTGGAACTTTTCCCTGGATACGTAACCTGCCTAAATCTGAGGTGGGGTGTCCTTCTTTTCGTCCTGTTAGTTTGTTGTTGAAAATGGCTTTGATGGCGGGGTTGCTGGTTCTGTAGTCTAATACAACGGTTTCGATCATGGGGTTGAACATATCACTGATGGTCTCGGCTACCCCTATATAGTGCAATAAAAGCTCGTCGTCTGTCATTTTTTTTCCCTACTTTTAGTTTAGATTCTTTTTTTTTTGAGAGTATAATGTACATAGCATACCGCAGTAGACGAAAATAATGGAGACTTTTTATGTTAAAAAAATGGATAATGTTTTTTGTTTTATGTCTGACCGTATCGCTTTCAGCAAAAACCGAGTTTTTACCGCTGGAAACCAAAATGCTTCCCCAGCTGGTTACTGAGGCTGATTTAATCCCTGCAAAATCGGCTTTGAACACCAAACGACATGTCATTATTTTTGTACATGGCTATAGTGCGACAATTAAAGAATCTCAAATTATTTGGGAAAATATCAAGCGTTTCGGGCCCATGCAGTCGTATACGCCAGTGTTTGTGAATGTTTACGATTTAAAACTGGATGGACAGCATGTACAACGCTTTAAAGAGGCGACTCCTGAACAAATGCGGCAAAAGGTTTTGACTGTGTATAACGAGGTGTTGAAACAAGGTGTTCCCCCTGAAAATGTAGTGATGTTTGGTATTTCCTTTGGGGGTGCGCTGGTGTTGGATCTTACTTTAGAGAATCAGCTTCAACCCAAAACCCGTGTGATTGTGCATGATCCGTATATTTTTGATCAGTCTTTTTTAAACAGAACATTGGGATGGTGGGTAAGTGCAAAGTGGGTAGGATCCCCAATACGTTCACTGCTAAGTCATGTTCAGGAGAAAAGTGGCAATCCTAAAAACAAAACCATGGAACAGCGTCAGTACTGGTTTGATTATTTTTATGTGCCCGCTATTTTGGATGTTTTGGCGTTCTCGTCCAAAGTATCTGATAAAATCTGTGGGATTCCAAAAGGCAAAACTCATTTTCATAACTCGGTTTTGTGCGTGCTATCAGACGGCGACACCTACGGCGATTCCAGGCTCACTGTTAAAAAAGTCATGTCCGGTGCTGATGTGGTAATGGTGCCAAGCCCGGTTCATGTGACCATGCAAAGCCAGTTTCATACACATAAAGAGGCAGCCGTTCGGCTATCTGAATTTGTAGGGGTGTATCTGACTCACTAGTACATTGGCTATTTTATAACAGAACCCTATAATAGGTTCATGTCTATCAAAACAGTTTTTATCTCCGCCGGAGAAGTGTCCGGTGATATGCATGGTGCAGCCTTGGCTAAAGCCTTGAAAAAGGCAGATCCGAACCTGGAAATTTGGGGGATGGGTGGCCCTAAAATGAAAGCCGCTGGCGTGCATATTATTGCGGATATTACCCGTTTCAGCACCATCGGGTTGATTGAACCGTTACGGTTTTTACCCAAGTTTTTATCCACATACTTTACCATTAAACAATGGCTGGACGAGCGCCGCCCAGATGTTTTTATCCCGATTGATAATCAGGGTTTCCACATGCTCATCCTCAAGCTAACCAAAAAGCTGGGCATCAAAACAGCCTATTACATTGCCCCTCAAGAGTGGTTGTGGGGAACAGAAATCGGTGGAAAAAAAGTCTCAGAGCTTACCGATCTCATTTTATCCATCTTTAAACCTGAGTATGACTTTTATCAAAAACTGGGCGCCAAAGTGGCGTATGTTGGCCACCCGCTTCTGGATACAACACATCCCACCTTATCCAAAGATGCCTTTTGTCTTCAATACAGCCTCGATGCTTCCCGTCCTATTGTGGCCATTTTCCCAGGATCCAGAAAACAGGAACTCAATCTAACTGCTCCAGCTTTGTTTCAGGCTGCAAAACTCATTGTAAATCAACGCCCTGATGTTCAGGTTGTCATTTCTGTTGCCTCGCCACATTTTGAGCCGGAAATAAAAAAATTGTGTGCGGAATCAGGACTTTCGGCGACTTTGGCTGAAGGCAGCATCAATATTATGTCTCATTCCAATTTTTCTCTGGTTGTATCTGGAACGGTTACGCTTGAACATGCCATTCTGGGAAAACCCTGTCTGGTTGGCTATCAGTTTTCGCCCATGTCGTACTGGCTGATTAAAACTTTTATGGAAAAAAAGCTGTCCAGGGTTACGTTTTTAAGTCTGCCTAATCTTATTGTTAATAAAGAAATTCTGCCTGAGTTTTTTCAGGAAAAGCTGAAGCCACAGTCTATTGCCGACAAGGCGTTGGAGTGGCTGAATGATCCGCATCAGTATCAGTGGATTCATCAGGAACTGGCCAAAGTTCAAAAAGACCTGGGAGAACCCGGTGTTTTGGATAGAGCCGCAGCGGAAATTTTGGAAGGAATATCATGATAGAGTCCGTATTGATTAAAAAAAGCGCCATCGTTTTACCGGATGGAACACTTCGGGAAGGCGATATTCTGATTGAAAACGGGAAGATTACCCAGCTCGGGCCCAGCTTGAATGTGTCTGCTGAACAGGTGATTGAAGAAACAGGGTTGGTTGTGATGCCAGGCGTTATCGACCCTCATGTGCATTTCAGAGATCCCGGCTCTCCTCAAAAAGAGACGATTGAAACAGGAAGTAAGGCCGCAGCAGCCGGGGGTGTAACCTCGTTTCTGGATATGCCAAATACCACGCCTCTTGCAACAACCCAGCACGAAATTGATAAAAAACATGACATTGCATCCAAAACATCTTTAATTAATTATGGATTTTATATTGGAGCAACAACCGATAATCTGGATGAGCTGCGCCGGGTACACGGTGTGGCTGGTATCAAGATTTTTATGGGATCCTCAACCGGTTCGCTTTTGGTTGCAACCGAAAAAGATCTGGATCCTATTTTTTCCGAAACGTCTCATCTCATTGCGGTTCATGCCGAAGATGAAGCTATGGTTTTGGACAATAAGCGAAAATTTGAAGGATCGACCTCCGTTTTTGATCATACAAAAATCAGAACGCCGGAGGCTGCATTAAAAGCCACTCAACTAGCTGTTTCTCTATCTGAAAAACATAAAAAAAGACTGCATATTTGTCATCTGACAACGCAGGAAGAGACCGAGTTTTTACGTCAACACAAAGCTGGAACGCTGGTGACGACGGAAGTATCGCCTCAACATTTGTTGTTGTTTGGTCAGGATTTATACGAAGAACTTGGAACGCTGGTTCAAATCAATCCGCCAATCCGTGAAAGCGACAGGCATACCCGAGCGTTATGGCTGGCCTTAAAAGATGGCATCGTGGATTGTATCGCTACCGATCATGCGCCGCATACTCTCGAAGAAAAAGCGCAACCGTTTGGAAAAGCTCATTCCGGAATGCCCGGTGTTGAAACCAGTCTGCAGCTGATCCTCACGCTAATGAATCAAAAATTATGCTCCATTCACGACGTTGCACGCTGGATGAGCGAAGCGCCGGCACGAGTGTTTAACATGAAACATAAAGGTAAAATTGCGGTGGGTTACGATGCCGATTTGATCCTGGTCGATACAAAAGCCAGACGAACCATCGAGAATAAAACCCAACATACAAAGGTAAAATGGTCGGCCTTTAACGGCTGGGTCACGCAAGGCGCCCCGATAGCAACTTTTGTAAACGGCCAAATGGTCTATAGGGAAGGGCAGTTTTTCGAGTCGATAAAAGGTAAAGCCATAACCTTTGAAAAAGGATTGTCATAATGTCACGTTTATCTATTGTTATCCCTGTTTATAATGAAGAAAAAACCCTGAAGGATTTGATCCAAAAGGTGTTGGATGCCCCCGTTCAGGCCGGTCTGGAAAAAGAAATTGTACTGGTGAATGATTGCTCCAAAGACAATACGGCTGGTGTGTTAAAAGAGTTTGAATCGAGAGACGGTTTTATCGTGAGGCATCATGAGAAAAATCAGGGTAAGGGCGCGGCCATGCGTACAGGTTTTTCTGTGTGCACCGGCGATATTATTCTGGTTCAGGATGCGGATCTGGAATATGATCCAAATGAATACATCGAAATATTACAGCCTATAGTGGATGACAAAGCCGATGTAGTGTACGGCTCCCGTTTTTTAGGTGGAAGACCTCACCGGGTTCTGTATTTCTGGCATCGTGTTGCAAACGGCATGATCACTTTGATGTCCAATATGTTCTCCGATCTTAACTTCACCGATGTGGAAACCTGCTACAAAGTGGTCACCCGCCCGGTTTTGAATCAAATCGTCATCGAAGAAAACCGCTTCGGATTTGACCCTGAAATCACAGCAAAAATCGGTCATTTGTCCCGCACCCAGAATATCCGTGTCTTTGAACTGGGCATTTCCTACTTCGGCCGAACCTACGACGAAGGTAAAAAAATCGGATTAAAAGACGCCTTCCGAGCTTTTTGGTGCATTATTTTCTATAACACGGCATGGCTGGCTCAAACCGTAAAATATGTGTTGTCAGGATTGTTGATTGCCGCAAGTCAGCTGCTTGGACTTATTGTGCTTGTAGAGTTATTTTCATTTAACACTCCGACCCTTCAACAGGTTGCGCATATTTTAAGTATTGAATTATCCATTTTGGTTGGATTTTATCTGCATTCCCGTTTTACCTGGAGAATCGTTATCGAAGGTGCCGAACGCCAATACAGCCGATGGAAACGCCTTGGCCTGTTTCATATGGTGTCAGCGGCCTCTTTTTTGCTTAGAATTGGGTCGTTTTATGCGGGTGTCTGTTATGGACTTTCGTATCTGCCAAATGCGCTTATAGGGATTTTAATCGCCATCATGGTGCATTTCTTTATCTACCAGCGCTGGGTATTCAGATACTAAAGCACTTATGGTAAAATCCTGATAATTTTTTTGATCAGGGAGACGTGCATTATGCCTACTAAACAAGAGTATTTAAAAGATAAAGTGGTTCATCTGGATATCACCCAACATAACGTTGTGCCTTTGGTTGAAGCGATGGGGAAAACAGCGTTTCAGGCGCGTAATTTAAACAGAGCGGCCCAGATTTTTAACATGATGCAGGAAGATAAAGACTGTGTGGTGTTTTTGACTTTGGCTGGATCTTTAATAAGCGCAGGTATGAAAAAAGTGGTAAACACGCTTGTGCAAAACAACATGGTGGATGCCATCGTTTCTACCGGTGCAAACATTGTGGATCAGGATTTCTTTGAGGCCCTTGGTTTTTATCATTATCAGGGAACGCCTTTTGTTAACGATCACGAGCTTCGTGAGTTAATGATCGACCGTATTTATGACACTTACATCGACGAAGAAGATTTACGTATCTGCGACGATACTATCGCTCAAATTTGCGACAAACTTGAACGTCGTCCGTACAGCTCGCGTGAGTTTGTTCAGGAAATGGGACGATTTTTAGAGGATGATAAATACAAAGCATCCCGTGAAGATTCGATTGTGTACAACTGCTTCAAAAAAGATGTTCCGATTTTTGTTCCGGCATTTTCAGATTGTTCGGCTGGTTTCGGACTTGTTCACCATCAATATCACACTTCAGGTCCAAAAGTGACGCTTGATTCTGCAGCTGACTTTTTGGAAATCACTAAAATTAAAACAGAGAAAAAAGAATCCGGTATCTTTATGATGGGTGGCGGTGTTCCAAAGAATTTTGTACAGGACATCGTTGTTGCGGCTGAAATTATCGGTCAGGATGTTCCAATGCATAAATATGCGGTACAGGTGACTGTTGCCGATGAGCGCGACGGTGCTTTATCCGGGTCTACCTTAAAAGAAGCCTGTTCATGGGGAAAAGTGGATACCGTTTACGAACAAATGGTATTCGCTGAAGCTACGTTGGCACTGCCGTTAATCGCAGGTTATGCCTACCACAAAAAAGCATGGACAGCACGCCCTGAAAAACGATTGAACCAGCTTTTTGCATTAGCACCAAAAGCTTAAAGCATTCTCAAAAGGGGGGGATGTTTCAAAGAAAACGATTTGGGGAAATGGTAGCTTACACCATTTAAAAACCACGTCTTAAATTACATCGTTTAAGAAAATTAGAAAGGGGGGATTTCTGATGTCTGCTCATTCGTTTTTACGTCACATCGAGTTACTGCGCAAACGCACAATCCCTCACGCAAAATGTCTGTTTATCACCAACATCAATGTGTCCCGCATGGAGAATCAGGAATATTATTGCCTGGTTGTCGATTCAGAAAAGTTGATGTTTGCTGAGAAAAAACCGTTTTATAAACGCGTTTTGCAGTTCGGATTAACCGACTATAACTTTACGGATAATGCTCAGCCAAAACCATTGGAGGATTTGTCTGAACTTGTTGAGCGTATCCATAACGTTTTAGAAGATCTGGATCAGAAAAAGGCAAGAGTTTATGAAAAGGAGATGTCTATTTAACCGTACAGCGTCTTAATATTTTTTAATGAAAAACTGAGGGGGGGAACCACAGTGAATCAACCGGCAATGCCTATAGCCTTAATGCCTGAGCAGCAACGAGTAGCGCAGCAACATCCGCTGCAACTCTCACAAAAAATGTTGGATAATCTGCAGGATTTGACGGGTTTGACGTTTCAAAAAACGGAAACCGTATCATCACAGCAATCACAGGTCTGGTGGAATACGGTTTTGGAATCGTTGGCCAAAGTCAGCCGGGATCTGTACGTGTCGTCAACGGCTTCAAAAGCTAATGGAGAAATGCCTGAAGGACAGTACTGGGGCCAGTCTTTGTTTGCCCTGTTTGTTGCGTTTTCAAAGGATTTGCCCAGCAATATCCGTCAGCATCTGGCCTTGGAAAATTTACAGTGTTCGGCATTATCCCTTCATGTGAAGCAGGTTGTGGAAGAGGCTAAGTATACCCATCCGGGAGAGCTGTTTTTAAAGGTTCTGGACGGAGTCAGAGTGGCATCGGAGCTTGAAACGATTTTGAACGGAGATCAACCCGGAGAAGTGAATTTTGGATTACCTGCACTTCAAGGCAATCCAACTAAAGCTCAGATGGCTCAATATTTAGCGGATTTGCGAGATGTTATTAAAGAGCTTCAATCTATTCCATCAGGATTGATGGGTATTCATTTATTAACCAAACAAATTTTAACGTATTTGAAAAAAAATGTATCAACCGCGGCGACTGTTGCGGCTCCACATCCTGGTACACCTTCCCAGGTTCCAGCCGGTGCATTAACTGTTCCACAGCTGTCATCCACGCAGTTGTCCGAAGGTGGTGAACATTTCTTATTCAAAGACGCCGATATGCCTCCCTATCACGATGTAATGAAAACCTTTACGGATCAATCCCGATGGCTGTTATATACTCAATCCTTTAGCCAGGTCTTTAGATTTGTAGCCCAGTGTACAGAAACCTGCAAAATGGTATCCGAGACCCTCGTTATGGTGACACTGTTTTATAATACATTTGGAAAAGCATTGTTTCAGGTTGTAGATTTTTTCCAGGCGTTCTGGTTTGAAGAAGAATGCAACCCGTCTCCGGCGAGACAGACCCAGGAAAAAAATCTGGTTAAAGAGGTTCAATCCGATCCCGACTTATTTGAACATCTTGCGGAAACTCATTCCATCCCGATGCCTGTTCTCCAGCAGCTTTTTACAAAACAGCTGATGAGTGTGTTTGAGAAAGGCCAATCCGATTGTGATCATATTGTCGATCTAATTCAAAAAGCTTGGCATCCTCAGGATATGGTTGAGCAGCTCAGTTCGTTTCGATCTCTAATCGAAGACTGTCCTATCGTGACGCCAGAGCATAAAGAAAAAGCCCTGCAGGATATTTTGACCTTACAAACCCATATTCAACAGTTGGATTTATGCTGGCACGAACTTTTAGAGTCTGCCTAAGCTGATTGTTGAGGCTATTTTCCAACACAGAACCGTGCAAAAACGCCGTCCAGAACTTCTTCGGTGACATCGTCTCCTGTTAGTTCTCCCAATGCTAAAACGGCCTCTTTGAGGTCGATAACCAGCATGGCGTCTTCGAATCCGGCCTCTGCGCTGCTGCATAAATGACGCAATCTGTCGGCTGATTTTTTAAGGCAATCCATTTGGCGACTGTTGCACAGCATATCCAGATCAACGTCTTTCAGTTTTTCTGAAAACTCTGAATATAACAGCTGCTTAAGCTCGGAAATAGTCTGTTCTTTTTTTAGAGACAACGACGTTGTTTTCCAGGATTTTGGAATCGAAAAAGGCAGTTTTAGTTTCTCTTTTTTATCCTGCTTATTTTTTAAAAGCCAGACATTTTTTTTGTTTTTTAATTTGAGATAGATGGCTTCATCTTCGGCATCAAAAGGTCTGGATTGATCGACAACCCATAAAATAACATCCGCTTTTTTGAGGAGCTGGGTAATCTTTTTAATCCCTAAATGTTCAATTTTATCGTTGGCTTTTCTAATGCCTGCGGTATCGATAAACTCAAATCGAACACCCCCAAGTTCAATCTGTACATCAATAAAATCCCGGGTTGTTCCGGCAATGGTGCTAACAATAGCCCGTTCTTCCCCAATTAATCCATTCAACAATGATGATTTTCCAACATTCGGTTTTCCCACAATCACACATTGCACGCCGTGGTGAATCGTTTTCCCAAAATCCTGAAGATCCAGAAGTTGTTGAAGGTGTTGCAGGTATTCGGCCATGGTGGTCATTAAAACCGGGCGTTCAATGGCATCCACCTCTTCAGGAAAATCAATGGAGCCTTCCATTTGTTCCAAAAGCAGCATCAATCCGGCACGAAGCTTGCGAATTTGGGTATATAGTTTTCCTTTTAAATGTCCAACAGCCACACCATACTCAGCCGAGTTTTTGGCATGGATAATATCTCCCACAGCTTCCGCTTTTGTCAGATCCAGTTTGCCGTTAATAAAGGCCTGTTTTGTAAATTCTCCGGGGCCTGCTAGTGTGGCTCCACACTCTAATAAAACATCCAGAACGGCTTTTAAAACAATGGGGTTTCCGTGCAGATGAAACTCTACAACGTCTTCGCCGGTGTAAGAGGCCGGGCCTTGGAAAAAAATGATACAACCTTCATCGAGGAGTATTTTTTTTACAGGGTGAATTAAACGTGAAAAATGAACATAGCGGGGAGACAGGGTGCGGGGCTTTTCAAGCAATTTTTCCGTAATGGATAAGGCTTTTGGGCCAGACAAACGTATAACACCCACGCCCCCAATTCCAAGAGGCGTGGAAATAGCAGCTATTGTATTCATTTTGGGTTTTGTGAATAGCGTCTTTCAAGAACAATGTGTCTGTATACGCCATCGCCTACACTGTAGCTGCGTATTTTTTTATCGTGCTGAAACATGCTGTGAATCAAACGTCTTTCGTCAGGATTCATCGGTTTTAAATCCATTTTTTTACCTTTAACAGCTACCATTTTAGCGGCTCTGATGGCATGGGATTTTAACATGTCTTCACGTTTTTTTCTGTACTCTTCGATATCAATATTTACACGAGGATTAAGCCCGAATTTTTTGAAGATAAAAGCACGAAGCAGAGTTTGTAAGGCTTCAAGTGTAGAGCCATCTTTACCGATAACACGTCCCACATCCTGGCAGTTTGTAATTTCAAGAGCCAGTTTTTCTTCGTTAGACAATGTAAAAGTAACGTCTCCGCCAAATCCTGTAAGTGTTAGAATCTCTGATAATTTTTCTTTAACAAATTGCAGAACCTCTGGAGATAACTCTGGCGCTGTAGGTTTTGTTTCAACCGGGATATCCCGACTGTCTTCAGTGTGCTGTGATAAAGCTTCCTGCTGCTTGGCATAAGTCCGCTGCGCATCTTCCTCTACCGTAAAAGTAGGAGCCTGTTTTCCGGTTAATCTGGATAAAAAATTAAAAAAGCCTTTTTTTTCTGCCATGTGTGTCTCCTTACGATGCTCTTTTCATCATGATGTATTGCTGAATGCTGGAAACCAGTTGTGATACCACCATATAGATAAGTACCCCTGTTGGCATTCTAAAACAAATAAAGCCCATTAAAATAGGCATAAACATAAATAACTTTGCTTGTTGAGGATCTGTCACAAATAGCTTTTGAGACCACCAGGTTAATAATCCGATTGCCACCGGTAAAATGAAAAATGGATCTTTAACGCCCAGATTGGTTAGCCAAAACGGAAGAAATCCGGGGTTAATACCCGGTTGAGCTAACATAGCAAGAAAGGTTTTGCTGGTCATTGTGGCGTAAATCGCAAAGAAAAATGGAATCTGAACCAAGGTTGGAAGACAGCCTGATAACGGATTAATGCCGTGTTCTTTCCATAATGCCATTAATTCGGCCTGGGTTTTTTGAGGATTATCTTTATATTTTTCCTGGATTTTTTTAACTTCCGGCTGCAGCTTAACGTTGGCCTGCATGGATTGAAACTGTTTGCGTGTAAGTGGATAGAAAATGATTTTAACGATAAGTGTTAAAGCAATGATTGCAATCCCGTAATTAGGTACGATGCTGTATGAAAAAGACAGGAACGGTATAAAAATTTTCTCAACAAGATCTGTGATGATGGTCATGATGTTCTCCTACTAAATCTATGCCTCCCGGATGAAACGGATGGCATTTTAAAATACGTTTAACGCCTAAAACAATCCCTTTTCCCAGCCCGTATGTGTCAATGGCCTGAATGGTGTACTCCGAGCATGAGGGATAAAACCTACAACTTGGAGGCGTCATTTTTGACCACGTGTTCTGATAAATACGGATAATGCCTATAAAAAGAGTCTTCATGCTACAAGCCCGTTCTTTCTGAAAAGCCAGAACAGCTGAGCTTCCACTGCCGCATAAGGCAGCTCCAGAATCCCTTTTTTGGCGCTAAATATAATATCCATATTATGTTTAAGTTTGTGTCGATTCAGTCTGTAAAATTCTTTTAACAATCGTTTAGCTCTGTTTCTTGCAACGGCCTTGCCTACTTTTTTGCTGGCAATAAAGGCTGATTGTGCCTGCTGACCAAGCGCGTTTGCGTAAAATACTCTAACGGCTTTGCTTTCAATGCGAACAGCATTATCAAAAACAAACTGAAAATGTTTTTGATGTTTAATATGATCGACTTGAGGAAAAGAAAACAAGGAAAGCCCTATGCGGCTAAACGATGTCTACCTTTTCTACGACGGGAGTTAATCACTCTGCGACCGCCAACAGTTCTCATTCTTACTAAAAAACCATGGGTTTTTTTGCGTTTTCTTTGATTGGGTTGAAAGGTTCTTTTCATAACCGTTTTCCTTAGTGAGGTGGAGTATTAAGCTGGCTGTACTACGTTTAAAAGAGTGCGAATTCCAAAAACGGCCAACTATATTGGATTGAAAATTATAGTAAAGCTATGCTTTTTAGGTCAAGTCCTCTATACTACTCTCACTTTTTACGCGATTATGACACAGCCACACTATGATTTAAGTATTGTTTTACCTACCTATAATGAGCGCGAAAATATGGGCGTCCTCATTCCGCGTATTTTTGAAGCGCTTCAAAAAGCAGACTTGAAGGGTGAGGTTATTGTTGTTGATGATAACTCTCCTGATGGAACCGCTGAAGCGGCTCAGGTGTTGGCATCCTCTTATTCTGTAAGAGTATTGAAGCGTACTACCGAACGAGGTCTTTCTTCCGCCGTACTGGCCGGATTTTCATTGTCCGAAGCCACCGTGTGCATGGTAATGGATGCTGACGGAAGCCACCCTGTTGACTCTATTGGGGCCATGGTAAAACCGATTTTGAATAACGATGCTGATATTACCGTTGGAAGCCGTTATATCAAAGGCGGAGGCATGGTGGGTTGGCCATTATATCGCCAATGGATTTCCAGAATTGCGGCCTGGTTCACCGTTGGAATCACAGCCATGACCGATGCCACCAGCGGCTTTGTTGCGGTTCGCCGCAGCATGCTCGATACAACAGTTTTAAATCCTATCGGCTGGAAAATTGGTCTGGAAATCATTATCAAACATCCGGCCTTACGACTAAAAGAAGTTCCCATCGTATTTTATGAGCGTGTTCTAGGGCAAAGCAAAATGGGATTAAAAGAACAGTGGCAATATCTTATTCATGTCTGGCAGCTGTATCGTTATAAATTTCCTACTTTTTTAGAGTTTTTTATCTTTTGTCTGGTTGGATCGTCAGGCGTTTTGGTCGATCTTGGGGTGGTAACTTTGCTTCGATTAAGTCTGTCCTGGGATATCCGTCTGTGTGCCGTTATCGGTTTTTGTGCGGCGCTGACCTCCAACTTTCTTTTAAACAGACTTGTTACCTTTCCAAATGCCCAACGTAATGCGTTTGTGGTCAGTTATACCTTGTTTTTTCTGGTGTCTCTGGTGGGATTTTCAGTTCGTTTGACGATCATTCAATCTCTACTTAGCATTCATGTCTGGACGGCGCATCAGCTTAGTATTAATGCGCTGGGTCTTGGTATTGGAGCCGTTGTCAATTTTGTAGGTACCCGTGCAGTTGTCTTTAGGCAGTGGCAGAAATGAAGATTTTATCTGGAGTTTTTAAAGGGCTTCCACTGTCTTATCCTCTCGATCAGCGTTTCAGGCCTACACAGGACAAAGTAAAAGAGGCGTTGTTCAGCATCCTTAATCCTTATCTTCAAGGCGCGCATATTCTGGATTTGTTTTCAGGAACAGGAGCTGTTGGATTTGAAGCCTTATCCAGAGGTGCCGAATCCGTAACCTTTATAGATGAAGACACACAGTTTATTTTTGATAATTTTAAGTACCTGTCTTCCCATAATAGCGCCTGTAAAAATACCATTATAATAAGCTCTGATGTGAACCAGTTTTTACGACAAACAAAAAAAACCTTCGATATTATTTTTATGGATCCTCCCTGGGAAGCTCCGGCTAAATATGCTCATAAAAAAAGCCGTAGCATAGCCTCCAACCAGATTTTTTATGACGAAGAGGATGATCAGCCTTTTTTAGACATGGTTCCACACGGCGTTAGGGTTCCCAAAAATCTGCGCTCTCGAAAAAAAGACCACCCCAAAGATCTAAAACGGGTAGCCTCATATTACGCCGATGCGTTGCTGGCCATATCAGCCTTTGATATACTAAAACCCAATGGATTGGTTGTCTGTGAACATAAGAAATCAGTAACCTTATCCACCGTCGATTCCCTCACTTTTACCAAAAACTATACCTACGGAGACGCCTGTCTTTCTTTTTTTGAGAAGGCAACAACATAATGAAAAAAGCCATTTATCCCGGAAGCTTTGATCCCATTACAAACGGCCACTTGGACGTGGTTGAGCGTGCGTATAAGCTGTTCGGCGAAATCCATATTGCTGTGATTCAAAATCCAGGTAAAAACTCTCTTTTTTCAGTTGAAGAGCGTATCGATCATATTCAAAAACTGTTTCACGGGAAACCAGGCGTTTTTGTTGAAGGTTTTAGAGGTCTTTTAATCGATTATGCGAAAAAGAAATCCATTTTTACCATTATCAGGGGCCTTCGTGCCGTGTCGGATTTTGAGTACGAATTTCAAATGGCCTTAACCAACCGTCATTTGTGCCCTGAACTGGATACTGTATTTTTAATGACAGATGATAAATACTCGTATTTGAGTTCAAGCCTGGTAAAACAGGTGGCTAGTTTTAATGGAAATATTACAGATTTTGTACCTGGACTTATTCAGCAGGAACTGAAAAGAAAGTTTGCGGTATGAACGAATTATTAGGAATGATGGATGCTTTGGAAGCCATGATTGTGGAAGCGAATCGCATGCCGTTTACACAAAATGTGGTGATTGATCAAAAACGGGTGCTTCAATTGATAAAAAAAATTAGATTGGCGCTGCAAAGCAGTGAAAATATGATCAGAAAAAGTGTGGAGGTAGGCCAGATTCCTTTGGGAGAACAGGCCGACCCCTACTTAACAGCCGTGGAAAAAGCCCAGGTGGTACAGGAAGCTGTGGCCAAGGCCGATAAAGTCCGTGCCGGTGCCAACGAATATGCCGACCAGGTTTTAGCCAATTTGCAGCTGGTCGTCTCAAAAATGCAAAAAGATCTTACAAAATTTGAAAAACATATTGAAAACGGACGAGAATTTTTAGAGAAGGAACCTCAGGATGACACAACGCCAGGATAGACCACAGGAACAGCCTCGCCCATTAACGATTATTAGAAACTATACGAAATATGCTCCCGGTTCGGTGCTTATTTCTTATGGGGATACCAAGGTTTTATGCACAGCCTCCATCGAGGAACGCGTCCCTCCGTTTTTAAAAGACAGCGGAGAAGGTTGGCTGACGGCTGAATATAGTTTGCTTCCGTCTTCAACACATACCAGGGCTCAACGGGAAGTAAATAAGGGAAAGCAATCTGGCCGTACCCACGAAATTCAACGTCTGATTGGCCGTTCGTTGCGAGCCGTTGTAGATATGAGTCTTTTGGGAGAACGAACCATTCACATTGATGCCGATGTGCTTCAGGCAGACGGTGGAACTCGTACTGCCGCTATCACCGGCGGTATGATCGCATTGTATGATGCGGTAGCTCATCTCCAACGCACAACCGTTATGCCGAAATCTCCGATTAAGGAATTTTTAGCGGCAGTCAGCGTGGGTATTATCGATGGCGAGATCCGCTGCGATTTATGTTACGAAGAAGATTCAAACGCCGATGTAGATATGAACGTGGTTATGACAGAATCCGGCGCTTTTGTGGAAATTCAGGGCACAGCCGAGAAAAATCCGTTTTCTTCAGAGCAGTTTGCAGGCATGTTGTCGGTGGCTCAATCCTCTATCACCTCCATTATTTCTCAAGTGAAACATGAGCTCTCCGTTAGAGTTTAGAATAACCCAACGCCATTACGATATTATTATCAAGCAGGCTTTAACCAATTATCCTCAGGAATCCGGCGGGTTTTTGGGCGGTAAAGACTTTCTTATCCAGGCGATTCTGCCCACATTTAATCAATATTTATTCAATAAAACCGATACGTTTGGCGTGAATTCCGACGATTTTCAACGCGCCCACGAGTTTTTTAAAAAACACAACATGTCCTATTACGGTGTATATCACACGCATCCAAACGCCGCCGCTTATCCATCCAAACAAGACATTGCTACAGGTCAAAAATACCACTTCATTGTAGGCTTGCGAGACACCAAACGCCCAGAGTTTTTAGCCTACGAAATTATAAATTCCCAGCCCATTTCCGTACCGTTGCGACTTGTAAACGACAAGCATTTTTCCGTTGTTGATATCCAACATCATTCAAAAGAAGCCTCACAGGTGCCGTCAAAACCAAATGAAATCAAACGAGATCCGCTTTCAGAAGCTGCGATGCTGAATCAGATGATCGATAATATCAAGCAGGATAAGAAAAATTATCCAAAACTGGATCCGCTTCGTGACGGATCTGATTTTAGTACGCTGGCCTAAAACCTGACTTAAGGAGAGTATGATGAAAAAAGTGTTGGCCATACAGGTGGATTCTGTTCTGCAAAAAAGAAAAACTCCAGAGCATGATGGACGTACACTGGTTCAAGATATCGTTTCGGGCACCTTGTTTTTTAGACAGCTTACGGCTGAAAACTGGGCAACCCTTTCCGATTATTTATCTGGGTTTGAGTCTTTTTTAGGCACAGGCTTTATGTTAAATCCTGTTAAATTTGTGTGTAGCGATAAGGGTGAGGTTGTCGTTGATGCCTCTGACTGGAAGGCTATTTCAACCAGTTCTAAGGTGTGTTGTCCTCGTTGTCAGCAAGATCATGCTCCTGAGAATTTGGCTAAAGATGAGCAAGATAAATGGAAAGAGTTAGACGTTTTTAAAGCCCGACTTTTGTTAATTACTCCAAAAAATAAGGTTAAAAACTGGGGTGCTTTTTTTGCTTCATTTAAAGCCGCAAAAGCCAGTCAATCCTCTTTAGTTGGTTTTTTTCAAGGATGGGATGATGCATTATTGGGTGTAAGAAAAGCTAATCAGCTAAAAGAGAAGGAGTTGCGTACAGAACAGCGCTGGGCTCAACAGTCTGTCCACTTTTCTGGGATTGTTTCCCTGTTAACATTGATTATTCAAGCCCGTATTCAAAATCCGGGTTTATGGAATATTGCTGGTGCTAAATATCAGTGGGTGAATACGTTATATCAGGATGCTCATAATTTTTCGCATCAAACCTATGTCAAAATGATAGGGTTAGCGTCTGATACTAATATGACTTTAAATGATGACGGATCAAATGCTGCCGCTGTACAGTCACAAGAGCAGCTTCTAGAGCAGGAAGCTCGATTTTCATGTGTAGTGTGTATCCCACAGTTTTTTCAGGAAAATAAGGCTAAATTTTTATTAATGGAGCGGTGTCCAGATCAGGCATCCAGAGCACGACTGGTAGCCGCTTTAAATGATTATTACACTCAATTCTTCAGCCAGGATTAAACAACCCACGGCTAACCTGTTCCCAGGATAAATGCTGTTGGGCTGTTTTCTTGATTTTGTCTTTGTCTATGTGTGTATCCAACATTTTTTGAATCTGATCCGGCGGAAAAATATAGGGTTTCAGTTCCGGTATATCCTGGGCGCAGTCATAATAATTGATTAAAACCGGAAGCCCCTGAAACAGATACTCCCTGGTTTTTAACGGACTGGCTTCCGTAAGCCCGATCATATCGTAGCGGAAAGATCCTATTCCAAAATCGCATTCCGCATACAATGACAACACGGTAGCCTGATTGTGTTTCCCCAGCCATAAAATCGACTCGTGGGGTTTTTCCGGGTAAGGTCCAACCACAACAAGCTGTATCTCTGGGTACGCCGAAATCAAATCAATTACTTCTTCCAGGCCATGCCATCTGTATCCATTTCCTGTAAAAATACCTAATTTTTTAGATGAATCTTTAAAGGCTTTTAATGTTTGCAAAGCGGCTTCGTTACAATCCGATGCAGAAATATCAGGTAAGGCATACCCGTTCTGGCAAAAAATAATCGTTGAGGGATGAATACCTTTTTTTTCCAGTGTCCTCCCTATTTCTTTGGTAACCACCACATGTTTGATGGGAAAAAAACGCAGTATCCCGATTAGAATATGATGCAGTTTAAGCTCAAACTGTCGATTTAAAAAGGCCAGTTCGATGCTTAAATCAATATTATGTTCCAAAAAAACCGGCTTAAAAGAAGACAAAAAACCAAGCCAAAGCGTTAAAAAGAAAAATTTGGGATTGTAACGGCAGTACACTGTATTAGACAGAATTGATTTCCATTTTCCTGTGATAGAAAACAAACACCCTTTTATAGCCTTGATAAGTGCAGAATCCTGACTGCTGTAGTGAAAATCCTGTAGCGAAACTTTAAACGTTTTTGAAAAAGCCTCGGCCTGGCCTTTGGCTTTTGTGGCCAGTCCCGGGTGCTCGAACGATGTGGTAAACAGGTAGAGAAGTGTTTTAGCGGTTGGCATCGATAATAGGAACCAGGGTGGAGGGTTTGTTATAGGCCAGTTTTGCTGTGCTGAAAATTTCCGATTCGTCCAATCCTCTCCAATACACGGTCCAATGTTCAAACTTCAAACAACCGTCACACTCACGCATATAAAAACTGTTTAACGAGTTCGATGGCGTTGCTCTCCAGACCAGTTTGTCATATTTTCTGGTGATTTTTTGCCACAGACTTTTTCCAAGCCCTGTTCCTTCATAGATTTTGTCCACAGCAAATTTATCCAGATAAGGAATGCCGTTTAAATCCTGAATAATGGCGATGCCTTCATAATCTTTTTGATAAATCACACATTTGATGGGATCGTTAAAATAGCCATCCACAAGTGTTTTCCCAAACGCATTTTCAAGCACGGAGCGAATCTTTTTCTTACTTAAATAATTGATATCCGTTTCCGATTCCAGAACATGGTGTTTAATAAACGTGCCCTGTCCCTTAACCGTAAAAATTTCTTTTAAAATATAATCTGGAGACGTCACAACCAAAGCGGTTGATGGATGCGATTTCACAAAATCCCGCAATTCCCTCACCCGTTTTTTCATGTCTTTTCTAACCAGATTAATCCATTCCCGATCATGTGACACGTTCAAAAACGGAATAATCTGATCCTGCTGGTCCACGATGCCGCCTTCTTCCGTAATAATCATATATTTTTTGGGCTTGATATGTTTGACCAGCGCTTTGGCCAGCGTGTCACCATCCATCATCAACGATTTGCCGTTTTTTTCACCTTCAAGATGAATAATCGGCATCTGGGTTCGGCTCATGGCAGATAAAATCCGGGAGGTATTGATTTTCACCTGTGCCCGGGGTTTATCTTCCGGCCAGTAAAAAACATCGGTAACCAACTGAACATGGCCTTTGTTGCGCCGGATTTCCTTTATTAGTTTTCGTGAAAGCAAGGTGAATTTCCGCTTTAAAATAGAGGGGGAAGACGGATCATTTTTAGGGAGATTTAAAACAAGAATGGGATAAATGTCGAGCTTATTCATTAAGGCCAGATTTTCAGCGATAGTCTCCAGATCTTCCTTCAAAACCTCGTATGACATGCTGATAACGGCGAACTTCATCCGCGGAAGCCCCTGGAACAGTTTCCAGAACAGGGTGACTTCCGATTTTTTTCCTACTTTTTCAATAAATTTTAAGAGTAAATCTTTCATGATAAAAACTGTGTTTCATTTTTACACTGTTTTCGGGTTTTTTTAAATATTATTTTTAATTTTTTTGTTTTGGATTATTCTATAGAGGATGACAACCATTATTTCTATCGGCGGCGGCGGTTTTTCTCACAGTAAAAGTGACTTGAAACTGGAGCGTTATATTCTGGCTCAAACCTCAAAAAAGAACCCGAAAATTTGTTTTCTTCCCCAGGCAAGCAACGAATCCCAGGATTATGTTGTGAAATTTTACAAAGCCTTTTTATCTCTGGACGCTCAACCGTCATGGGTATCGTTGTTCGGACGTGTAGAGCCGGGCTTTAAAGATCAGCTTCTGCAAAGCGATATTATTTATGTGGGCGGTGGCAACACCAAAAGCATGCTGGCGTTGTGGCGGGAGTGGGGAATCGATGTGATTTTGAAAGAAGCCTATGAAAAAGGCATTGTGCTGGCCGGTGTCAGTGCTGGTGCAATCTGCTGGTTTGAACAGGCTGTTACAGATTCGGTCTGGCCTTTGGGACAGGTGAGCGGACTTGGATTTTTAAAAGGCAGCTGCTGTCCCCACTATGATTCCGAACCTGAGCGTGCTCCTGCATTTAAGGCCATGGTGAATTCTACATCTATTTTGCCAGGAATTGCGTTACAGGATTTTACCGGCGCACATTATCAGGATGGCGTGTTAAAAACCTGCTTAACCTCAGCTGCAGGCAAGGCTTTTTGGGTAGATAAAGACGTAGAACAACCGTTGCCCGTTCTAACGTTATAGCCCGTTTTTACCCTTTACCCGGATTAAAACTGGGAAGTGCTTCGTGTAGTTTTTCTACAAAAGTATCCATATGCGGATACGAAATAGATTCAGGAACCAGTACATCCTCAGGAATGTGACATTGCCGAAGTTCCGGTAAAAACGTATACACTTCCCCCATTTTTATATGGGCACTCACAATGCGACGTTGTTTAGAGAAAACATCCAGAACCTGTTTTCTAAGTTCAATATCAACGTGTGTTTCCACCGACTGCAAGGCAAAAATCGTAATAATATCTTCGATAAAAAATGTTTCCAGAAGCTCATAAATCTTTTCACAAAACAAAGAGGCTGAATCCTGTTTTGGAAGAAAATTGTCAATCGACAGTTCTTTTGCCACCGTCAACGATTTTAAAGAACCTTCAGAATTAGTAAGCAGCGCATAGTTTGCATTTGGGAACCATCCCAGAATTTTTGAAAAACAATCTTCGTTAATACAGTCTTCATCTATAAGAACAAGCTCAAATTCCGTCATGCTTTTTGAGTAATTTTCGATGGTATCGATATCGTGTGCCGCTGTAATATCCAGCTCCTGATCAATGATGCTGGCCATTTTAAAGGCATCGGTCTGTTTGCTTAAAACAAGTACGCGTCCAATTTTCATGGTGGTATTGATTCTGGATACTTCCTTTTCCACAAATTTCAGCAGAGCATCGAAACACGGTTCGTTCACATCCAGCTGAGGCAAAAAACGAAGTACCTGATCTTCCGTTACTGTTCGATTTAACTTACAGGACCGTTTTAAAAAGTCGTAAGTCAAAATAATGCGGCGGTTAAAATCAAAGGTTCGGATAAACTGGCGTTTTAAAAACTCCATAAATAAATCTTTTACTTCTATGGAAATTAAAATCTGTTTAAGTTTATGTTTGATATTTTCCATGGAAAAATCTTCAGGAATCCAATAATGATGTACCCCATGATCAAAAAGAACCCGGCCTTCTTCAAGCGATGGATTTTCGGAATAGGTGATGATATTAGATAACGGCTGATTTTTAAGAATGGTTTTAATAAAATCGATGTTTTTAGAGGTTTCACATGTCAATTTTAGTAATACAACCGTAATCAACGCCGATTGAGCGGAGAAATAATCGAGTGCGTCTTCAGTATCTTCAAAGGCAATGCTTTCAGTATAACGGCGCATTTGATTTTGAATCTGATTGGACAAGGATTCTTCAAATCCTATTAGAATTAACCTGGGCTTGATCATGGACGTCCCCTTACAGTAGAAAAAATCTTTTTCATGTGATATTTTTTAGAGTAGAGTTATTTGTTCCCTTTTTGTTTGTAAATGAAACACTGCAATTTTTTTTATTTTTTCCGATAATGCTGTAGAAAATAAAATTACGGGGGTAAACCACCTATGAACCAAGTCCAATCTATAGATTTTCTAGCACTTTTAAAAAATTCAGGAATTGAGTTTTCTGAAAAAACAGGTGGTCAACAGTTCGATACGATTGATTTTACCTACGTGCGTGAAGAATTCTGGGGAACAACGTTATATAGTAAAAACTTTGAACCTATCCCAATGATGGATGCGTCTTTGTTCTTAAAAACTCTGCAATTTACTGAAAATACCTTAAAGATGAAACTTTTTATTTAGGAGTTTATGGCACTTTCTTCATCCGACATCGATAAAATTAAACAACTTCTAAACCGCGAACCTACAACTGTTGAACGTTTTATTTTTGATACGATGTGGTCTGAACACTGTTCGTATAAAAGCAGTAAAGAGATTTTGAAGAAGTACTTACCTACAAAAGGCTCGGAAGTAGCCCTTGGTATTGGTGAAGATGCCGGTATTATCCGCTTTGCCCAGCATGATGGTAGGCAGTATTGTCTGGCTATTTCTCATGAATCTCATAATCATCCCTCTCAAATTTTGCCTGTTGAAGGCTCGGCTACCGGTGTAGGTGGTGTTGTACGTGATGTGTACTGTATGGGTGCTGATGTTATCGGTGTCTTAAATTCCCTGCATTTTGGTATTGATAAAGACGGTCATAACCCGATTGTTGAAGATATTGCGACAAACGTTGTCTTCGGTGTTTCCGATTATGCCAACCCACTCGGCGTGCCTGTTATGGGTGGCGAAACCCTTTTTCATGAGTCTTATAATGATAATTGTCTGGTCAACGTTGCGGCTATCGGCCTTGTTGAAGAGTCCAGAATCATCCGCAGCAAAGCTCCAAAAGAGGCAGCGACTGAACCTTACGATGTCATTTTATTTGGAAAATCTACGGATGCCACCGGTTTTGGCGGCGCCAGTTTTTCCTCTGCAACTTTAGATAAAGAAAACGAAGCGTTAAATATCGGGGCCGTTCAAATCCACGATCCTTTTTTAAAACGTGTTTTGGTTGAAGCCATTAAAGCTGTTTTGGATGTTGTTGAAAAAGAAAAAGTGATTATTGGATTTAAAGATCTGGGAGCCGGCGGAATTTCCTGTGCGACTTCCGAAATTGCGGCTGCAGGCGGATATGGCGTTGTAGTTGATCTCAACAAAGTAAATGTTGCTTTTCCTAACTTGTTACCTGAAGTTATCGCCTGTTCCGAAACGCAGGAGCGTTTTTGTCTGGTAGTCCCACAATCGTTTTCCCCAACTGTTTTAAAGATTTTTAACGAAGATTTTGCATTACCGAAACTTTATCCTCATGCCGGTGCTGCTGTTATTGGGCATATTACAACCGATCCTACCTATACCCTGATGTACAACGGCGAGTGCATCTGCAAATTGCCGATTGCGGCTATTACCACCGAAGTTCGGGAAGATCGTAAAAAAGAAACCCGAGTTATTTCAACGTCTACAGATTTTTCCATTGGTATATCTTCTGAAGAGCTGGGCCGTCATGCGGTTTCCATGCTTGGGCTTCCAAATTTGTGTTCAAAACGCTATGTATACCGCTTTTTTGATAATGCGGTAAGAGGTCATACGGTGTTGTATCCGGGTGAAGCGGATGCT
Source organism: uncultured Candidatus Marinamargulisbacteria bacterium (assembly GCA_964517775.1). Classification (GTDB taxonomy): domain Bacteria; phylum Margulisbacteria; class Marinamargulisbacteria; order SXXA01; family JAHFDB01; genus CAZFCP01. Next base: position 74,820 of record CAZFCP010000003.1, on the reverse strand, counting down.
GTGGTATCTGTTCCTGTTCCGGGTTGTAATGCCGGTGTGGCGGCCAGTATGGATAGTAACCTTTATGGAAATAACGATCCTTATGTCAGCGGTGCGTATGCGGTAGCTGAATCTATTCGAAATGTTGTAGCTGTTGGTGCAAGACCTTTGGCTATCACCGACTGTTTAAATTATGGTAATCCTGAAAATCCTCCTGTATTTTTTGATTTTGAAGAAGGCGTGCGCGGTATCGCTGATGCGGCTAAACAGCTTGGTTTTATCGAGGGCGAAGCTCTTCCTGTTATTTCTGGAAACGTCAGTTTTTATAATGATTCCAAACAGGGTACGGCCGTTGTCCCATCTCCGGTTATTGTGACCCTTGGCAAGCTGGAAGACTACAGACAGGTTCGTCATTTATATCTGATGCACGAGGGTCTTGTTCTACTGGCTGTTGGAAAACGGTATGCCGAATTTGGTGCCACACAGATCGCTGAACTTGTTCCGACTCTAAACACCACAGCCCCCCAAGTGCGATTTGATGAAGAAGCCGCTCAAAATAAAACCGTTCACAGCCTCATTTCAAAAGGCCTGATTGCACACTGCCATGATATTTCCATGGGCGGCCTTTGGGTTGCAGTTACGGAAATGGTTCTGGGCGAAAGAAGCCGTTCCGAAGTGGGTGTTGCGCTGACTATCCCCGAATCTTTAAATCCGTTTACCACGTTATTTTCTGAAAATGGCGGCTATGTCCTTGCGGTTGAACCTGAACATGCGGATGCTGTTAAAGAAGAACTCGAGCAAAACAATGTTTATTATTTTACATGCGGAACCTCTACAGCCGGGTCTACGGTATCTGTATCGCAGGGTAAACACTCTTTGTTTAGTACGCCGATTTCGGCACTTGGCACACAACGCGAAATCCGCAACTAGGTGTCTTCTTATACAGCCGATACTCCTCTTCAGTTTGTAAAAGGGGTTGGCCCAAAATTGGCTCCCTTTCTTGCCAAACTCAACCTTTTTAAGGTGTCGGATTTCTGGTATCTGTTTCCAAGACGTTATGAAGACAGGCGTAACATTCCCCCCATAAGCCAGATTAAAATAGGCGAACAGGTTCAAATTGTTGGAGCTGTAGGCGTTTTTAACGAGCAATCTTCAAAACAGGGAAAGTCTATTTTACGCTGTAAAGTTTCCGATGGTACCGGGTCCGTAGATCTGATCTGGTTTAATCAAGCTTTTATAAAAAAAGTAGTAAAACCGGGCTCGTGGGTGATTGCAAAAGGAAAATGCGAGTGGAATTCGTTTAACTATTGTTACGAGCTTGCCGTGTCGGATTATGAATATGCCTCAGCACAGGATTATGTGGCTCAGTTCCAATTGGGAGCCGTAGTTCCTGTTTATCCACTTGTTGCCGGTTTAACTCAGTCTAAAATGAGGCAGTTGGCCAGAGATCTCGTAACACCTGCTCTTCTCAAACCTTTAAAAGATCCTCTTCCCGTGTCGTTCAGAGAGAAATGGAAACTCAACGATCTGGCTCAATCGGTTTATGCGGTTCATTTTCCTGCTTCAAATCAACAGTATGCTGCTGCACGATTCAGGCTTGTTTTTGAGGAGTTTTTTTATTTTCAGCTCTCATTGGGAAAAACCCGGTTGCTGCATAAGCAGATCGGCGATGCTCCGGTTTTGACCCCTGAAGGTGCTTTGGTTAACGCTTATATCAAGCACAGACCCTACACCCTTACGGATGCGCAATGGGAGGCGTCTCAGGAAATTTTTGCTGATGTAAAACAGTCCCGTCCCATGAATCGGTTGCTTCAGGGTGATGTTGGCTGCGGCAAAACCGATGTGGCTGCTTTAACTCTTTTGGCGGCGTTACAATCCGGGTTTAATGCGGCGTTTATGGCTCCTACCGAAATTCTGGCAGATCAGCATTTTACAAAGCTTCAGGGCATTTTTTCAGAGCTTAATGTGTCAGTTGTATTAATTAAGGGAAGCCAGACAGCCAAGGCCAGAAAACAGGCGTTGGCCGAATTTGATAAAGGTATTCCGACTTTGGCTATTGGAACCCATGCGTTGCTGGAAGATCCGGTTACAATTCCACGGTTGGGTGTTGTTGTGATTGATGAACAGCACAAATTTGGGGTTGTACAACGCCAGAAGCTGATTGGAAAAGGAATTTATCCGCATTGCCTGTTTATGACGGCAACCCCGATTCCACGGTCTTTTATGCTGACGTTTTTTGGAGATCTGGATAAAACGATTATTAACCAATTACCTCCTGGGCGTATTCCTCCGAAAACAACGGTTGTTACCGAAAAGGCGTTGCTTGCTGTGTGGACACATTGCAAAAATCAGATAGCCCTTGGCTATCAGGTTTACGTGGTTTATCCGCTGGTGGCGGAATCAGAGGTTCTGGATTTAAAATCGGCTACCGAAGGCTTTGAGTTTCTTTCTGGTACGATTTTTAAAGGTTGCACCGTAGGCCTGGTTCATGGAAAGTTAAAGCCTGCTGAAAAAAAGCAGATCATGGATTTGTTTAAACAGGGTGAGATTCAGGTTTTGGTATCTACAACCGTTATAGAGGTAGGTGTGGATGTTCCAACCGCTACCACTATGATTATTCAACATGCCGAGCGTTTTGGGTTGGCGCAGCTTCATCAGCTTCGTGGTCGAATTGGCCGAGGCAGTACTGAATCGTTTTGTTTTCTTGTTGCAACAAGTTCCATGTCTAAATCCAACCCCCGTTTAAAAGCCCTGGTCGATACAACCGATGGCTTTAAACTCGCCGAATACGACTTAAAAATACGAGGCCCCGGCGATATGCTGGGCCTAAGACAATCCGGTCTCCCCAACTTCAAACTCGCAGACCTCATAAAAGACGAGGCCATTTTGCTGCATGCCCGTAAAGCCGCCCAGGATCTGCTGCAGCATAATCCAAATCTGGATCATCCAGGTCTGGCTACAATTCGTGCTCAGTTACAGGCTCAGTTTCCAGCTTCACTTTTAAATTAAATAGATCTCTCTTAATATGGAAAAAAATCAATGTTATAAACAGTCTGTTTTGTGGAAAACATAGGGATAGGTCGGCGAGCGTGTGTTGGGAAGAGTAAATTATGGGGAGGGCTTCTGGGAAAAGAAAATCGGTCTAAAGAGTTGATATTTTTTTAATCAAATTATTTATTTCAGGGGGAAATAATATGAACACTTTTAAAAGAACATTAGTTTTGTCCAGCGTTATCCTAGGTCTAGCTGTTCCTGCTTTTGCTGCAACCACTGTTTCTGACGCATTTAGAGGTTTAGTTCCAGCTGTGAACTCAATTGCTAAAACCGATATTAACGGTGGGGGTAACGACTTATCTAACATGCACCAATCTGCTCAAACCAACGTTCCTGTATCCAAATACACATTAAATAACAACAACCCAGCAGGTTATACCGTTACACTTTCAAGTGCTAACTCAGGTAAATTAATTCGTACAGGTGCTGCCGGTGACGCCTCAAAACCAGGTAATAACATGACATATACCATTACAACAGCAGCAGTTGCGGCTGACAACCCACCTGCAACATGTTTCTTGGGATGTGATGAACCTACACAAATGTTAGATACATCTCTTGCTGCAGACCAAACCATGAGTTTTGATACAAACCTTCAAAAAGCCACTGTAGATTACACCTACACCATTAAGGTGAGTACACCTCAAAAAGCGGAACTATTCCGTGGAACTTTTGAAGATACTATCACAATGACCATCGGTGACCTATAATTAGGTCATTAGAGCAGATAATAAGGGGTCGCTCTTTATGGGCGGCCCTTTTGTTATATTTAAGAGGGATAAAAGGAGATACTATGAAGGCTTTACGATATGTAGTTTTAATACTGATGATGGCATCGGCCTGCTGTGTTGCGGCTCCTGTCATGCCGTCCATTGAAATTACATCACTGGCTGCTGGAACCGTAGATTTGACCGGATTATCCTCCAGTAATTTGCAGTATACGGCGTTTAGATACAAATTGTATTCAAACAGTGTGGGTGGTTTTAATTTTTCTTTGGCTAGTTTAAATAATGGAAAACTTGTTTTACAGGGCACAACGGGTTCTCAGGAAGGATTTTCGATTCCTTTTACGGTGACATCCCAACAGGATACCTCCGAATCTGGTGCATCGTGGGCAGAGCCGGCTCAGTTTTTTAATACGGTTTTAAATGGTGTGCAAACTCAAACGTTTTCACAAAACACGTTGTCTATTCCCACGGGTTTTGCCTATATTCTGAAAATCAATATTCCAAAAAATCAAAAAGCATTTCGCGGTGTTTTTACAGATACGCTGACATTTACCATTGTTGATCAGTAAATGAGGTTTGAAAAAAAAAGAAGTGTGGAATTATTTCTACACGTTTAAATAAACATACCACTTAAAACATAATCCTATGTGTCGAATATTAAGGGGGAGTTCATTGTGAGTCAGCAAGTTGCACAGTTAAAACAGAATAAGGAAGCTTTGGAAAAAGTTGCTATTTTGCTGTTGTACCTTGAAGTTACACGGCCAAAAGTGACCCGAGCTTTTTTTAAAGCCATCGGTGAGGAACGAAGCCGGGTTATTCTGGAATCCATGTCTGCACTAGGAACAGTAAAGCAGGACAAAGTGGATGCAACTGTCAAAGACTTTTTAAACTTCCTTGTGAAAAAAGAATCGATTATCGGCGGGGCCAATTTAACCTCACAGATTTTTGAGGATATTTACGGGGCTGATCTGGGTGTTGCTCTTGGTGAAACGGAAGCTACCTTTAAATTCTTAAAAGAGGTTCCGGATGATAAATTATTAAAACTGCTTGCAAAATCTTCTACACAATTTCAGGCATTTTTATTAAGTTATCTGGATCAGGCTCATGCTTCACGTATTGTGTCTATGCTGGAATTGTCTCAGGTTAAACGGGTTTTAAGTTGTCTGGCCAATATTAATGTTCAAACCGGCAATAAATGGCTAATGAAGCTGGAGTATAAAATTGCCGAGTTGTTTACCGAAAAACCAAAAGCCAAAGAGCAGGTGGCAGACGAACAACTTATCAAAATTGCCATGGTTTTGGAGAGATCTCCACGCAAAAAACGTGCGGATATTTTGTCCCAGCTTCGGGAAGATCAGCCGGAAATGATTGCGGTTATCGAATCTCTGATCTTTACCTACGAAGAAGTTTTAACCATTGATGCTGAAGATCTCCAAAAAATTCTTGGAGCTATTGATATGAAAGCCCTCGCAAAAGCTTTGGACGGAGGCCAGGAGGATATTGTTCAAAAAGTATTAGCCAATATTTCCGGACGTTCAAAAGGGATTTTGGAAGAAGAGCGGGACATGCTTCAAGGCCGTGCCACCGAAGACGACAGGGAAGAAGGTCAGCTGGCTATTGTATCGGCGGCCAGAAAGCTTGAAGCCGAAGGGCAAATTAAAAAACTGGTTAAATCGGCACCATCCTCTTCTGATGGATCGTCTGAGGCTGTTGCAACCCCTGAAGCGGAAGAAAAAAAGGAGTAATCTATGTTATTTTCAGACAGTAATAAAGATTTGGAGCTTCATGCTCATCAGGACTCGGACCCCAGAAAAATGGTCAGTAACGGGCTGGATTCTATTCTGGATGTTCCAAGCGTAAGTTCTACAACGGCTGTGAAATCCTTTCCCAATACTTTTTTGGATATGTTAAACCTGATGAAGCTTGTTCGGGGTTTGGGCCTATATGTCAGCGACTCTATTTCCTTTGATTTCAGAATCGATTTTTCCATGCTTGATATGGAGCAAAAGGAAGTAGCCTGGAAAGATTTTTCAAAAGAATTGCCAACGGTATCGTATTATTCCGAAGTGGACTGGAGAGGTGCGGCTCCGTTTTTATTAGGTATTGATGAGGCTGTCATCCATGCTTTAACCGGCCGATTATTAGGAACGGCTGGCTATAAAACCGATGATATTCCCAAAATGACGTTTGCAGAAAAGTTTGTTGGGGAAGAATTAGTACAATTAATTCTAAAATATTTTTTGGATCTAAAGCACGACCTAGCTTGTGTTAAGACTGATCCTGAGCTAAGCTATTTTCATACCTTTTATCCCGATGACTCCGTACTTGCGGTTCAGTTAAAATGCAACATCAACCAAGAATTTATTGGAAACGTAACAATGTGCTTATCGAAAAGTGTGTTGCAGCAAAGCTGACACGCTGGTTTTTCTGCGTCTTTTTTTTGATTTTTTTCACAAAAGAAACGGCTGCAGAGCAATTCTTTTATCTGTATCACGTTCCCAGTGCCAAGCCTAAGACTTTAGGCGCTGTTGAAGGCTGTATGATGGGCGGCGTCGGATTAAGTGGAAGCGGTCTTAGGGTGACCGGCTACGGATTTTTAAACGCACAGCTGACCAACCGAGTGGCTTTAAACGGACTTGTACAGCAAGGCGGCGGCGGTGTTGGACTTCAATTGTCACTTTTTCAGTACAGAGATCCCAAATCAGATATGGTGCATTATTTTGGCGCCGGTGTTGCGAATAGTGGCGGCGTTGGATTTAAAGAGCTTCATGCCTCCAGCACGAATGGCAGTGTCAGTTCTCTGGCTCCTGCTTTTCCTTTGTTGAATTATTATGTGAATTATACGGCTGAACTTCCACCTGGAGGCAGCTGGATTCATTTTGGAGTTGGCAGCAATCAGCTCAGCGCACCTGCTATTGTAGCCTTTACCGGTTTGGAAGTGGATTTTGATATGGGAACCGGTTTTGTTGAGTGGGACGGCAGTTTTGTGAATTTTGGATTCAAATACAAAATGAACGAAGGAATTGTTCTGCATACCTATGTTTCTCCGTCCGGAGCCTCCAATGATAATTCCATTACCAACCTGGCCATGTTTGGAGCCAGTATTCAGGAAGTTCTGTTAAAATCGCCTTCCAATACACTGAAAGCTTCTGAAGCCAAAAAACCGGAAACAGAGTTGAAAGAGGTCTCTTCTTTAACCCTGGAATCTGCGATTCAAAAGCTTAATCAAAGTAATAAATATTTTTATCAGGGCCAATACGAGTTAGCTCGAGATGAGCTGGAAAAAGTAAAAACTGTATTCCCTACACCTGATACCTTCAGTCGCTTAGGTTCTGTTTATTTCAAATTAAATGACCGTAAGCGCGCCATTGAAAACTGGGAAAGAGCTCTAAAATTAAATCCTCAAAATGAGACCTTAAAGAAATTCTTAAACCAGATTAAAAAAGATGAAAAACCTGAAGCTGCTCCTGCTGCTGTAACACCTGCTCCAGCAAAAGAAGCCGATACTCCAAAAGCTACCGAGCCTGCCAAAACACCGGAACCAGCTAAAGCTGCAGAGCCAGTAAAGGCTCCTGAACCTGTTAAAGCTCCAGAGCCAGCTAAAGCTCCTGACGCGGCTAAACCTGCTGAGCCTGTTAAAGAGGCTGCTGCCCCAGCTCCTGCCGAACCTGCTACAAATGCTACTGCTCCAAGTTCTAACGCAGGTACGAAAAACTGATGATAAAACGAGCCCTTTTTTATCTGGTACTGCTTATAAGCCTGGCCTTGCCTGTTAGTGTCTTTGCAACAGCTTTTGGCGCTGGTTCTTCTCTTATCAATGTTCCCCTCATCAAAAAATATCCTGTTGGAAAAGCCGATGCCGGTGTTTTGATGGGTCTTAACTCCCAGCAGCAATATCAATTTGATTATAAATTTGGATTTTCTGTTACCGAGTATTTGAACGTAGGTCTTGTATTTGTCAGAGCCAATACAATAGTGGCCAACTTCCAGGCAACGGCCATGGAATTTCCTGATGTGAATAATTTGCGAATTGGATTTGGGATGTTAAATATTTCGTCTGATCCATCTATAACGACCTGGGAAAATGAAAATCTGATGCAGTCTAACCACCTTGTTCACTACCTCGGAGCCGGCTTTGATTTTATGGGCGGAGATTTAATGATTGGATCGACAAAAAGAAGGGAATCATTAGTGGGTGGAACTGCTGGAATCCTTAATACCATTTTTTTAGGATACTCTTACCCTTTAGATCCAACATCAAAAATTTTAGTTGAAAGCGACGGCGATGCAATGAGTTTTGGTTATGGTGGCGTGATTAACGGAGTAGACTGGAAAATCGCTTTTTCCTCTCCTCTGGAATCCGGAACAAGAAATGCGACACTTGCATTTTTAAGCATACAGTTTCAGATGACATTCGATGTTTTCGAATCCTATAACAAGGAATTTGCCAAGCTTAAGAAAACACTCGATGAATATGATAAGATGAGTAAAGAACTTTCCGCAAAACGTATGGCGTTTGAACGCGATATTAAAGATTTACAACGCTCTAAGGAATCCTTAAATGCTGAAATCGATAAACTTACAACACGTACGTCTGCTTTCCAAAGTCCTGATGGCAGCAACAAACCTGCTACAGGAGCGAAAACAGAAGATCGTTCAAAGCAGATCCCTGTTGAGTACTCGAATGATGCTAAAAGCTTTCAGCACTATCAGAAAGCCCAGCAGCTTTATGCGAGTAAACAACATTATGCTGCACTGCAGGAATTGGAAAAAGCCTTTCAGCTTATGCCAACTCAGGCCATTTACCCCATACAAATGGGGTCCATTTATTTTGGTCTAGGAGATAAAGATAACGCCATGGTTCTATGGACAAAAGCGTATCGATTAGATCCAGATCATCCAGAATTTAAAAAGCTTCCTAAGGAACTTTTGGAGATTGTAAAACGTAGGGTAAAATAAAGGTATTAGAGAAGGGAGTTACATTATGCAACAGTCTATTTTTCGTGGTTCCAGTATTTCAAAAGCGACAACATGTTTATTGGCATTAGGCTTGGGAGTTATTTTTTCTACTCAGACATTTGCCTATCAGGTTATTCTTCAAGATAACAAATTTACACCATCAGGGCAGGGTTCCCAGAAGAAAATGATCGTTGTAAATAATCAGACAGAGCCTGTGGCTTTGGAAATTGTCCCTGTAAAACGTCTCATCGATGAAAAAGGGTTGGAAACTGTTGAAGCTATTCCTGAAGACTGGTTTCTTGTGTATCCGTCTCAGCTGGTTTTAAATCCGGGTGAAGAAGAAATCGTACGTCTGGTGTGGAATAATAAAGTTAAAGTTGTAGATGAAATTCCATTTAGATTTGTTGTAAGAGAAATCAAAATTAAAGATCCTGCTGAAGAAGAGCGTCGTCAAAAGTTTGATGGCTACGCTGCAAAAATTGATATTCTAACCCAGTATTCTCAATCAGCTTACGTTACTGTTCCGGGTGCATTGCCAAGAGTTCTGTTAAAAGAACCTGAAATTTATCAAACACCTCAAGGAAAACAGGTTCGTGTTGTATTTGAAAACACAGGAAAATCAAAGAAAGTTATGCCTGATTTAAACTTGAAAATTATTCCTGTTACAAATGACGGATCTGAAGATACGTCTCAAAAACCATTAGAGTTTTTAAGAATTGCAACAGTAAACCTGTTTGCTAACCATAAGCGTACTTTCGAACTTCCTTTACCAGCTGATTTCACAGCTTCAAAAGTAAGGGTTGAATACACATTCAAACTTATTGATTAAATCGGTTGAAACGTCTTTGCTGCTTCTTTCTATGTATTGTTTTAGCAGTTACTCCCCTTTATTCGCAGTCTAGAGAAGATCTATTTAAACGAGCTTTCGGGGGGAGTAATGTCCCCTCGCAACTTCAAATTGAAACCATGGCTCTGGTTGCCGACGATGATGAACTTGGTTCTTTGACCGTTAGTTACCAGCCCTTTGGATCTGATTTTGAATTAAGTGGGGCTGACTTTGTAAAATTATTAAGCAAGGTACAGACTGACGACGGAATTCAAAATGTACTGTCGATTCAGACAGAAAAAGGTGTGGTGTATTCCAAGGATTTAATCAAGCTGGGATATACGTTCAAGTTAAATAAATCTGCAGCGGTTCTTCAATTGGAAACGCCGCCACTTACCAGGCAGGTTAAAATTTTGAACGTAGCCAGGAAAGACAAGGAATCGTATCGAAAATATTATCCAGCAGCTTCCGCTTCGGGTTTTGTGAACTTGCAGGGACGGCATAATATCGACCATTTTGTTCCCAGTTCGTACTTTAGTGACGGATTTAACGTGGATGGGATTTTAAACTTCCGCGAAAACCTGTTCCGTTTTAAAGGGAAATCTCTATTTTTAATCGATTCCGACCACTTGGACAGGCGTAACCTTATTTGGGTCTGGGATCAGATTTCCATGTTCAGAAATGATTACAACAATAACGTTCAATATATGTTTGGGGATACAGACCTTCAACCGGATTCTTTTTTAGGGAACCTGAATGTTTGGGGTGCAAAATTTGCAACCATGGATTTTGACAACAGACGTGGAAATGCGGCTATTGTGTATAGGGATTTTTCAATTTATCTGGAAAAAGATTCGGATATCGATATTGTTATTAACGATGTGCCCTACAGAGCGTATCGTTTAAGAGCGGGCCAGCAGCGTTTCCAGCAGATTCCTATTCGTGAAGGTGTGAACCTGGTGGAGTTTGTCTTTGTTGATCCTGAAAAAGGTGTGGAGACAAAACGTATCCGTCAGCAATTTACGCACGATCCAACTATTCTTCCTCCGGGGGAATCCCGTTTTTTGTACCAGGTTGGGGTGCCTACCGACATTACCCATAATGCCAGACTTTTTTATGGAAACAGATTCCAGGCGACAACGCTTTACCGATTTGGTTTTAATGAAAATACAATGCTTGGATTGTTTTTTCAGGGAGAATCAGGAAATTTTATTGCAGGTATGGATTCCCGAGCGTCCATAAAAGAAGGTATTATTGATTCCGCGCTTGGATTTGGTCAGGTGGGGGCCTATCCCGATTTGGGTTTTCGACTTGGTCTTACAGGGTATAAGGTTCCTCAAAAATCTCCTGAAAAAGTAAGAGGGTGGGATGTAAGTGCAGAATATTTTGGCCCTAAATTATATGGATTAAGTCGTTTGGCGTTTTATCAAACTCGTATAGCAGGCACGGTTACTACACGATTATTTGAAAATGAAGACGAAACCGATCTTCTTGCATCCCTCCAAACAGATAAAGATGGTCAGTCTCAGATACGGTTTGGGTCTAATTCCCGTTTGATTTTAAACGAAACCACCCGTGGACAGCTTGGAATAGGTATTGTAATGGATACCTTGGGTTTATCTCCTGATGTAAGTTTTGTTTTTATTCATACACCGCCTAAAACAAACTGGAATATGAACGGGATTTTTCGTTTTAACCGGCAAGGTTTCGAGCTTACTTTTGTGTATAAACTTGCAGAGAAACAGCAGGATACAACCACTTATTTAAGTACAAAAACTCCTGGGGTGGATTATGTTTATGAAGATCCAAAGCATAAATTCCAGACAAAAACACAGGTGAAGCTTGGTGACTCAACCTTATTTGGTACGGAAATTGAACATGAAAGTGCTGAACATTCTGCCTTTGCTTCTACCCAGCTTGGATTTAACCGGGGCTTTTCAACCAAATCCGATGTGTTTACATATACAGGTAACCGATTTTCCTTCGATTATCGTTATGTAGATGCCATGACGTCTCCAGAGGGTGAAAATACCCGTACCTCTACCGTATATTATGGAACAGCCCTGGCCTTTGCTGACGGTGTTTTTGCGTTTACGAAACCGATCAGAAGCACCTTTGCTATCATCAATCCTCATAAATCACTTCAAAATAATAAAGTTATTGTAAATAGCCGGGTAAATACCGATGGATTTGGGCCATTGGTGTTGCATAATCTAACTGTATTTAATGAAAACAGAATTTTTATCGATGTTCCTGATGCTGAAATCTGGCAGGATTTGGGTCAGCAGTCGTTTACGGTAAACCCCAATGATTATTCGGGTTATCTGATTCCTTTTGGATCTTCAGGGTCGCATATTGTGATTATTTATCTGCAGGATACTGAGGGTAATAGGATTACATTCCAAAAAGCAACCATATATCCGATTGATACCGAAGAAAAGATGCAACCTAAAGATGTGATTGTTGGAAGAAGCGGAGACTTGGTATGCTTGGGTTTAGTTCCCGGTCGATATAGAGTTCGGTTTGAAAATGAGAAAATAGGGAATATAAATTTCTCAGTAGAGCCGCAATCTAAAGGGATCATTAATTATGGTCGTGTAGTACTTGGAGAAGATAATGTTTACCTGGATCCTCCGAAATAACGTTGCCTGTGTTTTTTTATTAAGCTTGGGCATAGCTGCGCCGTTAAAGGCTGCATCTGCAATAGAAGTATCTCCGTTTGTATGGACGGAAGGACATTACGGTCAATATTCGCCTTTGGAACCTACAAGAAAGTTCCAGCAGGATGCGATTACCTTAAAGACCGATGGCTCGGATACCTCGTCTTTTTTTATCACCTTTTCTCCCAGCGGCAAGACAAGTGCTGATAAAAGTACCATCGTAAACACCCTTGTTTTTACGCCACCTGAAAGTATTTCCCAGTCTACGTTTACGCGAACAGCGGTAAGTGGGCAGGAAAAAATTCAGTATCAGCTGTTTAGGGATCAGGATTTATTAACACCTTTATATGACACATCGATTCCTCTTTTAACTCGAAATGTATTATCCGGTTCTTTGGATCCAAGAAATGGATTAAGTTTGATTTTGCCTTATTATGTGTCTGTTTTTCCTGGTCAGTTTGTATCGCCTGGGCTTTACAGGGATAAGGTGTTGGTTCGGCTTTATTTCGGTACTATTGATCGTATCAGTTCAGCAAGACTTGTATTTGAAGAGCTGCTGGATATGTCTATTTCCGTCCCTCATACCATGTCTATTGCTCATGACGGGCCTTCTGGTGGTCCAGCCTGGTCCAAGCGAGATCTGGATACAACACAGCAAAAAATGTATGCCCTAAATCTGGATTCAAACGTGGCCTACTCCACTCAGGTTATCCCAACGTATAAAAAACTCTACACCGATGACAAAAAAACAGAGCTGAACTACACCTTCACAAAAACAGTGTCCCGAGGTCAGATGCTGCTTTCTTTTGTACCTGACCGGTACTTAAATGACCAGGAATTGGATGGATTGCTGCACGAGGAAATATGGATAACGATTGAGGATTATTAATTCATGAAAAAATGGATTAAATGGGCCATATCAGTAGTCTTACTTTGTGCATTTTGTGCAGGCGGTTACTATTGGTTTGTCAACAGAAATAAAACGAATGTTGAAGAGCTGGCTCCTCAAAAAACGGCAGGAATGGCGGCGTATCAGGTAAGATTGGAACGCAGGATTGAAGAGGGATTCCGTCAAATTCTCTCTAAAGTGGTAGGCGATGATCACTTTCAGGTGTCTGTTATCGCTAATCTTGATTTAACCAGCCAGAAAGAAGAAAGCACATCCATGACGCCGGATACGGTAACTCTCGATAACACCTCAGAAGTTGAAGAGAAAAAACCCGGCCCCGATAACGATCCCAAAGAAGCGATTTTACAACAGTCTTTTGATTTACCTGGCTTTTTTGATTCCTCAGGAAAAAGTGAGGCCGAGCAAAGTTATTCTGTAGATGCACTTCCTGGTTTCCCAGAACTGCCCAATACAACGGCTACTCCAAAAGCTATCCCTCAACCTTCTGCTCCAGCGGCATCATTGCCTGTTCCCAATGGATTGAAAAGCATGGGAATGTCTGTAACCAAGCAAAAAACGAAACAGGTGTATTACAACCAATCCAAAAAAGAAAAAATCATCGATTCCAAAATTAAAAACATTACGGTTACCATTGTTATTGATGAAGAACTCATTACAAACGGTGTGTTTAAAAAAGATAATTTATTGGCCCTTTTAAATTCTTTAGCACCTATTGATAAAGCCAGAGGCGATGTCATGACCATTACCTTTTTACCGTTTAACAAGCCGATTATTAATCCTGAATCCATTAAAAATACCGTTATTGCTCTTCTTGCTGTTATTGCAATGAGTGCAGCCTCTTACGGTCTTGTTCAGTTTATTGCCTTTAGACGTCGTCAGGCTGCTGAAGAAAAACTAAGGAAAGCTGAGGACGACTTAAGAAAAGCTCAGGAAACAACGCTACAGGAAGCGGCGGAAATCGAAAAACTGAAGCTCGAAAAAGAGTCGTTGCTTCAGGCTATCGACAGTCAGCCGGATGTTGTAGCTAATTCCATTCTGGATTGGGTGGAAAGTTTCTCCAAACACGAAACCTCAGGTGAGGGTGATTCAAAGAAAAAGGGTCATAAAAAATAACGTTTTTTAAAATCCTTGATATAATAGCTTCAAAATAGATGGAGGTTTACGCATGGAATTCGGCATATACATCGGGTTACTTATTATCGTTTTTATTCTTGTAGAACTTATCGGTGCCGGAAGCACGGCCAAACTGTTTTTAAGCCATGAGGCTGGAATCGTTGTAGGTTTGGGTCTTGTCAGCGCAACCCTGATTAACTTTCCATTTACACAAATCAAACATATTGGCGGCTGGTTTAAGATCCTTTTTAAATTAAAGCGCCGTGAACGCCGTGAAGATATTTTATTGTTGCTGAACCTAAGCCAAAAGCTTGCTCGACAAGGCAGGTCTGCCGTAGAAGGTGATGTTGAAAAAATTAAAGATGATTTTTTGAAAAATGCTTTAACACTGGCTATTGATAACGTGGATCCTGAACACATAAAAGTCTTGATGAAAGAAATGATTGCCCAGAGCGAAAACAGGCACGAACATGGCGTGCATTATTTCGAGCAGATGGCTAAGTATTCTCCGGGGCTGGCACTGATTGGAACCCTCTGCGGATTGATTAAGCTGATGGCCAACCTGTCGGATCCGTCTACTGTTGGTCCGAATATGGCGCTTGCTCTGGTGTGTACGTTTTACGGTGTTATCATGGCCAATCTTGTGTTTTTGCCGATGTCGGACAGGCTGAAAGTAATGAGCTACGAAGAAATTATTGAAAAAGAGCGTCTTGTTGAGGCTGTTTTGGCCATGGCCAGCGGCGAGCCTCCGGTTGTTGTAAGAGAGAAAATTTTTATGTTGATTTCCTTAAAAGAACGTCAGGCTATCCTTAAAAAAGTGGGCGGAGGCGGCTCTGGAGGTGGTTAATGCCTAAGAAAAAAGCCGGTGAAGTAGAGAATTTTTACGTTTCGTTTTCGGACTTATTGTCTCTTCTTCTCATATTTTTTATCTATCTGTTTTCGATTGCAGAGGTAAATCCTACCAAGTATGCGGAAGGAAGCGCGTCTGTTGAAAGCGAATTTTCAAGCACCTCTGAATTGATAGAGCAAACGCCGGAACAGGCCCCGGATGCAGCGCCTGCGCCATCAAAAAGTAAAAGTGGTATTGCTCAGGCTATTAAAGATCTGGCGGATAATGTGAAAAAAGCCATTGAATCCAAGGAAGCAAAAGCCGCTAAGGAAGCTGAAAAAGAAACCAAAGAAGGGCTTGCTCAAAAAGAAGTTAAAGATGCCAAGGATCAGGCCAAGGCAAAAGAAGACCATAAAGATGTCGGTAAGGATCCTAAACAGGGTAAACAGAAAAACACGGGTGAACATGATGGGCAAGGCTCTAAAGACCAGCAAAAATACAACAAAGACTCAAAAGCCGGTCAGGATACAAAACCTGGCAAGGAAAAAGAGGGAAAAGTAAATGCCGGTAATGAAATGAATCAGGGCAAAGATAAAAAACCTGGAAAAGATAAACAGGAAGCTGGAAAAGAAGAGAAACAGGGTAAGGAAGAAAAACCATCAAAAGAATCCAAGCAGGATAAGGATAAAAAAGAACCTGCTCAAAATCTATCCGCTTCACAACAGGCGGCAAAGATTGCTGAAGAGCGTAAAGCTTTAAAAGACATGAAAGCTCAGCTGGATGATTATATTAAGGATCAACACCTCGAAAATGTTGTTTCTGTAGAAATGAAAGGGGATCAGCTTGGCCTTACTCTCAGAGATAACCTTATGTTTAATACTGGAGAAGCTATTTTGATTGGCAAGTCCTATCCGATATTGAAAACCCTTGCTGGTATGCTTAAAACCAATAAGTCCATTATTGCCATCGAAGGGTATACCGATGATATGCCAATCCGAAGCGGTTCATATCCTTCCAATTGGGAGTTGTCCGCAGCTCGTGCAGCTTCCGTATTGCGGTATTTATCAGGCCAGGGTGTTAGTGAAGGCCGCTTTACAATTGTTGGTCATGGACAGTTTAAACCGGTTGCAAAAAACGATTCTGAAGAGAACCGTGCTAAAAATCGACGGGTAAAAGTTATTCTAAAAGTGGATGTTGAAGCTATTCGTCCTCAAAAGAAACAGCCAAAACCTGCTGGAAAACATTAGATTGGAATAGACATCTCATTTTTGATGGAGTATGATAAAGATTCATGAAAAATTTCACTAAAAAAACCTTGTATTCTGTTATCGGAACGGCTGTTCTTTTTTTCTTTACGTCCGTTCTACATGCATCTCCTGTTGTGAAATGGGTTGGTCCAAGTCTGGATTCCTTCAAGAAATCTCCTAATGGATTTTCGATGGTGGATAAACCTGATCTTACAGCTACATTAAAAGTAGAAGGTGCCGATAAAGTTTTTTTTAACGGAAAAGCAGTTTCTGTTGCTCAAGACGGAACACTAACAAAAAAAGTAGTATTTACCGGTGGTGTTGCTATTGTAAGTGTAAAAGCCGTAAGTGAATCTGGCGAGTATGAATATGTTGCAAAGTTTATCACTAAAAAAGCTTATGATATTTATATGAAGGCCAAAGCAAAAAAAGAAGCGGCTGCACCTAAACAAGAAGAGGTTAAAGTTCAACCAGCTCAGGAAGACCCGGTTCAAAATCAAGCTGAACCTGAAAAAAAACCAGTAGAAAAGAAAACAGAGAAAATTGTTGAAGAAACTCCAGCTGTTGAATCTGTAAAACAGCCTGCTAAACCTCGTGAAGATTCCAAGAAAATCATTAAAGAAAAAACAACAAAAACAGAAGCTCCTGTAACTGAGAAAGAATCAAAGCCAGCTGCTCAGGAAGCGGCCCCTGTTGTTGCACCTGTTCAAAAAACTCAGCCAGAGTCAAAAACAGAGCCTAAAACTTCTGAAACAAAAGCTGTACCAGAAGCTGCTCCTGCTCCAATAAAAGAAACAACCTCTAAAGATGTAAAAGATGTGCCTGCTGTAAAACAACCTCAGGATTCAAAAGCTCAGGTTGAAGATAAACCTGTTAATTTACGGACAGATACGGCTCCTCCTCCAAATTTTTCTATACCGTTGCCCTCATTTTCAGAAATAGCTTCTCCTGAGATTCCAACCTTACCTGTAGAAGCTGTTGAAGCTTACTTAAAAAAAAAACAGAATCTCCAGTTCTTCTGCCAGAGATAGAGTCTCAACCCTCCACTTCAAGTCCGAAGAAGACAGCCTCGACTTCTAATCCTTCAATCCCACCAACTCCTAACGTAGAAAAAAAAACGGCTCCACCTGAAAAAAAACCTCAACCAGTTGTTACAAAACTTCCACAAATTATCATCGATGGGCCTATTCTTGATAGAGACAGCGAAGATGACGAAGGCTGGGTGATTACAACGAATAGAACCATTCGCATTTTAGGCCGTGTTGAAAATGCCGATCAGGTGGAAGTAAATGGTAAAAAAGTTCCATTAACCAATCAGAATTTTAAAACGGATATTAAATTAAAAGCAGGAAAAAACGAAATTTCCATTACAGCCAGCAATGCAATTGGTATGTCGGAAACTGTACTGCAATTTATTAAAGAGTCTTATGACAAGCCTCCTGCTGCTCCGGTAGATAAACCAAAGGCTCCTGTAGCGGCTGCCCCGATTTCAACTCCTGCCGACCGCTTGAAAATATTGAACCAGCTTCAAACCAGAGAGAGTCGTCAGCTGATTGATGCCAGCGTTCAGGTTATGAAAATGGCGTACAGTCGTGTGGGCTGGAAGCCTTATACCTTGCCAGAAAAAGAGCAGGAAAATATGTTTCAAAAGACAGCCAGTGGTATTTTACTTATGCAGATCGGTATGGATTATTTCTATAAGCAGGATTTTGCAAAAGCTTTAAGTGCCTATGAGGAAGCCTCTAATCGGTTGCCTGATTTCCCATATATTTTTGTAAGAATGGGATCTATCTATTATAAAATGTCTGATGCCGTAAATGCAGAAAAATACTGGAAAAAAGCATTGGCTCTCGATCCAAACTACCCGGATTTACAACGGTATCTGGATTCTATCAAATCAACCCGGGACTAATTATCGATAAAATTTCTGTTGAAATTTTTCTGTAATCTATACGATAATAGGTTAAATTTAATTGTCAGTGGAGGGGTTTTGACATGGTAAAAAAGTTTGGTTTAGGATTGGTTTCATTACTTGCGGTTACAACAGGTGTCAGCGCAAAAGATTTTAAATCCGTAAGCACAAAGTTTAAAGGTTATGTTCCCCCAGTGTGTGAACTTACGCAATCATCCATCGACGATCCCGCATCACCTTCATTAATCCCTATAAAAGAATTTACTGTTAGAAATAATGATCCCAGAGGTGTAGAGTTTGCTGTAGAACACCAGGAGGGTAAATTTATTAATTATAGACTGATCATTATGAGAATTAATAAAGGACTTACAGAAACAAAGAAAATCTCGTTATCGAGCCAAACATGCTTCTCTGAGACTATTCAGGGAGACGAGGCGATTACAGATTTGAAATATAAGTTTTTTTTAGAACCTGTGGATAATGCCGATGCCTCTGTTAATGAAACGGATGTGTTCAATGTTCGTCTAACGGACAGTTCAATGTCTCAAACCGCTGTAATGAATGTATCGTTAGCTAAAAACTAGAGAGTTGGTGCGCCCGGCAGGAATCGAACCTGCGACCTACGGATTAGAAGTCCGTTGCTCTATCCAACTGAGCTACAGGCGCGTATATTAAGACCGATTTTCGAAGTACTGTGAAAAATCGTCAGGATTAATCGTATCGATGAAGTTTTTAAACTTGCGTGAATCTTCTTCATCTTTTTCAGAGTTAACCATTCTGGCTTTTTGCATAACAGATTCTGATACAAAAATCGGAGCCTGTGTGCGAACAGCCAGGGCGATGGCATCGGATGGTCTTGCATCCATATGAATCGTTTTATTTTGGTGGTTGACATCGATAACGGAAAAAAACGTATTTTCGCTAACTTCCGAAATCAACACTTTTGTAATTTTTCCGCCTAAATCCAATATGACCTGAGCCAAAAGATCGTGAGTCATAGGACGAGGCGGTTTAAATCCCTGCAGTTCCATAGCAATGGCAGCAGCTTCAAACATTCCAATCCAGATAGGCAGAAAATTACGTTCCTCAGTATCTCGTAAGAGAACGATGGGAGACATATTTTTTGGATCAAATCCAAGACCGCCTAACTGCATTTCTATCATAAAAAGAGTTTATCCTTTAACGAAAGACACTACTGATTGGAACACTTCAGGATGCTGAATAGCCAGCTCGGATAACATTTTGCGGTTTAATCCAACTTGTTTTTTATGTGCCAAACCTACAAATTTTGAATAGGAAATGTTTTGTTCTACTAACGCTGCATTCATGCGTACAATCCACATAGAACGGAAATCGCGTTTCTTTTGACGTCTACCTTTATAAGCGTGACGTAAAGCGTTTAAAACGGCTTGTCTGGCTGGTCTAAATAGTTTTGATAGACTGGCTCTAAATCCTTTTGCCTGTTTTAAGATTTTTTTACGTCTGTTTCTTGCAACATTACCACGTTTAACTCTCATGTGTTTCTCCTAAATTAAAATGCGCCAGGCAACATGGCCTTAACGAGCTGAACATCAGCTTTATTTAATACTAATGCACTTTTTTTCTGACGTTTTGAAGCTGTTTTTTTATGCTCAAGTAAGTGTCTTTTGCCAATTTGGTTGCGCATAATTTTGCCAGAACCTGTAATTTTAAAGCGCTTTGCGGCTGCTTTTTTCGTTTTTAGTTTGATTCCCATATATGAATCCTTTCTATTTTGGGTTGATTAATACAACCAGAGATTTTGCTGAACTGACGACGTCTGATCCTGCACCGATGCTAGAGGTGTCTTGAAGGTATCGGCTTAAAATATTACGGCCAAGATCCATGTGCATCACTTCTCTACCTCTGAAATTGACGCTGACTTTAACTTTAAACCCTTTTTGTAAAAATTCCTTGCCTTTATTGAGCTTAACAAGGTAATCATTATCAGAAATTTTTGGGCCAAGCTTCAGTTCTTTTGTAACCTGACTTTTTGTATTTTTCTTATTAAGTTTTTCTTTCTTTTGAAGCTGATATTTAAATTGTCCGAAATCAACGAGCTTACATACAGGAGGATTAGCAGTTTCAGATACAAGAAGAAGGTCTAAACCTCGTTGAAGGGCCATGTTTTGTGCAAGATCAGTTGCAACAACCCCAGCCTGTCTCCCTTCCTCATCAATAAGCCGGACTTCTTTGACTTTAATTTTTTCATTCAAAAGATACTTTTTTATAACAATGTCCTCCTTGATACTTCAATCCGGCATAAGCCGGGCTGGAGATTATATCATTGGTTAATTTTGTCAGTCAAAACCTTATCGATTAACTCGGCTGCGGAACAGGTTCCGAGATCTGTCTGATAGGTTCTAACTGCTAGTTGGTTTGCCTCGGCTTCCCGTTTTCCGATAACGGCCAGATAAGGGACTTTTTCGGCTATACCCTGGCGTATTTTGTATCCAATTTTGTCGGATCCCAGATCAAGCTCAACTCGAACACCTGCTTCTGATAATTGTTTGGCTACGGCTTCGCAATAGGCATGAACCTCTGTGTTTACGGAAAGTAATTTCACCTGAACCGGAGCTAACCATGTCGGGAAACGGCCAACATAATGTTCGACCAGGATGCCGAAGAAACGTTCAATGGATCCTAATAACGCACGGTGTACCATGTACGGACGATGTTTTTGTCCATCTGAACCGATGTAGGTCATATCAAAACGCTCAGGCAGGTTAAAGTCGAATTGTACGGTGGAACATTGCCATTCACGGCCGATGGCATCTTCGATTTTGACGTCAATTTTAGGACCGTAAAAGGCTCCGCCGCCTTCATCCACTTCGTAGGGTAAGTTTAAGTGTTCGATAGCATCCCGTAATGCGTTTTCGGCTTTTGCCCAGCTTTCAAGATCTCCAACATATTTTTCTTTTGGACGGGTAGAGAGGTACACTTTGATTTTATCAAAGCCAAATGTTTTCAGCATATCGAGGCAAAGATGCATAACATTCATAATTTCAGATTCCACTTGTTCTGGGGTACAGATAATGTGGGCATCATCCTGGGTAAATCCGCGAACTCTCATTAAACCATGAAGAACACCTGACCGCTCGTAACGGTACACGGTTCCAAGTTCGGCAAGACGCATCGGTAACTGTCTGTAGGATTGAGGCTGATTTTTATACACCATCAAATGGAATGGACAGTTCATTGGCTTTATAAAATAGTCCTGCTCGTCCACTTTAATGGAGGTGTACATATTTTCATTGTAAAAATCCAGATGTCCGCTGGTTTTCCATAAGTCGGATAGTCCAATATGAGGAGAGTACAGTAGTTCGTATCCGGCTTTAAAATGGATTTGTCTCCAGTATTCTTCGATCAGATACCGAACTTTTGCACCTTTTGGATGCCATAAAATCAATCCGCCACCGATATCTTCCTGAATGCTGAATAATCCAAGTTCTTTTCCAATTAAACGGTGGTCCCGTTTTTGTGCTTCTTCCAATCGTTTTAGGTAAGCATCAAGTTCATCCTGGGTATGAAAAGCTGTTCCGTAAATGCGTTGCAGCATTTTGTTTTTTTCAGAGCCTCTCCAGTAAGCACCCGAAACTTTTAGTAGTTTGACGGCTCCAATTTCAGAGGTGTCTGTTACGTGGGGTCCTTTGCACAGGTCAATAAACGGACCATTTTGATAAAACGAATATTCGTTTACATCTAGATCATTCACAATCTCAACTTTGTAAGGCTGTTGAGCGTTACTTAGGAAAGATAGGGTATCTGTTTTTGATTTTGTGGAATACGCAAAGGTTTGTTTTTCCGCAATAATGGCCTTCATGCGGTTTTCAAGATCAAGTAAATCGTCATCGGATAAAGAACGTGGGAGGTCGAAATCGTAATAAAAACCATCATCAATAGACGGTCCTATACCCAGCTTGGCGTCAGGGAAAACCTGTAAAATGGCTTGAGCTAATACATGTGAGGCACTATGCCGAATAGTTGATAGAGGTAAAGTTGACATGGAGATAGTTTAATTCATATTAAGAGGAAAACCAAATACCAGCCCATCTGGTAATACTTCGGTTCCGCCACCTATTTCTTTCGGAAGTTGCTCCAATACAGTGCTTTCCATGTCTCTGAAAAATTGAACGATGTCATTTTCAGGAAGAGGTTCTGCTTTTGGAGGTTTTACATTGGTTTTGTATTTTAAAACGAAATGATTATTTAAGTGTGATAACGCAGGATCCAGTTTGAATCGTTTGGTTTGTTTCTTTTTAGCTGCGGTTGAATCCAGAAAAACAGACTCAAAATTATTGGATTGAAATAAGGTTTCAATAGATTTTTGAGTAAGATTTGCAATAAATGCTGAGATGGAATGACTGAGATTAAGCAAGGCTTTTTCTTCAGACTCTCCAACACCTTTGCATTCTGGAAACAGGGTGCAGGTTGCTTTGAATCTGGTTTTTAATTTTGTAATCGTTACATCTAAATGATTTTGACTGTCCATAGCTTTATTTTATTACAAAGGTGAGGTATACGACAACCCAATGGAATAGAAGGGGTTATTAGCCTGGGTACGTCCGATATCCAGTAAAGATACGTGTAACAATGTTCCTTCTCCCACATTGATGCGAATACCTGCATTAAGCTGATATTGTTTTCTAACGCCGTTGA
Organism: uncultured Candidatus Marinamargulisbacteria bacterium; assembly: GCA_964517775.1. Taxonomy (GTDB): domain Bacteria; phylum Margulisbacteria; class Marinamargulisbacteria; order SXXA01; family JAHFDB01; genus CAZFCP01. The sequence goes on along the minus strand of CAZFCP010000003.1, from coordinate 51,926 downwards.
AATCAACAACGGTTGTCAGCTGTTTGGATAGTTCGTATTCGGCCCCACCAATAATGGATGGATAAATTTCATCTGCAAAGTTTGCTTTAAATCCGAAATGCAGTTTAAGTTGATTGGGGAATGTTTTACTTGCAACCATATAAACATCGGTCATGCGACTTGAAAACAGATTCTGAAGCCCGATTGCGATGGATATAGGCGCTTTTTCAGCTTCTGCTGTAATGTGATATTTAATATTTACAAATGCACCTTCCGTAGGTACTTTTCCGGCTACAACACCGATTTCCCAGTTTTTGAAGGTTCCGAAGTTTAGTTTGTAGTACCAGGCCTGGTTGTTGTTGGCATTTCCGTTAGTGCTGCCCCACATATAATCCATCCCGGCATTAAATTCCTGATATTTTAAAGCTTCAGCGGTTGGGACGGTAATAAGTCCAGTTGGCCCATAAATGGTTGGAGCTGCGAAAAGTGTGCTTGTAAAGCCAAATAAACAGAGCAGTAAAATGATAAAACGTTTCATGATATATCCTTTTTTTGAATAAGTTTTCTTATGGTTGCTTCTTTTTTAAGTTCCATATGATGAGGCCAGGCCGGAAATCCAGATACAATGGATTTTTCAGGAACATCTTTTGTTACGCCGGATCTTGCTGCAATCAGGCTGTGATTGCCAACGTGGACAGCGTCCACACCGGATTGTCCGCCAATGGTAACATGATGCCCTAAAACGCTGCTGCCTACAAGACCAACCTGACTGGTGATAATGGAATCGTGTCCAACACTGACATTATGAGCGATTTGAACAAGGTTATCAATTTTTGTACGTTCACCAATAACGGTGGAGCCCAAACAGGCTCTATCTATAACGGTATTGGCTCCAATTTCAGATTCACTGTGAATAATGACATTGCCAATTTGCTGAATTTTATGGGAAACGCCTTTATCCTGGTAATAGCCAAATCCATCTGATCCGATAACGGAACCCGAGTGAATAATGACGTTGTCTTCGAGAATAATGTGGTCATAAAGAGAGACATGTGGATGAATACGACTGGATTTTCCAACAACACAATGGGCTCCTATAGAAACGTGAGATCCAATGGTTGCTCCTGATTGTATATGTGTAAAAGCACCGATATGTGAAAATGGGCCGATTGCAACATCGGATTCGATAATGGCTGACGGATGTATAACTGCCGAAGGCGAAATGGCGGCGTTTTCAAAACTGTAAGAGGAAAACTCGGGGAAAAATAAATCGATAACCTGAGCTAAGGCTTTTTTAGGATGGGAAACAACGATTTGATTGGATAATTCAGGAATATGTTTGAAGGTAACAAACGCGTCGCATGAAGAGTTTATGGCTTCTGTAATAAATTTCTTATCCAAAAGAAAGGTCAACTCTCCCTTTTTAGCGGTGCTTAGGGGAGAAATACCGGACACATCACAGTCCGGGTTTCCATAAAGTACCGCTGAAAGAGAGTCTGAAATCTGTGACAGTTTCAAGTTAGCGGGTTTTCTTAGCCTTTGCTGGCTGTTTTTCTGCCTGAGCATCTGTTTTAGGTGTGGCGTTTAGCTTTTCTACTACGAAATCCGTAAGATCAAAACCTCCACTAAAAATAGAGCGTTTATCCACAACAACGTCAATTCCATATTGTTTAGCTACTACTTTTGAAAACTCTTTTACTTTAGATAAAATTCTGTTTTGAACTTCAGCTTCATTTTGAAGAATCTGTTCTTGAACAGGGCGTAATTCAGATTCGATTTTAGACATCATTTTTTGAAGCTCTTCGTCTGATTTTTTATCTTTTCGTGCCTGATCGATTTCTTTTTGTTTGGTTTCCAGTGTTTTTTGATACTCTTCACGCTTTTTTTGAAGTTCTACCTGGATTTCACGGCCTTCTTTTAGACTTGGCAATAACCGTTCCATATCAATGTAACCGATATTATCAGCATATGCGCTATGAGCGGCTGTTAAAATCACTACAGAAAGAACTGCAAAAATTTTTGAAACTGTTGAATTCATACATAACTCCTTTGTTAAATCTTGAGGTTAATATAACGTTTTGTACTTAAAAAGTCTATTAGAAGGTGCCGCCCATGTTTAAGTGAATACGGCTGTTTTCTTTTTCATCCATTCCAAAATCCAGTCGGATGGCTCCAAGTACAGGGATGGTCAGTCGTGTTCCAATTCCTTTTCCAATTTTGAAACGTCCCATAAAGCCAACAGGTTCTGGGGTTCTGGCACCGTCATCTTTTACAAAATTTGAAGCATATCCTGCATCGGCAAACAGAATGATTTGGAATGCATCTGTAAATAAAAACCGATATTCAAGACTGAGAATGACCTGCTGGCTTCCATAGGCAAATGGATTTAGTTCATCGTAACCTCTAACAGTTGTTGCACCGCCTAAACGATAATATTCTCTTGAAAATAAGGTTGCGTCATCAAGTGCGGGGCTTTCCAGATAACCAAAAACAAGTCGGGTTGCAAATACCTGCTGGTCGATTACCCTGAAAAAATTTCTTAGTTCAAGATCGTAGCGGGTGAAATTGATAGAATGGTTATAAAATGGGTAAGCTCTCTCAATACCTAACGTGTAGTAAACCCCTTCCTGAGGGTTGAACATATAATCTCTGGTATCGTAACTTCCAATGACTTTATAGCTTTGGATCGTATAGGTTCTTTGAGTTGGCGAGGAAATCGAATTAGATGTTGTTGTCACATTTTCATATTTTATAAACTGCTCAATACGGGTTTGGTAGTTTAACGGGATTCCTACTCCAACCTCAATCCCGAAGCTTTGTTCATCACGTGATGACAGGGAGGCATTGGATAATAAGAAGTTTTCCACACTTCCATTGCGAAGCCAGGATTTGAATGAAAATGATTTACGCTCGTCCCACATCCACGGGTTGTAGTACTTAATTTGATACGTATTGGCTTTGTTTCCTGTTGTGCCTGCAGAAATGTTTAATTGGGCGCTTAGCATAACCGTTTGCCCTGTTCCGCCCAAATTTTCCCAGTTTAAGTTTGAAAAAAGATATCCGCCTCCAACACCACTGTAAGAGCCACCAAATTGAAAAGAACCAAACGATGATTTTTCTGTTACATCAATACCAAGTGCTTGGGAGTAAGGTGTTTTTCCTGGTAAAAAAAGTGGTTTTAAATCTGTGAAATAACCCAGATTATAAATCTTCCGAAGATCTTCCTTTAGTTTGTCTGCCTGCAGAATGGCTCCGGGTTTTGTTTCCATTTCCCGTAAAATAACATAAGGTTTGGTAACACGGTTTCCTGTTACAAAAATCTCGGTAATGCGCTGCTCCAGAATTTTAAACACGAGAGGATCATTATCGGCTTCCGGGGTTTGCACATTTAATACCCGTGATTGTAGGTAGCCTTTTTCACTGTAATGTTCGTTTAAAAGAGCGATGTCTTTTTTAATGGTTTGAAGATTTAAAACCGTACCTTCTTTTGACTCAATAAGTCCCTGTAGTTCTTCTTTTGAAAAAACGGTGGCTCCATCAAATTCGATTTTTTTGATAAGGGGTTTTTCTTTAACGATAAAGGTGATTTTTTTGCCTTGAGGCGTTTCCGTAATCGATGTTTTTACAGAGCTAAACACACCTTTTGACCGAATATTTTTAACAATGGTTGCCAGTGTGACAGCGTTTAATTCTTCTCCAGCTCTTAAGGTAAGTTCATCCAGAACAAAAGATTCGGGGATATTTTGAAGGCCTTCAATATGTATGGAATCGATATTTTCAGTAGGCTCTTTTGCTTTTTTTTGAGGTGTTTCCTCTTTTGCAGGCTGCATGGCATCTAAGAAACGCTTGAGAGTAAGCGTGCTTTTAGGCTTTGGGGCTGCTTGAGCTGTTGTTATGAAAACAAAACTGCTAACAAAGAAAAAGAATAGGTGTAAGCGAAATTTAGAGCAAAACACCCAATAATCCAGCTAATACCAGGAATAAACCGGCAAGTACCGTAGTGACTTTGTTTAATCCGGATTCCATACCTTTACTTGAACGGAAAAGACGAGCCTGGGCTCCAATTCCAGCTAATCCATCCCCTTTTGCTGTATGAAGCAACACGGCGCCTACAAGGCTGATAGCTGTTAATGTGTGTAAAATAATAAGTAATATTTTCATTTACATGCCCATATCTTCCATATCGTAGGCGTAATCGGAATCGTTTTCGTCCATGCCTTGAATGGTTTCCTGATAATCATAAAGCAATTTGTTTTTTTGTTCTTCTTTTTGAATGTTTAAGTCGGCTAGAACTTCAGACTCACCTTTAGCCCGGCAAAGCTGGCAGGTTTTCCAAATCATTCCGTGAATACAATGCATATACTGAGACATGTGAAACTCCTTTAGTAATTCTATTTGTCTTTTTCGTCTTCTTCAGATTCTTCTGATGAGGCGATTTCCTGTAGGGAGGACCGAATCAGGAATACCCCACCTTTATTGTCTGAAAAAACATACGCGTCTGATTTTTGTCCGGTATTAAAAAGCTGTGCGATTTCTTCAAAAACAGCTTCATCTACCGTGTCTTCGTGAATATCAGTCAGTTTTTTCTTAAGACTTTTAACCGTTTCTCCACCGTGAACAGCAATGGCCAGAGATGCCGCATGTGCCGGAATGCCCATCGATTGAAGTACGTTGGCTTGAGACGGTGTAATCGATAAAAATGAGACCTGATTGATTGTCTGTAAAATGGAAGAGCGCGACGCTCCTTTTTCAACAGTAACATTTGAAATATTTTTTGATTCTATCCCAAATGCCTTTAAAATATCAGATACCTTGTTTAAGGTATTTTGCTGACTTGGATTTAATTTGGATCCACCACCTGGTTGTATATAAGGGTTGGGAGTAAATCCTGAAACGTTCAATGTGCATCCCCTTTGGAGAAGACATTGATGGTAACCAGTTCTTCGTCATCACAGTGATCCAGCATATAGGTTCCAAGCTTAATCATGTTGCGTTTATCCTGGTTGGTTCCTTCTTTTCCGTTAACAAAAATACGTCCTGTTTTGCGTTCATAAACGTATGTCGTTCCTTTTTCAAAAGGAACCTTGTGGTTGAGTACGATTTTTTCGTCGTTTTCGGCGTAAATAATTTTACTTCCGTCAGGTAATGTACGGGTATCGTCAGAAAACTGAACTATTTTTGCTTTAACTTTTTCTGCACCAAAAGCCATACGTACTCCTTTTTCCACAAAATAAAAATCACCCACATTATAACGAAGCGTTACATATAATGCTAGGCTGCTTTTTTAAGGTCTTCCTTCAAAGAAAGGGATAGTTGAGTGTCTATGTACCGGTCAACGTCCTCTTTTGTCAGCGTGATTTTTTGTACGGCGTCCGAAGGAGAATTGTACATGTAATCCATCATCAGTTCTTCCATGATAGAGCGTAATGCTCTGGCGCCTACTTTACGTTTGACAGCAATTCTTGCAATCAGTTCCAAGGCTTCTTTTTCAAAATTAAGTTCTATACCGTCCATTAGCATCAGTTTTTGGAATTGTTTGGTAATGGCATTTTTAGGTTCGGTGAGGATTTTTACCAGAGCGTTTTCATCGAGTTCCTGAAGAGGTGCGATAATAGGAAGCCGGCCTATAAGCTCGGGGATAATCCCAAATTTTTGTAAGTCTTCAGGTTGGATATGATCAAAAATGGATGTTTTTTGTTCTTCTGTCAGCGCTTCACCTTCCTGAACAAAACCAAATTGTTTGGTTTTAAGACGGGTTTGGATGACCTGCTCCAGGCCGTGGAAGGCTCCGCCTGTAATAAATAAGATGTTGGAGGTATCCAAAAGGACGGTATCCCCCTGAGGATGTTTACGGCCGCCTTTTAACGGAATGCTGGCCTTGGTGCCTTCAAGGATTTTTAAAAGAGCCTGCTGAACACCTTCCCCGGATACGTCACGCGTGATGGAGGGGTTTTCTGATTTTCTTGAGATTTTATCGATTTCATCGATGTACACGATGCCTTTTTGAGCACGTTCCACATCAAATTCGGCGGCTTGTAACAGGCGGGATAACATGGATTCTGCGTCTTCGCCCACATAACCGGCTTCGGTGATTGTAGTGGCATCGGCAATAGTGAAGGGTACGTTAAGCATTCTGGCCAGAGTTTCAGCGAACAGGGTTTTTCCTGTTCCGGTTGCGCCTACAAGTAAAAGATTGCTTTTGCGTAGTTCGGCTTCACCGTACTGAGTATCGGTAATAAAAAGACGTTTGTAATGATTATAAACCGCTACGGAAATTATCCGTTTGGCCCGGCTTTGTCCGATAATGTATTGATCCAGCCACGCATGAATTTCTTTTGGCTTAGGAACGGATTCAACGGCAGGATCGGCTTTTTTGGAAACAGCAGGTGCAGAGGTAAGTGTGGATAACTGTGGCTGGCTGTTGCCAAGCTCATCACCGATAATCTGTGTGCAGACTGTAACGCACTCATCGCAGATATAAACACCGGGACCAACAACTAATTTTGCTACTAATTGCTGAGGTTTCCCACAAAAAGAACAGGATAGATGTTGGTCCGGTGTAGACATTATTTTTTCTGAAGGTGATTAAACGTTAGAACTTCATCGATAAGACCGTAAGCAACGGCTTCTTCGGAGCTCATGAAAAAGTCTCTGTCTGTGTCTTTTTCAATTTTCTTAACGTTTTGGCCTGTATGTTTAGCCATCATCTGGTTAAGATTACGTTTGATTCTTAAAATTTCATTGGCTTGAATTTCGATATCTGTAGCCTGACCCTGAGCACCACCAAGCGGTTGGTGAATCATGATTCTGGCATTAGGTAGCGCATACCGTTTTCCAGGTTCGCCAGCTGTCAATAAAAAGGCACCCATTGATGCTGCTTGACCCAAACAGATTGTAGATACTTTAGTTTTGATAAACTGCATGGTGTCATAGATCGCAAGCCCTGCTGTTACAACGCCACCTGGGCTGTTGATGTACATATAAGCTTCACGCTCGTTATCTTCTGCTTCCAAAAACAGAAGCTGAGAAATGATCAGGTTGGCCACATTATCGTCTATGGCATCTGTAAGAAAGATAATTCTTTCTTTAAGAAGTCGGGAGTAAATGTCATAAGACCTTTCGCCTCTACCTGTTTGTTCGATGACCATTGGAATTAAAGGACTCATGGCTTGGACCCTTTCTGGGACTGATTAAAGATGAGAGACAACAAGATCCATTGCTTTACGTCTTTTTACAACGCGTACAAGTTCTGTAGTGTCAATTTTGGATAAATGATCTTTAATTTTATCATCTTCTGATAAATTGGGAATATTCCATTTTTTGATTTCGCTAATCAGGTCAGAATCTTCAACAGAAATATTTTCCTGTTTGGCAATTTCATCAAGACTGATTTCAGTTTTGATTTTCTTTAATGCCGATTCTCTGTAGCTTTCTTTAAAGTCAGCATCGCTTTTGTTTGAGAAGCGAAGATATTGCTCTAAAGTAAGGCCAGATTGTTTAAGGGATTGCTCAAAATTCTTTACGGAAGATTCCATTTCTCTTTCAACCAGAACAGGTTGCACATCAATAGTGATACCTTTAATGATTTCGTCTACGATAGCTTCATAGAATTTATCTTCAGTTTCGTTTTGTTTTTGAGTTTCAAGATTGGTTTTAAGTGTTGCTTTGTATTCTTCAACGGAATTAGCCTGAGATACTTTTTTTACAAATTCTTCAGTAAGTTCCGGTAATTTTTTAGTGCGAACTTCAGCGATTTCGATGTTGAACGCTACTGATTTTCCAGCAATGTCGCTATGTGCGCTGTCTTCAGGGTAGGCTACTGAAAAGGACAGTTTGTCGCCTTTTTTATGATCAGCAAGTTGTGCATCCACATCTTTTCCAAGTGTGTTTCTGCCAAGCTCAAGACCCATGTTTTGTCTTGTCCAACGCTCTAAAGCTACGCCGTCAACGCTGGCTTCGATGTTGCATAAAAGGATGTCGCCCTCTTTGCAGTTGTCTTCTGTTAATCCAAACTCTGAGTAGTATTGGCGAGTTTGAGTGATGGCATTCTCTACATCTTCATCTGTAACAGTTACAGTTTCTTTTTTAATGCCAAGCCCTTTGTATTTACCCAGTGTTACAGACGGTTTTACATCCACTTCACATTTAAATACAACCGCTTCATTTTCTTTGTACTCATTTACTGACAGATTTTGAGGGTAATCGATAACTTCAAGCTGAAGATTTTCAACAGCTGCTGCATAAGAGTGGTTAACCACTTCCATCACAGCTTCCTGAATTAAGCTTTCTCTACCATATACTTTTTCGAAAACAGGCCGAGGTACTTTTCCAGGTCTGAATCCAGGTACTTTTGCTTTTTTTGATAATTTTCTATACGCAGAATCCATAGCTGAAATAACAGCATCATGGGGTGTTTCAATTTCTAAAGAAAAACGATTTCCAACACGCTCTTGTTTGAGAATATTCATATACATCCTTAACTTGAAAAGAGAATAGTGGCGGGTAAAGAAGAATGGGCCACGAAATAAATGGAGCGGGATATCAGGTTCGAACTGACGACCTTCTGCTTGGCAAGCAGACGCTCTACCAACTGAGCTAATCCCGCAAACTCCAAAAAGACTATAATACAGCCTTTATTAAAACACAATTATCAGATCACAGACTATATCAAGACTTTGTTAAAATCTCAAGTAAGATTTGGTGTTAAAAAACAGGTTGAAATGAAAGGTCGGGTGGGGTAATTCCGTAGGTTTTGGAAATTTGTCGCAACTCGTAGGAGCATGTGTTTGGACCTATTTTTAACCGAAGCGGATTTCCAAACAATTCGTCCCATATCTGTGTTTTTAGTCTTTCCAGATCAGCTGCTGAAATTCCTGGATACTGAGCCTGGGTAACGATAGCATCTAAAATCTTAGGGGCCTCGTACTGTGTAATAAAATCGGTTGTACGCAGTACTTTGAAAATCGTTTCGGCTCCGGTTTTAAACAAAGCTTCCCAGAATTTATGTGCGAGAGTGTTGATATCGGATTTGCTTAGCGGTTGAGGCTGTGGTGCAGCCGGTGGGCTTCCTAAAACCGGAGGCGACATGGCCGGTGGGGCCGCTGAGGATGCGTGAGACGTTTTTACAAGTGGAACAACTTTGACTTTAGCTTTAGCCACAGTTTTTGGACCCGCAGGTGGGATTTTGCTGGGAGCACTTCTTGCTAATGGTCTTTTTTCAAAAAGACGAGCCCATGTTCCAAAATTTACTTCTTCTTCTGGTTGTAGTCCTTTTGAACCGCAATATCGATTTAAAGATGCTTCACCTTTTGCAGTCAGTAATGGCTCAAGCGGATCAGGGTTATCAACAAATCCCAGGTCGACTAGCCTTTGTTTGATTGGTTCAGGTAAATTCAGGATGAATGCTGTAAATTTGTTTGCTTTTACAATGGCAGGATCTGGTGTATCAGGTACAAATGGTGCTGAAAATACCGGTGCAGAGCTACTACGTTTGTGAGTCCCCCTTTTTGTCTTGCTTGTATCAGCGGTTGCTCCTGATGTTGTGTCTGAGGTTGTGCCTGACGTTGCCCCTGATGTCCCACCGGCATCAGTGTCTGCTTTCCCCATGTGATGTGTATGAGTCGTTCCTTTATCGAAGGTGGTTCTATAATTTGCGCCTGTAGGTTTTGTGTAAGGCTCAATTGGACGGGTAACACTTGTTCTTTTAAGGTAGTCTTGGGTTGGTCTTGGTTTAGTAGCATCTTCAGCCCAGACACGAACAGTTATACGATTTTTTGGTTTTCTAGACATGCGCAAATGGCTTTCAAACGATTCCGTTCCTGAATGCGTAAAATCAGGTTTAACTTCAAAAGGATCAGAAATCAATCCTTTTTTTTCCAATGCCTTTCTTAAGTCGCTTGGAAGAGTTAGGAGTAGTAAGGTGTCTTCGCTGAGTGGTTCAGGTGCACCCAAAGCTAGTGTCGGAATATATAGTGGAATTTTCCGACCGGATTCATCAACACTGTCATCTGTGTAAAGTTCAACCGTACTTTTCGGGGGAAGAATGGGTTCAAACGTAATAGGTACTCGGGTTCCATCACCGGAAGTAGATGATAATAAACTTGGATCTGTATGATCTTGCTGAAGTGGTGGGGTTTTTGATTTTGAAACTGGTGATGGTGGCCGACTATGAGTGG
>CAZFCP010000003.1:3352-41762 GCA_964517775.1 uncultured Candidatus Marinamargulisbacteria bacterium | reverse complement strand
TCGCTGTCTGTTTCATCAGTATCAGATGCATTAGGTTTGCTTTGCCCGTCTTTAAAAACTATAACTGTAGATGCTGGCGGTTGTTCTAAGCCTGCATTTTTTGCTGCTTCTGCTAATAATTGTTCTGCAGTATGTAAGATGCCAGCTGATACGGGGGTAGGTCCAAGAGTTGCAACGTTTGGTTCAAGAGCAGGTTGTGGTTTCCGTGGTGTACTTTGACTACGTGATCTTGTTGCGATACTACTTGCGCTGGCATCACCATCACCATCACCATCGGTTTCTCTTTGAGCTAGGGTTGCACCCGAGGCGGAGAATGGTAATGCCGGAACCTGTGGATTAGCCGTTACTGAATGTGCTCTAGGACTGAAAAGTTGTTCGTCGTCATCGGAGGTGTTTCCAAAACCAAAATCATCTTCATCGTCTGCTGATGAAAAACGATCTGATAAGGGAACTTTGTTTAACGGATTTTGCCCGCTTGTGTCTTTACGGTCTGTTTCAAAATCATCATCTCCAAAATCAAGATCGATATCTTCGTCGTCAGATGTCTCAGGGTCGCATTCATCGAGGTGGGGAGGTTTTACCTTACTTGGTTCTGGGGGGGCTGATTTTTTTAGAAGCCCGATAAAGTCTTCTTCTAACCATTTTTTGGTATAGGGTAATTGTGAGGTAAGACTCCTTTGTGGAATATAAACCGGATTATCCTCTGTTCCACTATTTTTGATAGCTCCTAATTGAAGCAATCTTGGTAGTAAAGGACTTATTTCAGGATGAGAGCTATTTAGAAGTGCTTTGAGTGCTTTTGCATTCTCTATAAAAAAAACAATTTGTAATTCCGGGATTCTTCTTAAGTAAACGGCGTGTTCAGGTTTAAAGAGGTATCTGGATTTTAATTGTCCTCTGCTCATAAAGTCTACTTTTTCTACTATCCCCATTTCTTCCAGGAAAGCCACTGATCTTTTTAACGATGGATTTACTGTCAGGCCTTTGTTGAGCGTTATAAATCCTGTTAAACGATTAGATAAGCTCCTGTCTAAATTGAGAGACCCTTGCAGGTCAGCTAGAAGTACTGCCTCATAGTCTTTAGCAAGTGAAAAACTAGCTCCTCTTGAGGGTTCTATGATGTTGTACTGTTGTAGTGGGGCTATATATTCACCTGTAAGTTTGGGTACGCTTCTCCATTGTGAAATAATACGGTTTAAGGACGTATGGAGTTCTTCCGCAGTAATGAGACGGGTTGATTTTTTAAATGGTTTAACCTGTCTTGTGTGAACCGTTTGTGCTGAATGTGTATCCCCTTTTGGTTTTGGTCTGGGGTTTTGTGCCATTTGTACTGAAGGTGGCAGTGAGCGTTTATGGTTTTCATCTGTTACACAAAGTTTGGCATCTAAACCGCTTAAAAGAGGAAGAATAACTCTAAAGAATTCTTTGTCAAGAAGACTTAATCTACTGTGAGTTGCTAATGTATCTTCAATAATCTCTTTTATTTTTGTTGCATGTTCTTTAAAAAAAGATGTAAGTGTTTTTTCCCAGCTTTGATGTGTGAACCTTAAAATAATCTTTAAATACTGTTCAACCTGTTCAAAATTGGGATCCTGTTTCGGGGCGCTGACATCACTTAATCCGCGCGTTCTCATTGCTGGTGGGACTGGATTTAAACTGCCATCTTTTTTAGTGAAATTTTTAAATATCCATTCTCTTAACTGATCAGGGCTGGGTGGTGGTTGCTTGCCTTGAAAAAGCTTGAAATCAGTATAAAGTGCATGGATGGCTACCCGTGATCCGGGGTTTTCAAAAAAATGTTTGTACTTATCAAGTAGCGCAGGGTCAACTTTGCCATTAATCAGATCTAGTATTTCATCTTTGAACGCAATTAATGCACTTTGAGGCGTAAGTGGTTGTCTGGGTGAGGAAACCGATTTTCTTCTTTGTCGAGCACTATTTGAAGTATCTGATGTGAAGGGGTGAACCCGATCAGGTCCCCATTGTAGTTTATGAGAACTATCTCCTCCGGTGGTACCAAACATAAAAAATCCTTATCGTATCAGCTTTTTGTGCCATAAGAATAAAATAATGCCGCTTTTTAGTGAAAAATAAACATGGATATTTTGGGTTTTTTCTTAACAAATCGGATGATGTGTAGCTGAAGTCTTGTAGAGAGTTTATGAGAAAAGCTTGAAAAGAACCTCTGAATATCGTAATGCCGTTTTTTCTATAATAGCTTGCGGCAGATGCGGAGCGGGAGGCTGCTTATCCCAACCGCAGGTATTAAGATAATCTCTTACGATTTGTTTGTCAAAGCTTGGAGGTGAAATGCCTGGCTTATAATCCTTAATATCCCAATATCGGGATGAATCGGCTGTTAAAACCTCATCAATTAAAATAATATCGTCTCCAATTGTTCCAAATTCAAATTTGGTGTCGGCTAAAATCAATCCTTTGGATTCTGCGTGGATGCTGGCTTTTTTGTATAGGGTTAAGGTGAGTTCTTTTAGTTTTTCAGCTGTAGGTCGGCCTACCAGTTCTATCATTCTTTCAAAGCTGATGTTTTCGTCGTGCTGACCTACTTCGGCTTTGAAGGCAGGTGTAAAAATAGGTTCTGGAAGTTTGTCGGCCAGTTGCAGACCTTTTGGAAGTGGAATGCCGCATACCGTGCCGGATTGCTGATATTCCAGCCAGCCGGATCCTGCCAGATAGCCTCTGGCTACACATTCGATTTCAATGAGTTGAGTCTTTTTAACCCACATGGAACGGCCTTCGAGAATATCTTTGAAGGGTTTTACACTGTCAGGAAATTCATCGAATTGTGTGGAAATAATATGGTGGTTGATGTCATTTTTAAAAAACGTGCACCAGGCCTGAGTCATTTGTGTCAGAACACGGCCTTTATTGGGGATTCCGTCGGGTAAAATGCAGTCGAAAGCGGAAATTCTGTCGGAGGTTACCATGAGGAGGCTGTCTCCAAAATCAAAAACAGACCGTACTTTTCCTGTTTTAAATAAAGTCAGCGCCGGAATGTCGATAGTTGTCAGTATTGTCATAGGGGTATTATTCTAATGGAGTTTGATGATTAAATCCATTATGAAAAAGGTGATTATAATGCTGCGTAAAGAATCTGGAATGGGATTATTGGAAGTGAGCCTGGTTGCGGCATTAATTTGTATTGGTGTTTTAGTAGGTGTGACCTATGCCGGTTATTATTTTGGACCTCAAACCGACGGTCTTGAAACCAAAGATATCGTAAAATAATATGCTGAAAACCTTGGCTGTGCCGCCTGTGAGGAACAGAGGTATTGCTAAAAATGGGGCGAAAAGAGACTCGATCACGTCTCTTTTTCCTGCTTTGAAATTGGGTATTCAGGTGTTGAAAAGTCATTCGATCCTGCGTGGAAAATGTGAAAATCCAATTCCCGGAGTCGATCCGTTTTCCGTGTTTAATTATGTGTTAAAAGCTGTGGATTTTGTAAAAGGTCTGCAGTCTATTTTGGGCGTGGAAGAAACTCGAAACCGCTGCGCCTGGATTATTCACGAGTTTGTGGATTCGGCTCAATCGGAAGAAGGGTTTAAATTATGGATGACCAATCAGATCCATTTTCCTGAAAACGGGCGTGTGAATCCATCAAAAAATATGGATTTTTTATTTAATTCGGTTTTGCTGGGCTATTTATCTGGATTTATTAGAGATCCCAACCATTGTTATGCATTGATTTATGCCTGTGTAACAAAAGAGCTGGCACAATCCTGCGCTAACTCCTCAGAACCTGATTCTGTCCAGCAGTTGTTTTGGCAAAATTTTTCTAACCTTTTAGGTTCGGATCATCAAGGAAAAAAAGGCTATATGGATGCGCTGAAGGTATATAGTTATGATTTGAGAGGTGCTAAACGTTTTTCTTTGACTATCCTGGATAAGGACTTTGATAAGTATGCCTTACATGGGACGGCTCATTTTCCTCATGAAGAAATTTTTTTTTCCAAGCGGCTTCCTTTGGAATTACTAACCTTTCCCAATAGGGCGTTTAATGGCTCCGTACATGTTTGTGTTCGCAGCTTCGAAACGTATTCTTTACGTTCACGTGTTGCTTTGGTTCCGTTTTTAGATGGCCCTGGGCTACTGTCTTTGGCAAAACTGCGTGCCCAAAATAGTCGGCCTTATAGCCTTCCCCATCCTCAAATCAAAGCCAGTGCTTCTTTTGAAGATCCCCATCATTCCAAAGTTCTTGTCCATAAAATTGCCACTATGCAGCATGATTTGGGGCATTGGATTATTTTGAGAAAAAATGAACAGGTTATTTTAAAGCATGTTCAGTATAAGGGTAAAAAAATAGACGAAGCGATGCACCCCTTGTTCTTTTTGAAATGGGGAACCGGTTTGTCGGTTTTGGAAAAGGAAATTGATCAGCATCAGGGGGTGCGTGCGTATATTTTTTTATATGCGCTTTTTCAATTGACTTATGATCTTTTAGAGATGCCGAGAGTAGATTTGTGTAAGTTTAATTACCGATTAAATAAAACGGAAGAAGATGTGCTGAGTAATTACGAGCATCAAATGAGATTTTTTATTCATGCTACTGTGGATAATACCCTTCGGTATATTAAGGCCGAGAGCATGATACTAATGATCTCAAGCTCTTTGTATCCCACTTAAAAGATCATATATGTGATGTGATGCTGCATCAGGAGCAACAGCAGTTTAAGGCGAGAAGTCACAGATAAAAAAAAGCCCCCGAAATACTTCAGGGGCTTTTTTGAAATAACTGATGAGTGTTGGATTAATAATCCATGCCGCCCATTCCACCCATGCCTGGAGCTCCAGCCATTTCTTTTTTCTCTTCTGGCTTGTCTGCAATCAGAACATCAGTTGTTAACAATAAGCTAACGATTGATGCTGCATTTTGAAGTGCAGAGCGTGTTACTTTTGAAGGATCCACGATACCGGCTTGAACCATATCCTGGTAAGCGCCTGTACGTGCGTTAAATCCTGTTCCTGGAGTTGCGTTTTTTACTTTATCTACAACAACAGAAGGCTCTTCACCAGAGTTTTCAGCGATGATGCGTAATGGAACTTCCAATGATTTTGCAACGATTGTCATGCCTAAGCGTGTATCGCCAGTTTCAGATTCGATAGCTTGTGTTAGAGCTGGAATCAGGTTAATGAAAGCAGTTCCGCCTCCAGCAACAATTCCTTCTTCAACAGCTGCGCGAGTTGCTGAAAGAGCATCTTCAACACGGTATTTTTTCTCTTTTAGTTCAGTTTCAGTTGTAGCGCCAACACGAATGATAGCTACTCCACCTGATAATTTAGCTAAACGCTCTTGTAATTTTTCTTTATCGTAAGAGGAATCTGTGTTGTCAATTTCACGACGGATTTCTTGAACACGGTCAGCGATTTTTTGTGCGTCGCCTTTTCCTTGAACGATAGTTGTGTTTTCTTTGTCTGCTTTTACTTTAGCTGCTTGACCTAATTGGAATAGTTCAGCTGTTTCAAGTGTAAGACCTTTTTCTTCAGAAATAACTTCACCACCAGTTAGAATCGCGATGTCTTCTAACATGGCTTTACGTCTGTCACCAAAACCAGGGGCTTTGATAGCTACGCAGTTTACAGTTCCACGAAGTTTGTTCACAACGATAGTGGCTAGTGCTTCACCTTCAACATCTTCAGCGATAATTACAAGACCACGTCCTGATTGAACTACTTTTTCAAGTACTGGAAGTAAATCTTTAATAGCTGAGATTTTTTTGTCAGTGATTAAGATAAATGGATTGTCTAAAGACGCTTCCATTCTGTCTTTATCCGTAATCATGTAAGGAGATGCGTAACCTTTATCAAATTGCATACCTTCTGCAAATTCAAGTTCAGTTTCGATACCTTTTGATTCTTCAACCGTGATAACGCCGTCTTTTCCAACTTTATCCATAGCGTCTGCAATCAGGTTTCCGATGGTTTCGTCGTTGTTTGCAGAAATTGAGGCTACCTGAGCGATAGCTTCTTTTGTTTTTACTGGCTGGCTGTTTTGTTTTAATCCTTCAACAACCACTTTAACTGCTTTTTCAATCCCTTTTTTCAATTGGATTGGGTTAGCGCCGGCTACAACGTTTTTTAGACCTTCTTTGAAAATTGCATTTCCAAGGATGGTTGCTGTTGTTGTTCCGTCTCCAGCTACGTCATTTGTTTTTGAGGCTACTTCTTTAAGAAGCTGAGCACCCATATTTTCAAATGGATCTTCAAGTTCGATTTCTTTTGCGATAGTTACACCGTCATTAGTGATGGTTGGTGAACCCCATTTTTTTTCTAATACAACATTGTTTCCGTTTGGACCAAGGGTGCTGCCAACTGCGTCAGCTACTTTTTTAATACCCTCAGCCAGTGAGCGCCATGCGTCATCTGAATATTTTAATTGCTTTGCCATGATCTAATTCCTCTCAAATTTAAATTAAGCTTTTTGAATAGCCAGAATATCGCTTTCACGAATGATTAAATATTCTTTACCTTCAACTTTAAGTTCTGTTCCGCCATACTTTGCGTAAATAACGGTGTCGCCTTCTTTAACATTTACAGGAATAGTTTTTCCTTCTTCACTTGTTTTTCCTGGGCCAACAGCTAAAACAACGCCTGTTTGCGGTTTTTCTTTGGCTGTATCAGGTAATACGATGCCTGATTTTGTTGTTTGTTCAGGGCTTTGAGGTTCTACAATAACCCTATCCCCAAGCGGTTGGTAATTGATCTTGCTCATAGACTATGAGACCTCCTTGATGGAATGTATGTTTTTGGCACTCGCATGTTGCGAGTGCTAGCCCTGATTGTATGAGATGACCCCGACTTTTTCAAGAGGCTGGGTCTGGCCTCACTGTGGTTGTGAGGGGAAAACGGAATAGAGTTCCTGCCAGGGTAAGGCTAAAACGGTGTCGCTTAGCTGCATGGCGCGTGGGGTTCTGCAGATAATGTAGCCTTTTTTGGAGGGGTATTCATTCATAAATGTCAGGAGGTGTTTGGCGTCTTTTAATGTAGGATATTCTGTCCATTTTACTTCAATGGGAATATAGGTTTTTTCATGCTTAATAACCCAATCTACTTCTGGCCCATCATGATCTCTCCAAAATTGAACTTGAAAAGGTAAGGGTGATTTTCTGGAAAATCGTCTTAACTCTAAACCTATCCATTGTTCAAAAAAACGACTAAGCGGCATTGCTGAAAAATTAACTCCTTCTAATGCGCCAACACGCCGTATTCCCATATCAAAAAGCAGATATTTAGATGATTTTGTAAGGCGTTTTCGAGATGCGCTATTAGTAATAGGATCAAAACGTTCTACAATCATGCAGGTTTCAAGAATCTGATAGTATCCTGCAATAGTGGAATGACTCACCCCAATTTCTTGAGATAAAGCTCGAAAACTTACCATGTTTCCAGATTCTGTACAGGCTAATTGTAAAAATCTGGAAAATTGATCCAGATGCCGTACTGTGGATTCTTTTCGAATTTCTTCTTCCAGATATATGGCGACATAAGAGGATAAATCATCTTCCTTAAGGTCAGGTGTTTGTGTATAAATTCCAGGGAGCGTTCCAAAGTTTAAGATATCTTCTAAGGGTGATAGTGGATGTTGTTGGAGCTCTGATAAGTTTAACGGATCAAACTGGTACTTAATCACACGCCCTGGTAATAAATTTGTGAGTCGTCTTACAGACGATCCTGTAAGCACAAATTGAGCGATTTTATCGTCAATTAGAATTTGAACGGCATCCATAATTCCTGGGATTTTTTGTACTTCATCTAAAATGATGAGGGGTTTTTTTCCTAATCGATGATGAAGCGTTTCAGTTTCAGAAATAAAACTGCCAGGGTTGGTTTCATACCGTTGAAGACTTCTTAAATCCATAAAGTTAAGATATAAATCGGCTTCAAGTGTTTTGACTAACGTTGTCTTGCCTGTTTGTCTTGGCCCTAAAAATAGAACACTTTTTCCGCGTTTTAATGTGGATTTTATGATGTCTACGAGAGGTCTTTTAAATTGATTCATAGGGTTATGATGGACAATAAATGAGTGCGTGTCAATTAAATTTTCCGAAAATGGATGATGTTATAATCCAAATTCGCCGAAAATGGCAAGTTATATCATCCAAATTCGCCGAAAATGGAGCTTATAGTTCTGCTTTAGCCTTAATATAAGAAAGAAAATAGATAGAACCTGTAATAATCAAGGGCTCTGCTTCAGGTAAACAAGGGCTTTTATCCATAGAATAAGACTTGAATCGTTCGGATTGAATAGCGTTTGCAAGTTCGGCATAGGTCCAGCCGCCTTCAAAATCCATATAATAAATGATATTGCCTGAGGAAAGTAATGTGGTTAGCATCTCGATGGCTTCTTTTGTTTTTAAAATACCAACTAAAAACGAATAGGTTTGATTGGGATACAGCTGCTTTAATGAGGTTAACAATTCCCGAATTCCCAAAGGATTGTGTGCTGCATCAATAATAAGGGTCTGTTGATTTCTCTTAAGCACCGTAAATCGTCCCCAGATTGATGCTTTTTCCAGGCCTTTTTCTGTTTTTTTTGCGTCTAAAAATGGAAGAGACTGAAGAACTGCTTTTGCGAGAGCCAGATTCTGTTTCTGATAAAGTCCCTGCATATTAAAGGATGTGGGAATAAACGGTAACGGAGGCACGATGGTGCAGGGCGCTTTTAGGGAGTCCGCTTTTGTTTGAAAAACAGCAAGAATATCTTGAGCCTGCTCACTGACATAAACCGGAACGGATGGTTTGATAATCCCGGCTTTTTCTGCGGCGATGTCTAAAAGGGTGTTGCCTAAAATGGCTTGATGATCCAGCCCGATGGTGGTGATTACGCTGGCTATGGGTGTAATGACGTTGGTGGCATCCAGGCGCCCTCCAAGGCCGGTTTCGAGGATAATGATATCCGGCTTTGCCTGTTGGGTCAGTAAAAAGGCCATGGCGGTAAGTAGTTCAAATTCGGTTTGAGTGTCTGCCAGCGGAGCGGTTATAACCTGATTAAACAGCGAGCAAAAGGTCTCTTCGGGGATCGGATTAAGATTGATGCAGAAGCGTTCGGTATAGGATGTGACGTGGGGGGAGGTATAGGTCATCACGGAGACGCCGTTTTCTGCAAGAGCTGAGGCCAGATACGTGGTGGTAGAGCCTTTGCCGTTGGTTCCGGCAATGTGTATACATGGGGGGAGATGGAGATGTGGGTTATTTAATTCGGAGAGAAAGGCTAGAAATGAGTCTAATCCGTAGTTGATGCCTTTATTGATGACTCTTGTTTTGAGGTGGTTGATGCAGGTTTGGTAGGACATGGGCATTAGTTTAGCATGATTTTTGGCTGCTGCTGGCTTCGTGTTGCCTTAGGCTATATTAGCCACTTTGGGCTTCAGACTGCCTTAGTACACTGTGAGCTACAGACTACCCCGTCAGCTCCGCTGCCACCCCTTCTGGGAAGGGGAATTTTGGCAGGGAGTTTTAGGCTGGGGTTATTTTTGTTTTGGGGTTTCGGCTTGTTTTGCGGCTTCAATTTCTACTTCGATGGTTACTTTTTCGCCAAGGATGGTTCCGCCTGTATCCAATGCTTTGTTCCACACGATACCGAAGTCTTTACGGTTGATTTCTGTGTTGGCAGTGAATGAAGACATTTCCATGCCCCATGGGTTTTTGCCAGTTCCAAGGTAAGCAGCTGTGAAAGTTACTGTTTTGGTGATGCCTTTGATGGTTAATGGGCCGGTAATTTTGAAAGCGCCTTTTCCTGTTTTTTGGATAGTTGCTGCTTTGAAAGTGATTTCAGGGTATTTTGCTGTGTCAAAAAAATCTGGGCTGTTTAAGTGTTCGTCTCTTTTTTGATTGGAAGAGTTGATGCTAGCCGCTTTGATTTTAAAGCTGATGTCGCTTAGGGTGTCTTTTTTCTCGTCAAAAGCAAATGTTCCTTCAAACTCGTTGAATTGTCCGTTTGATTTGGTGAACATGTGTTTCAATGAATATCCGATATGAGAGTGAGCTGTATCTACTGTGTAGTTTGCTGCAAATAGTGAACTTGAAGCAACAAGTAGAGCTGTTGCGCCTAAAACAAAACGAGAAAAATGACTGGCCATAGGTATTCCTCTTTCATTAACAGTTTGTGTTGAAATTATCCCCATTGATTGGGTGATGCGATTACTATAAACTATATACTAACAAAAAGAAACTAGTTACTTTCAAGTAACTTGAAGGCCGCTCCGAACCCTAGGAAAGAAGCTGATATGTCGATAGAGCAACCGGATAACTGTCCTATTTCAGACTGCTTAAAATTTTTGGCAGGAGCCTGGACGTTTAAAATTTTATGGTATCTTCAACATGGCCCGAAACGCTTTGGTGAGTTGCGCCGTAATCTGGCCCATGTGTCGGCAAAGGTATTAACGACACGTCTTAGGGAACTGGAACAGTCGGGGATTGTAACACGTACCGTTCTGCCCACATCCCCGCCAACTGTAGAATACGCGTTGACGGATCTGGGGCAGGAATTTAATCCGATTCTGGAAAAAATAGCCGAAGTCGGAAAGAAAATTAACCGAAAGCCGGATTAATTTATTGGACTTTATTGCCTGTTGCTGTTTTTGCAGGTTCAGTTTTGGCAACGGTTTGTTTTGGTGATGTTCCTGTAGGTCCATCGTAGCCGCCGCGAGTGTATTTATTTCTTGGATCCCACATCAACCAGCTGTGCAGGCCTGCATCGTACGTGGCTTGTTTTTGAGCTCTGATTTTTGCAGCATCGTATTGGGCTCCTAGGTTAAAATCCTGTAGCCATGGTCTTAATTTATTAGGATCGTGTCCTGCATGTTTCATCCGTGTTGCCCCATGTTTAAGTACAAAATTAACAATTTCATAAGGATGTTGGGCAGGATTTGAAAAGTTTTTAAATCCAGGTGGGTAATGTGACGGATAAATCATCGGACAAATGTAATCAAAATAAGGGGCTGCAACCTCTAAAACCTGTCCGATATTCAAGTCATCCGTGCTGGTCAGCACCATGCCGAATAAGTCGGCTGAAATGGGAACCCCCAGTGAACGGCTTTGTTGGTGGTAATAGGCAAAGAATGCTTTTAACGCTCTGGCCTTTGGTAATTTGTTCATTGCAATCACATTTTGTGTGGAAACTGCATTTTTTGACGAGGTTTTGGCGTAGTTTAAAGCTCCTGTCACAGGAAACGCCATATCTTTCATATTGCCGTCTGTTGGGAAGCGCACATAATCTACGTTGATTTCATCAAATCCTGCTGCGACACAGGCTTTGGATATTTTTAAAATGTAATCCCAAAATGGTTTTGCGCTGGGGTCGATGTAAGCCAGGCCGTTTCTGTCTCTCCAGGTTGCGCCGGCTTTTGTTTGAACAGCTAAATTTGGATGTGCTTTTGCGTATAGCGGATCCTGAAACACGGTGACTCTGGCAATGGTGTAAATACCTGCCTGATGCAGGGTTTGAATCAATTCAGGCATATCTTTAATACGAATTTCCTGTACGGCTTTTAGATCGGGATCGTTGGTCTCAAAAGAAATGTGGCCAGAATAATCTTTAACATCAATAACTACGGCATTGACTTCCGTATCTTTAATAAATTGGATTAATTTGCCTCTCCAGCTTGGAATTCCTGCTACCCAGCTTGTCATATAAATAGCTCTTAAAGGGGTTGGGGTTTTGATATGGGTGACTTTGACAGTTGGTTTTTTATTGGCTGTTGGTGTTGCCGGGGCTGTTGTCGTATTAGCTGAAACGGTTGCATTTGCGGTTGCTGTTTTTGCCAGTTCAGATGGATATTGAGATTTTGGAGATTTTTTAAGCGTGATAGCCAGCAGTACGGAACCCAGAATAATAACAGCGGCAACACTAATCAACACAGCGCGTTTTAACATTTTTTGATCCATCTCCATATAAAAGTCCTTTGAGAATAATGAGGTGCAACGATGATGTTTTCATCTTAGCTGTGACGAGGCAATGTTGCAAGGAGATTTGTATCTTAATTTTCCGGGAAAAAACCGTTGGATTGCAGTTCCCAAAGGTGTTGATAATGTCCAGTCTGTTTTAAAAGAGAGTCGTGAGTTCCATCCTGTATGATCTGCCCTTTATCAAACACAAGAAGTCTGTCCATTTGAGAGACTGTGGATAGACGATGTGCAATCACCAATGTTGTCCGATTCTGCATGAGGCTGTGCAGGCTTTCCTGAATCAATGATTCTGTCACCGAATCTAGCGATGACGTTGCTTCATCCAAAATCAGGATAGGCGCATCTTTTAAAATGGCTCTGGCAATGGCGATACGTTGTCGTTGGCCTCCCGATAATTTGATGCCCCGTTCCCCGACTAACGACTGGTATCCTTGTGGAAGATCTGAAATAAACTCATGACAAAAGGCTTTTTTTGACGCTGTAATAACCTGGTCATCTGTTGCGGATAAGTTACCGTAGCGAATATTTTCCAGCAAGGTTCTGTGGAATAATGCTGTGTCTTGCGGGATCATGGAAATAGACTGATAAAGAGAATCCTGAGTAACTTCCATGATAGGTTGTCCATCGATGCAGATTTGCCCGGAATCCGTATCAAACAGCCTTAAAATCAGGTTGATAAATGACGATTTGCCGGATCCTGAAAATCCAACCAGTCCTACTTTTGATCCGCCTTTAATATCAAGGGACAAGTCTTTAAATAAGTGATTTTTCTGATAACCAAAGTTGACGTTTTTAAACGCAATCTCTCCTTCAGTTACTTTAAGCGGTTTTGCAGACGGTGAATCCGTAAGTTCATGGGGTTTTGTTACAATCGTCAGAGCCTGAACACAGCTGCCAATTTCCTGGGAAAGACGCACAAACTGGTTGGTAATCTGCCATAAATTATCTGCGATTTTTCCGGTAACAGTTAAAATCATCACCACATCTCCAATGGAAATAAGGTGTCTGGATTTCGCCAAGACCAGGCTGGTAATCATCAGGCCTAACATGGTGGTAATGCTGAGCATCAATATAATTCGAGCAATAATCAGGAATTTTTGAACGGCTCTGTCCTTGGCCATCACATCGTCTGTAAATCCTGCAAGAAAGCTGTTTTCAAAAGTTTTTCTGGCAAAAAGCCTGACGTTAGTTATGTTGGAGAGGCTGTCTACAATTTTCCCTGAAACCACACTTTTGGATTCCGCATAAGCACGCACATATGGTTGGGATTTTTGAGCTAAAAACCAGGACGTTGTGATAAAGAGTACAGCCCAGCCTCCTAAAATGCAGGCAAAAATTGGATTGGCAGCGCCAACCATGATTAGCGCAAAGGTGATGGCAAAAAATGGATCGATGCAGGTGTTGATTCCCATTTGCAGCACTTCGGATACGCCTCTGACCATGTCTGTGATTTTATTGGCTAATGCGCCAGCAAAATGATCTTGAAAATAGCGATGCGAATGGCCCTCAAGATATACAAACATCGTGTGCTGCACGTCGCGTTTAAGTTGTGGCAAAAAGATCATTAAAATGGTGTCGTAGGTACGAAACAATGCGCCTAAAAACAGGGAAAGCCCGATGTATCCGATAACGGGCCATTGCATGGATTTCACTAAGGCTGACCCGGATAAAGAGGTGCTCATGCCATCAATAATAAGTTTCAAAATAAAAGGAAGCAGGGAGGTGTGAATAGCCCACAAACACGACACGAGAATCATGGCGGCCACGTAACGTTTATGGGGTTTTAAGACGTGGAGGAAAAACGATGGGAATGTTTTGGGGATGTTCATGGTTGTTTAGCATATCATGGGGACTTATTGGCACAAATGGGTGTTGTTGAATTTATGTAAATTTAAAGATAGACTTTAAATATGCATAAAAATTACGTTCAAAGGAAAATAGAAAGCGATGTAAAAGATTTTTTATCCCATTTTCCTGCTGTTGCTGTTTTGGGCCCAAGACAATGTGGAAAATCTACGCTTGCCAAACATATTCTTTCATCTTTCCCTGAATCACTTTATCTTGATCTGGAGCGCCCGTCTGATCTTAATAAACTTATATCTGACCCTGAAACTTTTTTTGAATGGCATGCATCTAAGCTTATTTGTCTGGATGAAATTCAGCGAGTTCCCCAGCTATTCCCTTTATTACGTTCGGTTATAGATGATAGAGCCAGAGCCGGACAATTTATTATTTTAGGATCAGCTTCAGAAGATTTGTTGCGACAAAGCTCGGAGACTTTAGCGGGGAGGTTGATTTATCAGGAATTAACCCCTTTTTTATTTTCAGAAGTAGAAACAATGGTTCCTTTGCGAGATCTTTGGCTAAAAGGCGGTTTTCCAGGTAGTTTGTTTGCTTCAGAATTTACAATGAGCTACTCGTGGAGACACTCTTTTATCCAGACTTTTTTAGAGAAAGATATTCCACAGTTAGGACTTCGGCTGTCTCCCTTGATGTTACGACGTTTTTTTCAGATGAGCGCTCATAATCACGGGCAATTGTTTAATGCTAATAAATTGTCACAGGCATTAGGCGTATCTTCACCTACAGTGACTCACTATCTTGATATCCTGGAAAAATGTTTTGTGTTGAGACGCCTCCCTCCTTATATCCCAAATCTAAAAAAACGATTGGTTAAATCTCATAAGGTCTATTTTAGAGATACGGGCTTATTACATGCACTTTTACAGCTGGAAAATTATGATGATTTATTGGGGCATCCCATATACGGACAATCCTGGGAAGGCTTTGTAATTGAAACTGTTATTCAGCATTTTAAGGGTTGGCAGTCTTTTTTTTACAGAGACTCAAACGGTGTAGAAGTAGATCTTATTTTGGAAAAAGGAACGCATCGTATCGCTATTGAATGTAAGGCTTCCCAAAGTCCGTCTATTCATTCAACTTTGAAAAATCGTTATGAAAAATTAATGGATGAACTAGGTATTCATCAGTTATGGATTGTAGCGCCTGTTCAAGGTCAGTATCCTATTGGAAAAACCATTACTGTAAGCTCCCTTAAATCTGTATTAGAGTCTAAACCGCTCTAAACTCACTTCTTTTTCCAAAGGCGCATCATGGATGAGATGGTTTAATAATTGCTTTGCTAAAGTCGGCCCTAAACTGACTCCTCTCGAGCCCAATCCGTTAAAAATGGCAACATTAGAGTGATGCGGATGCCGCCCCAAAACCGGTCGATTGTCTTTTAAAATGGGTCGGATTCCAGCTTCATGGCCGATAACGACCGTATCATTAGCTTTGTTGAATTGGGATAAAAAGCCAAGCAGCTCGGACTGGCTGTCGGGATCTGGGGTTTCCGTGGAAATATCGATGCTGTAGGTTGAGCCTAATTTGAATTGCCGATTTCCCAGCGGCAAAATCCATTTGCCTTTGTGTAGAATGTGGGTGTCGGGCAAGGTTGTGTTGAGGGTTAACACATTGCCTTTGCTGCTGTTCCAGGGCAAGTGTTGGAAGTACGGGTTGAATTGGGCGCGGTAGCCCTCGCAAAAGATGGTCAGAGGGGTGTTTTGAGTATCGAAACGATCCAGGGTTTTAAAAAACCGGGCGGAGGCTTCTAAAAAAAGCTTGGTATCTAAATTGCCGGAAGGTGTGACTTCGATACCACCTAAAGGAGCGTGAATATGCTCTGGAAAAAAGACTTTTTGAGGATGGATAAAATAATGGCCGACGCTGGGATGGTGTTGCTTTTTGATCCAGAGTTCCTTATCTGAGTCTGAGGTGAAAAATCGGATACTGTTTTTTAGATGCAGGACTTTGAGACCTAGAATGGATTCGATTTTTTGATAAAAGGCTAAGGCAACCGGGATAACTTCCTGGGCTTTCCAGGCTTGAAGATAGCGTTGCCCTGCCAAAGGATCGATAAGTCCTCCTGCGGTTTTGGAGGCATTGTGTTTTCCATCGTCAGTGATGGTGAACGGTATGTGTTGAAAATACGCTTCCCAGGCTAAAAGGGTGCCGGCTAATCCCTGGCCGATGATGGTAATTGTCATTATAAAAACCGTAAGTTTTTAGTGATGGTTTGAATATGGAAAAAATCAGTATCGTTGTGAAGCAAATAAAGGTTGTTTTCAATACATAATTGAGCAATCAAACAGTCTATTGAGCTTCGGATGGTTAATCCTTTTTTTCTGCAGGATTTGTAAAGTTCTGCTGCTTTTTCAAACGTTGATTGATGATGTTTAGGTAAAATAAATGGAAGGGATTCCAGGTAAGACTTTAGTTGTTTAAAATCTTTATCAGTTTTAGCTCCCTGCAAAATTTCCTGATAAATAAACGATGTGATATATACAGAAAAAGGCCCGTTATTTGCGAGTGTCAGTTTTTTTGTTTGAGGAGTTATTTTGCCGTTAAAAAAATCAATGAGTACAGACGTGTCGACAAGAATCATGATCGTAATGATTTGTAGTCATAATCAGGATCGATATTTATTTTTCCAAATAAATCATTTAAATTTTTTCGTTTGTGAAGGGCTATAAATTCTTTTAAAGCCTGGTGAATAAGCCCTGTTTTTGTTTTTGTATCTGCGTATTGTAGCGCTTCATTTATTAAATCATCATTTAATATAATATTGGTTCTCATACACATCACTATACACAATAAGTGTCTTTGTTAAAAGGCTTATTCCAACGGCAACATAGTCTAAATTTAGGACGAATACCCTTAGGATTAAATGTAGTGGCAGCCTTATAAAGCTAGTATCATTTTTTGGTGTTGGCTTCAGATATAATGCTATCTAAATTTGTGGGTATATAGAAACAAAGCATTTTTCCTAATTTTCTTTTTTCCAAAAAACCTCTATCAGCTAAGTCTAGCAGGTCGGATCTTGCTGTTGCCCAAGAAATTCCATTAGAGTTTTCGTGAGACTCTATTGTGTATTTTTGTTCAACATCATCACTGTGTTTTAACGCATGATTAAGAAGATCAAGCTGTCTTATATTTATATTAGGAATATTTCTTAAATTTTCTTTTAGGGTCTTTAATTCATTTGATTTTTTGTGAATGTATTCTTTTAGAGACTCCAGGCATTGGTTGATAATGGATAGATGAAAATTAATAAAATAAGTTAAATCGTTGTCGTCTAACTCCGTATATAAAAAAGCTCGTTTATACTGACCAATTGATTTATTTATAAATTCGGAAATAGAGATGAATTCAAATAATTTATACCCGTTTTTTAGAAGAAACCAGTAAAAAAGCCCTCTGGCTACTCGTCCATTTCCATCATAGAACGGATGAATATACCCAATAGCAAAGTGAATAATAATGGCTTTTACTACGGGATGAATAAAGGGTTCTTTATTGTTGATAAATTCACATAGATTTTCCATTCTTAAGGATAAGGATTCAGCCGGTGGTGGTACATGTAATACGGTAACACCGTCATTGTCATACACATTAACTTTATCTGCTTCGTCTAAATCCTGACGAAATTTTCCTGTATCCTCCGGTGAATCTAACGTATTTTGGGTTAATTGTCGGTGCATGTCTAAGATTAATGAGATGCTTGCTGGTTTTTCAATTAAATCTGATTTGATATGTTGAATGGTGTGGTAATTATTAATGACCATCATTTCAGATTTGCTTTTGGGTTGCTTACCACTCCGAATGAGTTCCTTTGCTTGCCTCCTTGATATGGCAGCGCCTTCCATCTGAGACGAGCTTATAGCTTCTTCAACAAGGGATGTTATGACTCTTTTTTTTGCCCAGTCATTTTGGTAATGTGGATCAATTGTATACTCATTGAGTATTGGGTTGCCGGAAAATTCCATATCGATTTTATGTAGTTGTTCATTGATTTTATCAGTTTGGCAATACCAGAATGGGGTCTCTTGTTTATCTACAAGAAGTTTTGTTTCTTTAGTGTGTGGGCGTCCAAAGGTTTTGATGTAAAACCATAAGTCTTTTTCATTAAATCTGGATGTTGGAAATTTAAGATTTGAAAACTTTTCCCAAGGGTAGTAGTTATTAATGGCGTTCTCAATAAAAAGTTTGAGTTCTTTGTTTTGATTAATTTCAAAATGAATCTCAAAGAGAGCGTTCATTGCGTTGCGTTCTAATTTAGGAAAAAATGGTAATTTCAAGAGATACCTTTGTATAACTATTAATTTTTTATTTTCTAATAGATTATCATGGGATGCCTATAAAATCTATTAATTTTTTATTTTTTAATAGTTGATTTATTCCAACGGCAACTGCTTCAATTTTTCAATCTGATCCCGCAACACTGCCGCAAGTTCAAACTCCAGATTTTTGGCGGCTTCCTTCATGTCTTTTTCCAGTTTTGAAACAATAGACGGTAATTTTTCTGGCGATACTTTTTCTATGTCTGTAATCATTGTTTTGAGGGTGTCACGTTCATCACTGCGGATGTCTTTGATTTTTTTGGATACACTTTGTGGCACAATGCCGTGAGCCTCGTTGTGTGCCATTTGAATCTGTCTTCTGCGGTTGGTTTCCGTGATGGCTCTGTTCATGGAATCTGTCATTTTGTCTGCGTATAAAATTACTTTTCCATTAATATTTCTGGCAGCCCGTCCAATCGTTTGAATCAGGGAGCGTTCGTTTCTTAAAAATCCTTCTTTGTCGGCATCCATGATGGCAACCAAAGAAACTTCGGGAAGATCGAGGCCTTCTCTTAATAAATTTACGCCGACTAAAACATCAAATTTTCCAAGTCTTAAATCATGTAAAATATCCAGCCTGTCCAGGGAGTGAATGTCAGAGTGAAGGTATCTGACTTTGATACCTTTTTCATCTAAATAAGTAGAGATATCTTCTGAAAGCTGTTTGGTGACGGCGGTAATTAAAACCCGTTCTTTTTTTGCGATTCTGGCCTGAATTTCAGTGATTAAATTGTCTATTTGATTAAGCGTTGGACGAACATCAATTTCGGGATCGATTAGGCCGGTTGGGCGGATGATTTGTTCTACGATGCTGCCTCCAGACTGCTGAAGTTCGTAAGCACTTGGAGTGGCTGATACATAAATACATTGATTGATTTTGTCGTTAAATTCATCAAATTTGAGAGGGCGGTTATCGATGGCTGAAGGGAGCCTGAAGCCGTATTGAACCAGTACGGATTTTCGGGATTTATCGCCTTCGTACATGCCGCGTATCTGCGGAACGGTGACGTGGGATTCGTCGATGATGGTCAGGAAATCTTTTGGGAAAAAGTCCATTAAAACGCCGGGGGCGTCTCCTGCGTTTCGGCCGGAGATAATCCGCGAGTAGTTTTCAATGCCTTTGCAATAGCCCATTTCCGCCATCATTTCCATGTCGTATTTGGTGCGTTGCTCGATACGTTTGGCTTCAAGTAATTTATCTTCCGATAAAAACTGCTTAACCTGGGCTTCCATTTCCGCTTTTATTTCGGCTAGGCAGTGGTGCAGATTGGTATTAATGACGTAGTGGGTGGCCGGGAAAATATCCACGCTGTCTTTTTCTTCCAGAATTTCTCCGGAAATGGGGTGCATTCTCCATATTTTATCGACCTCATCCCCAAAAAACAGGATGCGGACAACAGCTTCGTCCCAGGATTCATAAATTTCTATAGTTTCGCCCTGTACCCTGTAGCGTCCACGTTGTAATTCGATATCGTTGCGTTCGTACTGAACCCGTTCCAGCCTGGCCAGTAAGTCATGCCGTTTAATTTCTTCTCCCACTTTGATGGGAATAACGCCGCGGATATAGTCTTCGGGTAATCCCAACCCATAAATACAGGATACAGACGCCACGATAATAACGTCTTTCCGAATCAACAACGATCGGGTGGCACTGTGGCGAAGTCTTTCAATATTCTCATTAATCTGGGCTTCTTTTTCAATGTAGGCATCCCGGGCAGGAATATAGGCTTCGGGCTGATAATAATCGTAATAGGAAATAAAATATTCAACGGCATTATCCGGGAAAAATTCTCTCAACTCGCTGCAGAGCTGAGCGGCCAGGGTTTTGTTATGGGCAATCACAAGAGTGGGTTTGTTTAAGGTGGCAATGACGTTCGCCATGGTAAAGGTTTTTCCAGATCCCGTGACGCCAAGCAATACCTGCCGGCTGTCTCCGTTACGAAGATTGGTAACCAGTTCGTTAATGGCTTTTGGCTGATCGCCTGAGGGCTGATAATCGCTGACAAGTTTAAACATAAGAGGGGTATTATAATGGAAATCCAGTCTGAATAAAATCCAATTTTTGAGTTTTATATTGGATAATTCAGCTACTGGTTACTTGTAAATAGTTCCGAATTTTTGCTTTAAACCAGCTACAAACGGCTTTTCAGTCAGTGTATAGCCTGTAAGATCTTTCATCAGTTGAGAGGCCGACTTCCCACGTCCAACCTGATGAATATGTGTTTTGAGCCATTCACGGATCGGTAACAGATGTCCTGTGCGTAATAATCCTTCAAAATCCAGTTCTTTTCTTAGTGTTTCCAAAAGCATGGCTGCGTATAAATTCCCAATCGTGTAGGTTGGAAAATAGCCAAAATAACCGCAAGACCAATGCACATCCTGTAAAACGCCAACCGTATCATTTGGCGGCGTGATGCCCAGATAATCCTGATATTTTTGATTCCATCGTGCCGGAAGTTTCAAGGGATCCAGATTGTCGTTAAACAGTTCCAACTCCAGCTCAAAACGGATGAGGATATGAAGATTGTAGGTCAGCTCATCCGATTCTACCCGAATCAGTGACGGTTTCACCTCATTAATGCTGTTATAAAAAGATTGAACATTACCGGATTTTAAAAACTCAGGGAAAAGCGTTTGAAGTTTTGGGAAGTAATGTGTCCAGAATGCCAGATTTTTTCCAACCCCGTTTTCCCACAACCGTGATTGGCTTTCATGGATTCCAAAGGAAATCGGGCTGCATAAAGGCGTTCCGAACCAGTCCTGATTGAGCCCCTGTTCGTACAACGCATGGCCGCCTTCGTGCATGGTGCTGGATAATCCATCTATTAAATCATGAGGATTAAACCTGGTTGTAACCCGTACATCAGTTGGATGCAGATTCGTGCTGAACGGATGTGTCGATTTATCCTGGCGCCCGTTGTTAAAATCAAATCCCATATCCTTTAAAATGGAGACCCCAAAATCCCATTGTTTTTGCTCGTCCCAGGTGTGTTGTGCTAAATCCAATTGCGCCGGTTTTGCGGAATGTTGAATCTGTTTAAGCAGGGCAATGGTTTCATCTCTCAGATTTTCAAAAACCGGTTGAATATCAGCGGTTGTGAGTCCCGGTTCGTAATCATCTAATAACGTGTCATACACTGTGGTTTTGATGCCAACATAGCCCGCCTGCTCTTTTGTTGCAGCAATCAGTTTTGAGATATAAGGCGCAAACGACTTGAAATCATTATTCTTTCTAGCCTGCTGCCAGGTATGCTGGGACTGAGATTTGAGCTTGGTAAACGATTCCACAAAAGCCGTTGGTAATGCAGAGGCCCGTTTCCAATCCTTATATACTTCTCGTAATAAAATTGTTTCATGTGAAGCAAGTGTTTTATCCAAAGGCTCGCCTGTAGAAAGATCCACAAGGTCCGATAAAATGGCTTTGAAGTCCGCAGACGTATGTTTTTCATGCATCAGCTTTGCAACCAAAGCCATTTGTTCCGACCTCGATTCAATAGATCCCGCCGGCATATAGGTTTCTTGATCCCAGCTTAATAATGCGGAAACGCCGCTCCAATGTGCTAATTCTTGTAACTGAGTGAGTAGTGGTTTTAGAATGGGGTTCATATCTCAAGTCCTTTATACCAGGTGAAAATTTCTCTCATACTACACGATAATGACTATGATGAAAAAAATTATTTCCACAGCCAGTCTTCCTGACGTTTTAACAGCCTCTTTAAATAGAGAAGAACAGACCTTTGTTTTTAAAGTCAGTCCTGAAAATCCCGGTTCATTATCTGTGTTTTGTGATGGTGTACAGTTTCCGGTTCATATCCCACAGACTTTTGGGAAAAATGGATGCGATAGCCTTCTGGTACGCTGCGGTGACGATTTTGTATATGTGACGCTTAGTAAGTCTGACTCTCGTTCTTTTCAACTTAAAGTTTCAGAAGATTTGGTTTCCGTAAAATTGAAACGGGAACTTTCGATGTTGAAGCTGGATATGATGAGTTTTGAGTCTGAACCTGGGCATGTGGATGCTTTGAAAAAACTGGATATATGGAGTGATCGACTCGATCATTTTCAACAGGCTGCAGCGTTACTTGTGATGCGCCAACATCCCGATGCTAAGAGTGTGTTGACTGTTTTAGAGAAAATTACAGAGACTTTTGCATCAAAATTACTGGAGCTTTTGCCTCGTGTTGAACGACTTCACGAGCCAGGCGACACAGAAAAAAGATACAGACTTGAAACACCTGATAAAGGTATTCTGGACGTATCTTATACTAAACCCGATGTCCAGGTTAAATACGACGATTCTCGGCAAAATGATGAGGTTTGCCGGTTGGGTGCCCAAAAAAAATATACGATGGCTGATCATGATCTTGTGATTGGAAAACCTCATTTGCTTTATTGGAAAATCAGACATGATGAAAATCCTCAGCCCAGTTCGCTAGAAAAAGAATGGGTACTGTCTGCCTGGAAAGAGTGGCGGAGACAGAATCAGGCCGGAGGATATCCGGTTTCACTGGGTATTCTTGAGGCCTCAAAAGTCCGTAACGACTTTAGAAGCCTTGTGGATACGCCGCTTCTGGTACGCCGTCCTGTGTTTATTGCCCAAAGAGCTGAAGAGTCCTCTCTGTCGAATCCCGTTGATGTAGTGAGTCAGTTTCTAAACGTGGCTATCCGAATGCTAAACTCCGAGGCTCCTTCAACAGACAATAAATGTACCAATCTTTTAGAGAAAAACGGTAGGGTTTTTGCCTCGGATTTCAACGTCTCTTTCACGGTTGCAGATGCTATTTTAAGAACGATTTTAGATAGCGATACTACCGGTAACATTCCTCTGGTTTTTGCTTCCTATATTCCGCCGGAATGGCAACAGTTACGGGAAACATTAGTAGACCCTCGACTCAGCATTCAGGATAAACAGCAGGCCATACGCACTTTTTTTGGTGATAATGCCGAGTTTGGCCGCCAGCATTTGGTTCAAGGTGTACTTTATCAGTTTGGTGTTAGTATGTTAGAACAAATTGGCTTCCATCACTCGGATTTAAGTGATCATGTTGAAGCCCTGTTTTTTCACGATAACGGCTACCTGCGCTCCCGTGAGGAGTTTTGTGACTCCATTCGTAACCTGCAGGATTTTTTAGCAAGGCCTGGCCTGGCGGCGGAATTATTTCCGAAATTAAGACCGGAAGATGCACAATTTCTGGTTGAGTTTTTATCGGGATGTGTATCGGAAAACCCTTTGAAGCGTCCTGGCGTGAATGATCTTCAATCCTGTATCGACAAAATCCAAATGATGCCGGTTCTTGCCCCAGTATCCGATCTCATTGAACCCAGCACCGACCGACGCAGCATTCGTTCAACAGACATTTCAGAGACAGATTCCTCCCTATCAACTCCTCCACACAGACGGTCAGATTTTCACCTGGACGATCTGGCTGCCGGACTTAAGCAAGATGTAAAATTTAAAAGATGGCTTGATACTGCCTTTTCAGAGCTTACTCACTCACAACAGGAGTCTCTTGAAGCTGTGTTATTAAAATCTCAAAATCAAGTTGCACAAAAACGAATGATTATGGAGTTTTTTTCCAGACAGACTCGCGTTTCCTGTTAAATTTGCTGTACATTTTTCACTTGCAGTTTTATCATTTTGAAATCAGAAATTTTGAAGGAGATACGATATGGCCCGTCAATTTTCATCACAGGTTGTAGATGGTCCTGACCGCGCCCCGTCCCGGGCAATGTTGCGTGCAGTAGGATTTGAAACCGAAGATTTTAAGAAACCAAAAGTGGGAGTAGCCTCTACCTGGAGCATGGTTACACCGTGTAACATGCACATCGATGAACTGGCTCGTGATGCCGAAAGCGGTATTAACGAAGCAGGCGGAAAAGGCGTTATTTTTAATACGATTACGATTTCTGATGGTATCTCCATGGGAACAGAAGGCATGAAATATTCGCTGGTTTCCAGAGAAGTTATTGCGGATTCCATTGAAACAGTTGTAGGTTGTGAAGGTATGGATGGCTTTGTTGCCATTGGCGGCTGTGATAAAAACATGCCAGCCTGTGTTATGGCGATGGCTCGGCTAAATCGCCCGTCCGTTTTTGTATACGGCGGCACGATTCTTCCGGGATGTTTAAATGGAAAAGATCTGGATGTTGTATCTGTTTTTGAAGCCGTTGGTGCACACGCCAATCATAAAATTGATGATGCAGCTTTAACCGAAATCGAAAGCTGCGCTATTCCGGGTCCTGGATCCTGTGGCGGTATGTACACGGCGAATACAATGGCCTGTGCTATTGAAGCCCTTGGCCTAAGTTTACCGAACAGCTCCGCTCAGGCGGCTGTCTCCGATGATAAAAAACAGGATTGTAAACTCGCTGGCGAAACCGTTATTACCTTACTTAAAAATAATCTAAGACCTCTGGATATTCTGACAAAAAAATCCTTTGAAAACGCCATCACCGTTGTTATGGCTTTAGGTGGATCTACCAATGCGGTTCTGCATTTAATGGCTATTGCACACACGGCAAACATCGAATTATCTTTGAATGATTTTACCCGAATTGGCGCAAACGTTCCGGTTCTGGCCGACTTAAGACCAAGCGGAACCTATCCAATGGCTGCACTGGTACAAATTGGCGGCATCACCCCATTAATGAAAATTTTATTGGATGCTGGATTATTACACGGCGATTGTTTAACGGTTACGGGCAAAACCCTGGCTGAAAATTTAAAAGATGTAAAACCTTATCCTGCGCATCAGGAAGTTATCCGACCGTTATCCAATCCTATTAAAAAGAACGGCCATCTGGTTGTATGTTACGGAAATCTTGCTGCCAAAGGTGCTGTAGCAAAAATCTCTGGAAAAGAAGGCCTTCGTTTTGAAGGAAAAGCCAAGGTTTTTGATTCGGAAGAACTGGCTTTAAAAGCAATTTTAAATGGAAAAATTGAAAAGGGTGATGTCATAGTCATCCGTTATGAAGGCCCAAAAGGCGGTCCTGGCATGAGAGAAATGTTGTCGCCAACCTCGGCGGTAATGGGATTAGGACTTGGAAAAGATGTGGCCTTGATTACCGACGGACGATTCTCCGGCGGAACCCACGGTTTTGTGGTAGGACATATTACTCCGGAAGCCTTCGACGGCGGTGTTATCGCGGTTGTAAAAGACGGCGATACAATCACCATCGACTCTGAAAAACGGGAATTAACGCTTGGCGTTTCTGATGCTGAAATCCAGCAACGGTTATCCTCCTGGAGACAGCCGGCACCTCGTTATACACGAGGCATTCTGGCGAAATATGCGGTGTTGGTATCTTCTGCATCGGAAGGTGCGGTGACGGATAAGTATTTACCCGAATCCAAACCGACTGCACAAACAGCCAACGCTGCGGCAGCTGCCCTGTGAAAATAGCGCACTCTGCCGGAGGCGTTGTCTTAAATACGGATGGCCATGTCCTGTTGTCAATCAGAACGGTGATTCCTGGTCTTTGCCAAAAGGCCATCTGGATCCCGGCGAAGATGAGCTTCAGGCTGCCATCCGCGAAATTGAAGAAGAATCCGGTATTAATCAACTCACATTGATTCAAAAAATAGGCCAATACAGCCGGCATAAACTGTCAAAAACCGGCGGCGATGATGTGTCCGAAACAAAGGTTATCACCCTGTTTTTATTCACAACCCCGCAAATGGCTCTGGCTCCCATCGATCCCCACAACCCGGAAGCCCGTTGGGTATCCAAAGACACTGTGTCCAGCTATCTGACTCATCCCAAAGATAAAGAATTTTTTGAAAAAGAGGTACTCCCATGCATATCCAAGTAACGACATCTCTCTCCAAACAGGAAGAAGCTTTAGGTCTTCAACAAGCCATTTTAGAGCGTAAACTTGCTGCCTGTGTTCAGGTAATTGGTCCCATTCAAAGCCAATACTGGTGGCAGGGCCGCCTTGAAAGCTCTACGGAATGGCAATGTGTGATCAAAACAACACAAGCTTGTTTCTCCAAGCTTGAGCAGTTCATTTTAACCATTCATCCCTACAGCGTTCCAGAAATTATCGCTGTCCCGATTGTGACAGGCTTCGATGACTACCTGAAATGGATCGATGCCTGCGTGGAAGAATAGTAAATACAGTTTTTTACCAATCAAATCCAGACTCATCCTACGGATTTGATTGGTAAAATTGTGATTTGTCTCTAAAAACTAAACAATCTTCCCCTCAAACAACGCCACAATGTGATTGATTTTTTGAGACCCAGACAATTGCTGCTGAGGTGCTGAAGCCGGTCGTATTAATTCAGATTGAGCTGCAACAGGAGCAGGTGCCGGAGCTGCTGCCACTGGCATCGCCTGAGGCATTACAGGTGCTGATTGTATGGGCTGTGCCTGTGGTGCTTCACTTTGCTGAGCCGCCTGCCCAAAACTTAAAGACAACGGTTTCCCAAAAACCTCAGATAACAACTGATTAATCAAAGCCTTACTATGACTTTCTGTAAGTTTATCTCTAAAAAATTTGAAATCCTGCCGTAATTTAATATGAAGTTCGTTATTCTGAATGCCAAGAACCTGGGATTTATCCAGAATGGAAAATAAAGGTGCTTTTTGAGTTTTGATTTTCTGTATAACCGCTTCCCATTGCTCAACAATCGATCCTTCTTTTTGAAGAGGAACCGCCTGAGATACCGGTGCCTGAGGTGCAGTGGTTTGAGCTGCTACAGATGCTGGCGCAGTTTGTTGTGCAGGTGCAGGCATTGCCGCTCTTGGTGCTGGCGCTGCTTCACTCATCACAGGTCTTTGTTGAGGTTGAGCTGTTTGTGGTGCAGCCGTAGTACGAACAATAACTGGTTGCTGTACAGGAGCTACTGCAGTTTGCGGATTAAGCCAGCTTAAAATCCGTATTTCAAGTAATAATTCCGGATTTGGGAACCAGCGAAGTTCAGATTCCAGCCTGGCAATATTTTCCAGCCATAGCGTAAGCTGCTCGAAAGAAGCCTGCTGTGACACTGCGCTTAGTTTTTGCAAACGTCCCTGATCCAGCTCGATTCTATCTGATAATTTCAAATGAATATATACAAGATACTTAAAGGTCTGCGTAATGTCCTGAATCAGCTGTAAAATATTTCCACCTTCAAGAAAAAAGTTTTTAAGAAACTGAATGGATTGCTGGGAATCTTTTTGAAGCAGATGCGTTACAAACTCCAAAAGTCCGTCAAAGGTGTTTCCTCCAAGCATAAAGACGACATCTTTTTCATCAATATCAGAGCCCTTAAACGAATACACCTGATCCAAAAGGGAAACCGCGTCTCTCATACAACCTGACGATTGTCTGGCGATAAGCGTAAGGCTGCCTTCTGTAATGGTAATGTTTTCAAGTTTGGCAATATGCTGAAGATGGTGAACCACTTCCGAGGTTTTCAATTTTCTGAAATGCAAATGCTGGCAGCGGGATAAAATGGTAGCTGGAATTTTATGGGATTCTGTCGTTGCAAGTACAAAAACGGTAAAAGCAGGCGGTTCTTCCAGAGTTTTAAGCAGGGCATTAAAGGCTCCAGAGCTTAACATGTGCGCCTCATCTATAATGTAAACCTTGTATTTTCCTTCAACAGGCGTAAAGTTCACCTGTTCGTTTAAAGCACGAATATTATCGACGCCAGTATTTGAAGCGGCATCGATTTCAATAACATCCAGGCAGTGTCCGGCTGTAATTTTTTGACAGAGATCGCAGGTCATACACGGTGAAATGGATTGTCCGTTTCGGCAGTTTAAGGCTTTGGCCAGAATTCTGGCGGTTGAGGTTTTTCCTGTTCCTCTTGGGCCTGAAAAAATGTAGGCATGTGCCAGTCTGTTAAACTGAATGGCATTGCTGAGTGTTTGGATGATATGATCTTGTCCTTCAAGCTCGGAAAAAGTTTGTGATCTGTATTTTCTGTAAAATGTTATATGAGTCATAAGGGTATTATAAATGAATTATGCTGTGGCGTTAATTGGTGAAACAGGATTATTGGGAAAAGAAATTAAGCTGGAATTGGAGTCTTTTGGGTATTCAGTAACCGGTTTTACATCGAAAGTATTAGATATTTCAAACCCGCAGGCAGTTGAAGCGGCTTTGTCCCGGCAAAAATGGGATATGGTGATTAATGCCGCTGCTTATACGAAGGTTGATTTATGCGAAACGCATCAGGAGCTGGCCTTTGCTGTTAATGGTGATGGTCCAAAATTTATTTCAGAGTGGTGTTTTGCCAATAAAACCCCATTGATTCATTTTTCTACAGACTATGTTTTTGATGGCAGTAACTCTCATCCTTATAAAGAAAATGATGCTGTAAATCCTCTAAGTGTTTATGGGAAATCAAAGTTACAAGGCGAGCAGGCCGTTTTAAACAGCCGATGTGATGCCTATATTTTCCGCATTCAATGGCTGTTTGGGGACGGCCCCAATTTTATACGTAGTATTTTGAAAAAAGCCGCCGAGGTATCCGAACTCCGTGTTGTAAACGATCAGCATGGCTCTCCAACCTGGACAAAGGATCTGGCGAAAAGTATCCGATCCGTTTTAGAACACAAACCGCCGTTCGGCATCTACCACCTTGCCAGCGAGGGCTACACCACCTG
This sequence comes from uncultured Candidatus Marinamargulisbacteria bacterium, assembly GCA_964517775.1. Lineage (GTDB taxonomy): Bacteria > Margulisbacteria > Marinamargulisbacteria > SXXA01 > JAHFDB01 > CAZFCP01. The sequence goes on along the minus strand of CAZFCP010000003.1, from coordinate 13,062 downwards.
GTACGATTTGGCCAAAACCATCCTTTCAGCAAAAAGCATGGATACTCAGGTTCATCCCGTCCCTTCAACCGAATATGTCCTGCCGGCAAAACGCCCTCAAAACTCCCGGTTGAATCTATCCAAATTTAATCAGACAGGCTGTCTTCAGCCACCCTTCTGGGAAGATGCCGTACGCCGTTATTGCGATAGTTTGAACGTATAAGCCAGATTAACCCCATATTGAACCGTATCGCTTGAGGGTTCATGGGCTGTATAAAGCGTGTTATCAATCAGTAATACCTGGCTGTCACTTTGCCCAAATCCATACCCTTTAATCCAGGGGGTTACAGAGATGTATCCTTTCCAAAACGGGGCTTCGAATGTGGCCTCAGCTTCATATCCGGCTCTTGGCTTTAGGTCAAAATAATAGCCATCTAAATTCATTGATCCGTATACCATGGGGGCAAAAGCTGCTTTTAGGGTTACAGACATGTCGCTATCTAGTTTGACTTTAAACTCAGGGCCTACTTTTAATGTAACCCATGAATAGGTTTCTCTATAACTGTTAGCTACATCCCGATTCCAGATCGAGTACGACGCTCCGAAAAAAAAGCCTGTGTCATAGGTTTTGTTTTTCCAGGGTAAGCAATGAATGGTACCTTCAAGTTGCAACAGAGAAAACCCGCTGTGATCCATAACAGGAGTTCCACTCTGCGTAGACCCATCATAAACAATCTGAGCTGTACTTAAACTTGCTTTCGCTTCAACATAGCCATTTTCTTTAAAGGGCCCGGCATTATCAAATTTAACTTTTGCAAAAACCTGTGGAACAACGCCTCTTTCCTGACTTTTATACGGTAAAGTCAGTACCTCTTTATAATCGAAATAAAACAATCCGGCACCGAATGTTATAAATCTTTGAGGGTCTTCTCCGTAAGCATTATAAACAGGTTCAGCGGCATAAGTTTGTGTGATTTTAAGTAATATAAGCCAAATGGCTGTAAGATAAAGAAGTTTTTTCATGGAAGATTTTTTATATTATTTTTAAATAATAACGTTACTGGCTTAGTAGGTCAAGAAGCTCTTTTTCATCCATGGTTTTAATGCCCAGTTTTTGCGCCTTTTCAAACTTGGATCCAGCATTGTCACCTACAATAAGCGTATCCAGATTTTTAGAAACTGCAGACAAAATCCGTCCACCTTTTGCTTTGATGGCGGCTTCCGCTTCTATGCGTGAAAACTGTGTTAAGGTTCCTGTGATTAAAAAGGTAAGTCCTTCCAAAATGCCTTTTTGTTTGATTTCAGGCTTTGGCATTATTCCGTTTTCAAGAAGGCTGTCTATTAATGTTGAGAAATCACTGCTGTTTATTGTTTGATATAAAACGGCCGCGGTTTTTTCTCCGAAATCCTGTAAGTTGACCAGCTCATCCTGGTTGGATTGTCTGAACCGTTCCAGTGTTCCAAAATGGAAGGCGAGAGACTCTGCCGTTTTTTCTCCGATTAAAGGGATGCCTAGCGCGTAAATAAATCGGCTTAAGGAAATGGTTTTGCTGTTGTTTAAAGCATCACAAATATTTTGAGCTGATTTTTCTGCCATCCGTTCCAATGAGGCCCAGGTTTCTTTGGGAATTGTGTATAAATCGGCTGGACTTTTAACCAGTTCGAGATCGACAACCTGATCGATAATGGCGTCTCCAAGTCCGTCTATATCCATGGCTTTTCTGCTCACAAAATGAGACAGCCGGCCTTTAAGTTGTGCTTTACATTGAGGGTTGATGCATCGAAAGGCGACTTCTTCCGGCAACTGCACAACAACGCTGTCACACACCGGGCAGTTTGTCGGCATTTCAAAGGGTTTTCTATCATCGGCCTGAAGCACAACTTTAACGACTTCCGGGATTACATCGCCGGCGCGCTGAATCAGTACCGTATCATTAATATGCAGATCTTTTCTGCGTATTTCATCGATGTTGTGCAAGGTTGCCCGTTGCACCGTTACGCCGCCTACTTTTACCGGAACAAGCTCGGCTACCGGTGTTAAAATGCCGGTTCGTCCTACCTGCACGGTAATGTCATGCAGCTGCGTAGCCGCCTGCTCGGATGCAAATTTATACGCCACAGCCCAGCGTGGTGCTTTTGCCGTAAATCCCAGATGGGATTGAAACAGCAGATCATCCACCTTGATAACGGCTCCATCAATATCCCAATCGTAAGAGGCTCTGTTTTTTTGTATGGTATCACAGGCCGTTTGCACATCCTGCAATGATGACGCCTTAAGAATCTGTGACGTCTGAAATCCAAGCTGTTTTAAATAAGAAAGTGTCTCCGAGTGTGAGCTAAAAGGCAGTGAAACGCCCTGATAAATCATAATATCCAGATGCCGTTGTGCTGCTATTGCCGGATCCAACTGTCTCAACGATCCTGCGGCTGCATTTCTTGGGTTTGCAAATTGATCTTTAATCTTTTCAAACATTGATTTTCTAATAAAAACCTCACCTCTTACTTCCAGGGTGATCGGTTCTTTTAACTGTAACGGCAACGACTTTATGGTTTTTACGGTGTGCGTTACATTTTCCCCCACTTTTCCATTGCCTCTTGTGGCGGCGGAAACCAGCAATCCGTTTTGATAATGAACTGCTACGGCCAACCCATCCATTTTAGGTTCAATCGTAAAGTTTAAATGTGACGCATCCAGGCTTAAGTCTTTTAAAATCCGATTGTAAAACGTTTCCAGCTCACTGAAATTGAAAATATTTCCAAGTGATGGCAGCGGCTGCGAATGTTCAAACTGCTCAAATTTTTCAAGTGGCTTATCTCCAATACGCTGTGTTGGTGAAGCCGGATCTACTAGAAGAGGATTGGCTTCTTCAAACTGCAACGCTGTTCTGTAAAGATGGTCGTACTCGGCATCACTAATCGATGGGGTATCGTTTGTGTAATAATCCCGGGCATACTGGTTTAACGTCTGTATGAGATCTGTATAGGCCTGATGCGATATCATGAATGGAAAAAGGTTGTTACCCACATAATATATAAGGTAAACGGCTTGAATAATAATTGAGCCAGAACCAGTGTGCCGAATAATCGTCCAATCTGAAGGAAAAACACTACAGATACCACATCGTTATAAGGACGTTGATTATGATAGCTCTGATCGGTAATTCTAGCTCCGGCTGGGTCTACAAACAGCGTTAATAAAATGGTTGCAATCCCGTTCACAATGCCGGATAGTTGAATGGCTGTTGATCGCATCGTAGGTAAAAAAGCCCCTGCCAGTAGCGAACAAAGTACCCCAATTGTGTAAACTGAGGTTACAACCGAGTTTAAAATCAAAAAAGTTTTAGGTAGATTTTTAAGCGAAACTCCGGAAAAATCCGAAAATCTTGGGCGTGTAAAGCAGGCGAAAATGGTTTTGAAATATTTAGGATGAAGAGCGTGCCAGACCAGTTTAGGCAACGAACCGTGTTCATGAAAATGTACAATAGCTTTGGAAAAAAGCTTGATGGCTGTCGGTGATAATAAAAATCCCAGTAAAGATCCTAAAAATCCAAACAAAATAACCAATCTGAATGAGTTGCTTAGGTGATCTAATGCCAGTGGACTTTGTGTTTGAATGGCTTTATCCACTAAAGCTCCAAGCAGTGGAGCCTGAAACATATTGGATAAACGCGATACCAGCAGGGTTGTTGTAACGAAGGACATGGCCACTGCAATTTTTTTGGTATGCAGTCCGGCTATTCTCAGACAGTAGGCCAGTGTTTCTGTTGTGTGAATGATAAAAGTGAAGAAACAAATAATAACGAGTGCTGCAGACATCAACACACTGTACACAAAAGTTCCCCGTATTGCTAGTTATAATTGAGGTATGCTAGCATACTACAGCTTAGCTTTCGGCACATGAAGACGTGTTGCCAGCTAACTAAACAGGTCACATTTTGGAGGAATTTATGTCTTTAATCGGCGAAAAAGAAAAAAAATCTATCATAGAATCGTTTAAAACCCATGCAACAGACACTGGGTCTTCACAAGTTCAAATTGCTATTTTAACTGAACGTATTAACCACCTTGTAGAACATTTGAAAATTCACAAAAAAGATCACCATTCCAGACGCGGTCTGCTTTTAATGGTAGGTCAACGTCGTCGTCTTCTTCGTTATCTAAAACGGACAAACAGAGACGCTTACTTTTCAGTTTCAGAAAAACTAAACCTCAAAACTAAAGATTAAGGAAACTCCATGCTCAACAATAAGGTCTCTGCTGTTAAAACTATCGCTTCGAATGTTGTGGAAATAAGTACGGGAGTGATCGCAAAACAAGCCGATGGCTCTGTTCTGGTAACATGCGGAGATCTTGTTCTATTAGCTACTGCAGTTATGTCCAAAGCTCCGAAAGAAGGAATCGATTTTTTCCCTCTAACGGTTGAATATGTAGAAAAAATGTTTTCCGCAGGAAAAATTCCTGGTGGATTTTTTAAACGTGAGGCCAGACCTTCCGTTACGGCAACATTAACGTCTCGTCTTATTGACCGCCCAATCCGTCCTCTTTTCCCTAAATATTTCTTTAACGATGTTCAGGTTGTTGTAACGGTTTTATCATACGATGCCCGTTTTTCTCCTGAGCCATATGCCGTTATGGCGGGGTCAGCTGCATTAAGTTTATCCTCCATTCCGTTTCTTGGCCCAGTAGGTGCAGTACTTGTTGGATACAAAGACGGTGCTTATCTAATCAATCCTACTTTTGAAGATCAGGAATCCAGCGATCTTAATATTGTGGTTGCCGGAACAAAAGATGCCATTTTAATGGTAGAAGCCGGTGCGAAAGAAGTATCCGAAGCTGTTGTTTTGGGTGCTATTCAGGAAGCTCATATTTATATCAAGCAGCAAATCGAACTTCAGGAAGAATTGGTTGCAAAAGCCGGTAAATCCAAAGCTGTTGTTGCTAAACCAGAAGAGAATCAAGCTTTATATAATGAGATCCAGACCTTTATCGGATCTTCCATCGAACAAAATCTTCAATCAGGAAGTAAACATTCCATCGAAGAATTTTTAACACAGCTGGAAAAATCAGTTAATGAAAAATTTGTAACAGAAGACAATGCCGGTTTTGTAAAACGGTACTATTCTGAAATTAAAAAAGACAAAATCAGAGACATTATTATTTCAAAGAAAATCAGACCTGACGGTCGAGGTGTAACCCAAATCAGACCAATCGAGTCTCAAATTGGACTTCTTCCTTCCGTACATGGTTCTGCTTTATTTACCCGTGGAGAAACTCAAAGTCTTGGAAGTGTTACCTTAGGTACATCAGAAGACGAGCAAATCGAAGACGGTTTAAATGAATCATCACGAAAAAATTACTACTTCCACTATAACTTCCCTCCATATTCCGTAGGGGAAGTTGGAAACATGGCCAGAACAGGCCGTCGCGAATTAGGTCACGGCGCTTTGGCTGAAAGAGCAATCAAGGCCGTTCTGCCTTCTTCCGACAGTTTTCCTTATACTGTAAGACTTGTATCTGATATTACGGAATCAAACGGATCGTCATCAATGGCGTCGGTTTGTTCGGGAACTTTGGCTTTAATGGATTGCGGTGTTCCTATTAAGGCTCCGGTTTCTGGTATTGCCATGGGACTTTTAATCGATGAAAAAGGTGACTATGTTATTTTATCCGATATCCAGGGCCTTGAAGACCATTATGGGGATATGGATTTTAAAGTTGCGGGTACTAAAAAAGGTATCACAGCGCTTCAGTTGGATATTAAAGTTGGCGGACTTTCCAAAGAAATCCTTACCAATGCACTTTCACAGGCACATGACGGAAGAATGCATATCCTTTCAGAAATGCTAAAAGTAATTGATCAGCCTCGTGAATCACTTTCTCCAATTGCTCCGAAAATCGAAACCATTACTATTGATCCAGAAAAAGTCGGTCTTGTTATCGGGCCGGGCGGAAAAATGATCCGTAAAATCGAGGAAGAAAGCAAGGCATCTGTAGTCGTTACTGACGGAAGTCAGGGTCTGGTTTGTATTTCCGCAAAAAATCAATCCGAACTTGATATCGCTAAAAATGCCATTTTAACCTTGGTAAGAGATATTGAAGCTGGCGATGTATTCCAGGGTAAAGTTGTAAAAATTACTAACTTTGGTGCTTTCGTTGAAGTTCTTCCTGGTAAAGAAGGGTTATTGCATATCTCAACATTATCCAAACAACGGATTGAAAGAGTTGAAGATGTCCTTAGCCTGGGACAGATTTTAACTGTAAAAGTAAAAGAAATTGATTCTCAGAATCGTGTGAATTTTATCCCGGTTAACTTAGAAGCGTAGTGTTATCTAAACCAACACAGTTTTTTCGTTTTCTGTTCGTTGCACTTTTCCTGTTTGTTTTTCAAACAAGCTCTTTTGCATATAATTATGGATTAATGGATCTGAGACATCAGATCCAATCCCTTTTACCACCGGAATCTCAAGGAAAAGTTGGGCTTTATCTTGTTAATTTGAATACAGGTGAATCTCTTGGCATTAACGAAAATGAACCTGTAAATCCTGCAAGTGTTATAAAAGTTGCTGTTATGGCAGAGGCTTATATGCAGTCTGCGCAGGGGAAATTTAAGTTTTCCGATAAACTTATTCTAAGACAATCTCATAAAGTGTTGGGCGCAGGTCCTTTATTTGGTTCTCCAAATGGTAAAGCGTTTACTATTCAATATTTAGTAGAGTGCATGATTCATTTCAGTGATAATACAGCTACAAAAATGCTGATAGATTTTTTGGGTAAAGACAGTATCAATCGTTCTATGAAACGGCTTGGTCTAACTCAAACAGTTATCGGTAATAGCGATCTTTTAAAAGCTAAAGGTCTTAATTTCTCTACTCCGAGAGATCAGACGGTGTTGCTTACAAAAATTGCGAAAGGGCAGGTGGCTTCTTCAAAGGCATGTCGGGAAATGGTGTTTATCATGTCTCAGCAAAAATATCGCTGGGGAATTCCAAAACCTGTTTCAAAAGATATTTTGGTTGCAAATAAAACGGGCACGTTGAACGGTATTAAGCACGATTCTGGTATTGTTTTTTCAAGACAATGTCCTTATGCTATTACGGTTTTTTCATCCGATTTTAGATCAGCAGCTACGGCAATGCAGCTCATTGCCAAAATTTCTGATGTAGTGTTTACTTGGTCACTAATTCAAAGTGATCCCAATCATGTTTAAAAACTAAGGAGGCTTTCTTCTGTTTATGAAAAAGAAAATTTTTGGTGTGTTGTTATTAGCAGGAACATTAGGTTTGGTAGGTTTTTTTGGTTTTGGTTCAAAAAACAATGTGGCAACTGTACAGGGAGAAGCGATAACAATCGAAGATCTTGATCTGCGTTTAAAAAGTTTTCCTCCTCAATTCGCGGCTGCTTTACAGCAAAAAGAAAATAAAATTAAAGTATTAGATCAAATGATTGATGAAAAAGTTATTCTTGTTTTTGCAGATAAAGAAGGTTATCCAAAACGTAAAGAGTTTAAACAACAGCTTGAAAATGCAAAAAATCAATTACTGTTAAATATGGTTGTTCAGGAAAAAGTTGAAAAAATGGCTACAGTCAGTGATGAAGAAGTACGCCGTTATTATCAGGGAAACCCAAATCAATTCCAGGAAACAGAACAACGCAGAGCGCGTCATATCCTGGTTAAAACTGAAGCCGAAGCAAATGCTGTGTTAAAAACGTTAAAATCGGGTGCTGATTTTGCAAAACTTGCCCGTGAAAAATCTGTGGATCCTTCTGCAGCAAACGGTGGAGATTTAGGTTGGTTCACAAAAGGACAGCTGGTTCCTCAGTTTGAACATGCTGTATTTTCCATGCAAAAAGGCAGAACATCCGGTATAGTAAAAACACAATTTGGCTTTCATATTATTAAACTGGAAGACGTTATGTTGAGACCAAGAATGGATTTTGATAAAGTAAAAGGTCAAATTAAAGAGGCTTTACTCGCTGAGAAAAAACGTAAACTTACCTCTGATTTATTAGATAAACTTAAAAAAGAGTACAAAATCAAGAAAGATATTTCTAAAATTAAATAATGACGGCTCCATCCGACTTTAAGGCCCTTGTTTATACAAGGGCCAAGCTTAACCTCTCCCTTAAAATTTTCTCCCCACGTTCAGATTCTTTTCATCCTATCTGCTCTATTTTTCAAACCTTGTCTTTATCCGATACCTTAACCATTACACCTTTGGCTGAAAAAAAATGGATGCTTTCATCGTCTCACCCTGATTTTCCTCTAACAGAATCTAATATTCTTACAAAAATATATAGAAAATTTGAATCAGGTCTTCCTTTTGGGTTTCATATTCATGTAGAAAAAAACATTCCTTTTGGATCAGGCCTTGGTGGCGCAAGTACAAATGCAGCCGGTTTTTTGTTGTATCTCAACCGATTTTTAAAAAAGCCACGTCCTACGCTTATAAAACTTAGCACATCTTTCGGAGCTGATATTCCTTTTTTTATCCACAATACAGGAACAGCTCTTGTACGTGGCATTGGTGAAAAAATCACACCTATTTCTCCTGGGCCTTACACATATTTTGTTTTGATTTTTCCTGGGTTTTCCAGTTCTACACCTGAGGCTTATCGCATTCTGGATAAAAGTCGCGGTCAAAATTTATATCGTCCTACCAAAACGCCGAAAGCTTTTCTGACTCATCATATAGGCGAAAACGACTTTAAAACGCCGTTGTTTTCAGCTTTTCCTCAATTAAACGATATAGAAGAAGCTGGTAAAAATCAGGGTTATTTTCCACTACAGCTTTCAGGATCGGGTTCAACCGTATTTTATCCCTTTCACACAAAAAAAGAAGCTGAGCTTTGTTTAAATCATCTAAAAAAACATCTCCCTTATCACCTATGTCTTGTATCTACGATGAATAAAGCGATTGACTATGAAACTTAGCCTCAGTCTTATGTTCTGTATATGTGTGTTTTCGGTGCATATGCTTCAGGCCTTCCCTGTTGCCCTAACCTTTGATGACGGCCCAAAGCCTGGATACACAGAAGATATATTAGATATTTTAGATCAATATGGTGCCAAAGCCACTTTTTTTATTGTGGGAAGAGATGCGGCTTTACATCCAGCTTTAATTCTGGATATTTTAAAACGGGGTCATGAACTTGGAAATCACAGTTATTCCCATCTTAGATTAACAGAGCTTACAGATGCCCAAATCCGCCTTGAAATACAGGCAGCCCAGGATCTTATTTTTAATTTAACGCAGAAAAAAATGGTTTATTTTCGTTCTCCCGGTGGACAAAATCCACACAACCTGGATGCCATTTTAAAGGAAAAAAAATTAAGTTATGGCTATTGGACACTTAATTTTGGAGATTTTATGCTGGGAGATTCCTCTGGCATTCAAAAAAAAATAAACACTAACGATGTTACAACTCTTCAAAAAGAGATACTTGGTCGTATCAAAAATCGTGATATTGTTTTGTTGCATAATGGAAATCCTGTTACTGTAAAAGCATTACCTGGACTTTTGGCCGCTTTAAAACAAAAAGGTGTTCAGTTTAAAACACTGTCACAGATGAAAGCCTCTCATGACTAAAATCTCAGATTTTTTATCGGTACATCATACATTTTTAATAGATTTATCTGGTGTTATTTGCAACGAAACGGGAATTTTGGCTCATTCTGCAGCCGCATTGAACGAATTGCAAAAGCGAGGATCTGTTTTTTTACTGACCAATAA
>CAZFCP010000003.1:0-3342 GCA_964517775.1 uncultured Candidatus Marinamargulisbacteria bacterium | reverse complement strand
TATGTCCGACTGGCTTAAAACGGCCGGAGTTTCGATTGAAAAAAACGCTGTTATTTCGTCGGGAACGTCTTTTTTATATGATGAGTATTGTGTTCAACATGTTTATAAAAAACGTGTTTATGTAGTTGGTACTCCCGGAAGTGTTGTTTACCTCCAGGACGCTGGGGCTATTGTTACCACTCATTTGCCAGATGCCGACACGGTTGTCATTGCGTCATCACCCGGCTCAAAAAGTCCGAAAGTGTTTTCTGATTTAAAAGAGATGCTGATTAAACATCCAAAACCTGTTATTTGCTGCAACCCTGATTTATATGTTCGTGGATTGGGTCAATCGCTGATTCCTGTCGCTGGATATTATGCAAAATGGCTGGAAACTGAATTGAAAGCTTCTTTTTACTGGATAGGAAAACCAACGCAAACTTTTTCAGAGGTTGTTAGAAAAATTTTAATTGAAAAGACTATCTCTATAGATGAGGGAGTTTGTTTTTTTGATGATAATCCAATGAATGTGTGTGAATTGCAAAAAACGTTGGGGATAACGGGGTGTTGGATAAAAGAAACGGGTATTGGTTTTAAGTTTGATCTCGAAAGTTACCATCCAAAACAAACGCTTGAAGCTTTTGTTTTTTAATGGCGGGAGCGAAGGGACTCGAACCCTCGACCTCCTGCGTGACAGGCAGGCGTTCTAACCAGCTGAACTACGCCCCCATTTCGGGACAAAACTGTGGAAAGTATAGCTACCTTTTTGCTATTTGTAAATCAGAGTTTCAAGTTCCTTGTTTTTTGAGGGCTTAATCCTGCATATGATGTCTTTGTATCAATAAAAAATAAATTTAAATAAATATTGACGTTAATAATTTAATTTGTTAGATTTTCTTAACATGGTCGATCATAAAATAAGAAAGGAGAGTTTGATGAGTTACTACTATAACCATGTCACGCTTGTAGGCCGACTAACAAAAGAACCCGTGTTAACAAAAATCTCTGATAGTCTGACAAAAGTTTCTTTTACTATTGCTGTAAACAGAGGCTTTAAAAAAGAGGGGGGTGTAAGAGATGCAGACTTTATTCCGATTGTTTTATGGGGCAAGGTTGCGATATCCGCGCAACAGTTATTAAGAAAATCTACACCGGTATTGGTGTGGGGACGTGTGCAAATCAGCAGCTATCTGGATCAAGACCAACGGAAATGGGGCGCAGAAATTGTGGCTGAAAACTTCCAAATCCTGCAAACAAAAAGCGCTGCTGAGCTACTGAAAGCCTCAAAAGCGATTTAGGGGCTTTACAATTCTTATAAATTCATTTACTTTGTTAAGCCCTGCCGATGAGTGCGGGGCTTTAGAGAACGAAAAAAAATTGTATTTGACAAATAAAAAAAAGTTCTCTATAGTTTTTAACCCTGCTGATAAACAGCAGATTTGATCTTTGAAATTGCGAAAAACAAAACAAAATTATTTAGGTAGATTCCAAATAGTTATTATTCATAAGCCGCTTTGAAACAAGATAGTAAGGGCACATGGGGGATCCCTTGGCATACAGGCCGATGAAGGACGTGGCAAGCTGCGATAAGCTTCGGGGAGCTGCTAACAAGCTTTGATCCGGAGATCTCCGAATGAGGAAACTCATGCAGGGTAATGCTTGCATATCCTCACCTGAACACATAAGGTGAGTGAAGGGAACTGGGCGAACTGAAACATCTAAGTAACCCAAGGAAAAGAAATCAAAAGAGATTCCCTTAGTAGCGGCGAGCGAAACGGGATCAGCCTAAACCATATTTGTGTCAAGCTTACAGGCGTTGCAAATTTGGTGTTGTAAGACACTCTGCTGTCTTTCTGTAAAAAGATAAGCAAGTCAAAAAATGTTACTTTAGTAGAAGGAATTGGAAAGTTCCGCCGTAGAGTGTGATAGTCACGTATATTAAAAAGTAGCATCTTGCTAAGAGTGTTCTTAAGTACCGCGAGACACGTGGAATCTTGCGGGAATCCGGGTGGACCATCATCCAAGGCTAAATACCAATGTATGACCGATAGCGTACCAGTACCGTGAGGGAAAGGTGAAAAGAACCCCGTGAGGGGAGTGAAATAGAACGTGAAACCATGTGCTTACAAGCGATCGGAGGTTCCTTTTGGGACTGACGTTATGCCTATTGAAGAATGTGCCGGCGACTTAATGTCAGTAGCAAGGTTAAGTTTTTATACGGAGCCGTAGGGAAACCAAGTCTTAATAGGGCGTTTAGTTACTGGTATTAAACCCGAAACCTAGTGATCTATCCATGAGCAGGATGAAGCGGAAGTAACATTCCGTGGAGGTCCGAACCGGTGAATGTTGAAAAATTCTCGGATGACTTGTGGATAGCGGAGAAATTCCAATCGAACTGGGAGATAGCTGGCTCTCCACGAAATGCCTTTAGGGGCAGCCTCGAGGTTAGGAGCACGGAGGTAGAGCACTGTTTAGGCTAGGGGCGTAACCAACGTTACCAAACCTAGGCAAACTCCGAATGCCGTGTTTTCATACTCGGGAGTGAGTCTTAGAGGGCTAAGCTTCTAGGACAAAAGGGAAACAGCCCAGACCACCAATTAAGGTCCCCAAGTATATGCTAAGTGGTAAAGGAGGTGGGGTTGCTCAAACAACCAGGAGGTTGGCTTAGAAGCAGCCATCCTTTAAAGAAAGCGTAACAGCTCACTGGTCGAGCGATCCTGCGCCGAAAATGTAACGGGGCTCAAGCATATCACCGATGTTGTGGGATAGTCTTTGACTATCGGTAGTGGAGCGTTCTGTTGTAGGTTGAAGTTAAACCGGCGAGGTTTGATGGACGAAGCAGAAGTGAGAATGTCGGCATGAGTAACGAAAAAATAAGTGAGAATCTTATTCGCCGTAAACCTAAGGTTTCCTGGGCAAGGTTCGTCCTCCCAGGGTTAGTCGGAACCTAAGGCAAGGCCGAAAGGCGTAGCCGATGGACAACGGGTTAATATTCCCGTACTACCTTTAAATCGTTATTAACAATGGAGTGACGCAGTAGGATAGGTCAGCCACTTATTGGATTGTGGTTTAAGCTCGTAGGAGGAAGAAATTGGCAAATCCGTTTCTTCATTAACTCTGAGAAGCGAATACGACCCGTTCGCGGGGAAGTGATTGAGTCCACACTGACAAGAAAACCTTCTAGTGAGATTTAAGGGTATCCGTACTAAAACCGACACAGGTAGGTGGGTAGAAAATACCAAGGCGCGCGGGATAACTCTCGTTAAGGAACTCTGCAAATTAGCCTCGTAACTTCGGAAGAAGAGGTGCCCTAGTAATGTGAAAATCCTCGCGATTGTAGCATGAATGGGTTGCAATGAACGG
>CAZFCP010000002.1:136956-189827 GCA_964517775.1 uncultured Candidatus Marinamargulisbacteria bacterium | reverse complement strand
CTGCCATATTCTTCAGGTTAATTATGGGTTACATCGGCATCATAGCGTATTTAAGCCCTTCATACTGGATTTTCTGAACGAAAAGGGGTTTGATCTGTATAGCGCCCCCAATATTTTGTCGTCGAAAAGGCTGGAGGCTGTCGAAATTCAACCTCAAGCTGTTTTCGTTATGGAAAACGATACGGATGCTCACGCCTATTTCTCACAAAAAACAGCCTTGTTTCAATCTTTAACGCCGTATCAATCCCGTGATTTTTTTATCAACCTGAAAGTCGCCTATGCACTGCTTGAACGTGGGTTAGATGAAGAAGCCCGCCAGCATTTACACTGGCTATCTGCAGATTATGAGCGGTTGTCACTTCCCGCCAATTTATTATTGTCTCGGTTAAATCGAGCCCATTACGACGACCGCACCATTTTAGATCAATTAAAATCTTTTGCCCCTTATGCCGAAACCTATTATCCGTTTTATCTTGAAATTATCCCTGTGTTTCTAAAACGAAATTTAATAGACGATGCCTTGTTCTGGCTCAAAAAAGCTATTTCAAAAACTACAGTTGATTTCCATGCTTTGATTCCAATTTTGCAGCAATGTAGCCAGTATCCAACTTCAAACCCCGATCATCAGCTTTTCCTGTCCTCAGTCCGGGATTGTCTTCATGATTTACATCAGTCGTGACGCAGATCAATTATGGTAGTAAACTAAGAATAATTTTTTTACTGTCGCAGATTAACTACTATAGCGTAATGTTGAAAGGAAATGTTAATGACAACTGTTGTATTTCCAGGCCAGGGCTCACAAAAACTAGGGATGGGCGAGGGGTTATTTGAACAATTTCCTGATATTACCTCTGTTGCAGATTCTATTTTAGGCTACTCCATTAAAGAACTTTGTTTGCAGGATTCTAATGAACAACTGGGCAATACAGCATTTACTCAGCCTGCTTTATTTACGGTTAACGCCTTAATGTATAAACACCGCGCCTCAAAAGGCTTGCCTCAACCTGCTTTTTTAGCTGGTCACAGTTTAGGTGAATATAATGCTTTATGGGCGGCAGGCGTTTTTGATTTTGCTACAGGACTTACCCTCGTAAAAAAACGTGGAGAATTAATGAGCCAGGCCAAAGGCGGTGGGATGGCTGCTGTTATCGGTCTTACTCCCGATGTTTTAAAATCAGTTCTAGCCGAAAACCAGCTTCATGATGTTGAAATGGCCAATTTTAATTCCCCTGTTCAAATTGTTATCTCAGGTAAAAAAGAAGCTGTTGAAAAAGGCTGTGAGGTTATTAAAGCTGCGGGTGCAAAGCTTGTTGTTCCTTTAAAAGTCAGCGGAGCCTTTCATTCCAGCTTAATGGAAGAGGCTAAACAGGCGTTTTCTACCTTTTTATCAGGCTTTACCTTTAACGCTCCCTCTATTCCGGTTATTTCGAACGTTTCTGCAAAACCGTATGCGTCATCCAACGATGTGGTATCTCTGCTGTCCGCTCAAATTACAGGATCAGTTCGTTGGGTTGAAAGCGTGCACTATATTTTGGATCAGGGCGAAACCGAATTTGAAGAAGTAGGTCCTGGAAAAGTATTGGCCGGGCTTATCAATGCCATTCAAAAAGAGCGTCAGAAAACAGCTTGATTTTTTGAAAAGGAGGTAGCGGTATGTCAGCCATTAACCCTATAGGTCCAAAGCCCATTTCTACACCCCCTCTACAGCAACAGGCAAAGGTAAGCCTTGAGCAGGCTATTCGTGATCAGATGGATAACTTGCTTCGCATTGGTTATTTTGGAAAAAAATCCGGTGTTAAAATGGTTAAACTGCCAGCGCCTCCTGTTGTTCCAAAACAGGCCCATGCCAATGCTGTTCTTCAAACTTATGTGACTCAAATGATTAAAAATCTATCCAAAACAAAAAAATCCAAAAGTACGGATGAAATTCAGGAAGAGCTTGAACATCTGGAAAAAGCCATGGACGATGTTGATAAATGCCTGGAAGAGATTTCAAAGCTGCCTCAAAATCAAAAATCTGGTTTTCAATCCAAGGAAGATCATATTCGTTTTTTATTGTCTGCAGTTGAAGATTATTACCAGGAATTTAAGGAAAGTGGGGGAGATCCACAGGATTTAGGTCTATTTACAGCTGTTTTTTATGAGAAAATCAGTAAAGATGCCTATAATAAATCGGGTAAAACAGGTGCTTTGATGACATTTTTTGCCGTTGAAGAAGGGAAACCCGTCTCCCTCTTCCTTTCCGATTTGATGTTTAATTATTTTTTGGATTTATGTCTTCAATACTCGAAAAAAACAACCTTTGATATGATTGCGCCTTTAAAATCCCTCAAAAAAACGTTTGAAAAGAGACCTGAAGGCATTCCCAATATTTTTGAAAATATGATAGCTGTTCAGGAAGAACATCGACGTCTGGTGTGTGAAAAGCTGGCCTTAATGTCTGTAGAGTTTCCGTTTAGCACGGTTATGCCTGTTATTTTAGGTTCAAAAGGTCTTCGTGCCCTTACTCAATGGTGTTGGGATTTATATTTTAAGTATGATTTCGCTTTATCCGAAACCGATAAACAAACGGTTACTCAGCTTTTAAAGGCATTTTCTACTCCGTTAAAAGCTTTGTTTGAATCTATGTGTAAAGCCAGACTTTTACCTGTGGCTCATCATCACTTATTTGATGAATGGGGAATCGTTTACGCTCAAAGTAAAGAGTCTTAATCTCTTTTTTGAAAAATTCAAATAATCATTTGACATTCTCAAACACTACCCTGTAAACTCGGTTACTTATGGGTGAACACGAGCATAGTACCAAAGATTGTTTGTTAAGAAGTGCAAGAAAGCTCTTTTCTCGAAGAGGCTTTGATGCTGCATCCGTAAAAGATATTGTGGATGATGCCGGTGTAAATGTCAGCCTCGTCAGCTACCATTTTGGTGGCAAGGAAGGTTTGTACAAATCCTGTATCAGCGAGTTGGCTCTGGAGCGTTTGAAGGTTGCTCAGGATATGCTGAAACCTCCAAAGTCTTTAGAGGAATTTAGAATCAGACTTCAAATGTATTCATTGGAAATGCTGAAGTTTTATGTGGCAGAGCCTGAAATAACGTCTATTGTTCATCGTGAACTGGATATGAACAGGCCGTTTATGAAAGAGATTTTTGATGAGGCCATTATCAAAAAGTTTATTTTATTTGTTGAGTTTTTGGAGTCTGCAAAAACAGCTCAGCTTCTAAAATCCGATCTGGATACCCTCACGTTTGCGGGTATGTATTTCGCATTTATGATGCAGCTTGCACGCGCCGATCATCTTAGTGAAAGCTATTTTAGCCGAACCATTAAAGACGAAGCGTTTCAGGAACAGGTTGTTCAGCAGATGGAGGATATATTTTTTCATGGGATATTACATAAAGGAGATAAGGCGTGACTATTAAAACCGTAGTAAAAGGCGTGCTGTTTTCACTCATCAGCATGAATGTAGCTTTGTATGGGGCGGAATCGAAGCTTAGCTTGAAATCATATTTAAACCAGGTTGCATCAGAGCATCAGGGTATTAAAGCATCGAAACAGACTCAGGATGGGGCAGCGTTTACCTCTAAACAAAGCGCTTTATATACGTCTCCTACGTTTTTTGCTGATGGAAATCTCAGCACTGATGGAAAGCCTTTGGGAATTCCTATTACTGGAATCCCTTCATTTAGAACAGATACGTTTGGTGGGGATGTCGGTTTGAAATTGAAAACAGACTGGGGTTCTCAATTTACATTAAAATATATGGCTTCCGGTACGAATTACACCAATCTTGATAAGTACTATGAAACATCTCCGGTTTTTGAGTTTACTAAAAACCTTTGGAAAAATGCGGATGGTCAGGATATTAAGGTTTCTCAACAAACTGTTGTTTTAACAGCAGCAACGTCATTATTGTCTGAAACCTCTAAAATAAAGAACGTTTTATCTGATGCTGAGCTTGCTTACTGGCGTTTACAATTGGCTAATGAAACTGTGGATGCCAACAAACGTTCACTTGAAAGAGCTGAAAAAATGTTGTCCTGGGCTGCTAACAGAGCCAACTTACAGTTATCAGACAATTCTGACTATTATCAGGCGCAATCAGCTGTAGAGCTTAGAAAAATTGAACTGCAGTCCTCATATGACGAGCAAAAACTGGCGTTAAGAGCCTTTAATATCTTACGTAACGAGCCTGATAATTACGCTGCAGATACGTTAACCGAGCTTGAAGATAGTGTATTGAAAGATCTGGACATCCCAACTCAATTTAAACCTAAAGAAGATGTGAAATTATTAGAACTGTCTAAAAAACAGTCAGAATTAAAATTAATGTCTACCAGACAGGAACTAACGCCATCATTAGACTTTACTGGTAAAGTTATTTTGAATCAAAAAGAACAAAATTTTGATACAGCTGTTTATAATTCATTTTCCAATCACTATGGCACCTATCAGGTTTCTTTAGCCTTCAGCATGAATCTTGATGTAGACTCCATCCAAACCGTACTTAAAGGTCACGAGTTACAGCAATCGGCTTTAGATCTTGCCTACAACCGAAAAGTAATCGAACAGGAAAACGACTGGAATGATTTAAATCAGCGTTTATCCGATGCAAAACGTAAATATAAAGCGTTAAAAAAGCTTGAAGATATTCAACGCAACAAATGGGTGTACGAAATGGATCGCAGACAAAAAGGTCGTACCACAACGTTTCAGGTTTTACAGTTTGAGCAGGATTATGCGTCTGCAAAGCTGAATACCTTGAAATCGTTGCATGATGTGTTGAAAATTGCGACACAATTAAGAATGTATGGGAGTAATTAATTATGGATTTAGCTAGACTTTCGGTAAAACGGCCTATTTTTATAACGTGTATAGTCATTTTGATGTTGGCATTGGGCTACATTTCAATGAAAAAGCTGCCTGTGGATTTGTTTCCTGATGTTACCTTTCCGATTGTTACGGTAAGCGTTCCGTATCCAGGTGCTGGTCCAACTGAGGTTGAAACTTTAATCTCAAAAACGATTGAAGACGAAGTATCCACCTTACCAGGCATTTCCCGTGTAACCTCTACCAGTAAAGAAGGTTTGGGTGTGGTTGTTGCCGAGTTTACTTTGGAAACCGACATTAAATACGCGGAACAACAGATCAGAGATAAAGTATCTGGTATTAAATACAAATTGCCTACCGATGCCAAAGAACCGATTATCCGCCGTATCGATCCTGCCGACCAGCCGATTATCCGTGTGGCCATCGATGCCGATCTTCCCCCTGAAAAACTGTTTGAATTTGCCAACGAAACTATTAAACCGAAACTGGAACAGGTGTCTAAAGTAGGGCTTGTAAATATTATCGGTGGAAGAAAACGTGAGGTACGTGTTGAGCTGGATAAAAACAAGCTGAAGGCCCACGAATTATCTGCATCACGGGTGTCTGAAGCTATTCAAAGTACAGGTTTAAACGTTCCTGCCGGAAAAGTGGAACATGGTGCTTACGAAACCGTTATTCGTACCCTTGGGGAGTTTAAATCTCTGGATGATATTAAAAATACGGTTGTTAATTTCTTCGGTAACGAAGTTCCGGTAAAAGTCTCTGATTTAGGTACAGTAACTAATGAACTTCAAGATGAAAAAACAAGAGCCTTTGTTAACGGAAAAAAATCTATCTTTTTAGACATCTATAAACAGTCTGGTTCAAATACCATTGCGGTTTCAAATGCCTTGAAAAAGAAAGTTGATAAGCTAAACAAAGAATATAACGGTAAAGCTGCTATTCTGGTTGTTAGAGACGGATCCAAAAACATCAAAGCCAACGTTGATGATGTTAAGGAATCTATCTTAATTGGTATCGCGTTAACCGTTATTGTTGTGTATTTCTTCCTTGGAAGCGGTCGTTCAACCATCATTACCAGTCTTGCGCTACCTAACTCCCTGTTGGGTGCCTTTTTGCTGATGTCCATCGCTGGCTTTTCCATCAACGTTATGTCCCTTCTGGCTTTAAGTTTGTCTGTAGGTCTCCTCATCGATGACGCTATCGTTGTGCGAGAGAATATCTTTCGACATCTCGAAATGGGAAAACCTCCGGTTCAGGCGGCTATCGAAGGAACAAAAGAAGTTCGTCTGGCTGTTATTGCAACCACGTTAACGGTAATTGCGGTTTTTGGCCCCATTGCATTTTTAAGCGGTATAGTAGGGCAGTTCTTTAAACAGTTCGGCTTAACCATCTGTTTTGCGATGTTGATCAGTTTATTTGATGCCTTAACCATCGCACCGATGCTATCTGCTTATTTTGCAGGTAAAGAAGATAAAGAACCAAAAGGTATCTGGGCCAACACAGTAGGTGTTCTTGTTAGAGGTTTTGGTCGCTTTCAGGATTGGCTTGAAGACATGTACGAGAAAGTTTTAGGCTTTACACTGCGTCATCCTCTTTTAATTATTGCCATGGCTATCTGTATCTTTGTTGGTAGTATTTTTGTTGTAAAACATGTTCCAAAAACCTTTTTGCCAGCTCAGGATTTTGGTGAATTTATGGTGTCTTTGGATTTGCCACAGGGTACGACTCTGGATGGAACAGCTAAAACAGCCCATGAGGTTGATGGTATCATCAGAGATTTTAAAGAAGTTCATGACACAACCATGGTTATCGGTAACGTGGATGGTGGTGCGAATGAAGCCAGCATCTATGTAAATCTTGTCAGCTCTAAAAAACGTAAAATGAATACAACCGACTTTAAAGCCATGGTGAGAGAAAAACTTAAACCATATGCTTCTGCAAAACCTGTTGTAAAAGACGTGGATGTTGTTGGAGGCGGTCAGCGTCCATTCAACCTGAATATTGTTGGAAATGATCTTGAACAGGTAGAAAAGGTCGCAAATGAGGTATTTGAAAGACTGAAGAAAAATCCGGCCTTATTGGATGTTGAGATCAGCTACAAACCTGGAAAGCCAGAGTTTCAGATTGCCTTAAATCCATATAAAATTCATACTTATGGATTAGCGTCGACAATGGTTGGTGGTGAATTAAGAACCCTTGTTGAAGGTGCTACTCCTGCTGTATTTAGAGAACGTGGTTTGGAATACGATATTCGTGTAAGACTTAAAGAAGATCAACGTGACGTTAAAGCAGGTTATGCCGCAACTTACGTACCTAACCTCAATAGAAACCTTGTACGTCTGTCTGATGTATCCGAAACAAAAAGCACAATCGGGCCATCTAATATCACGCGTCAGGATAGAGGCCGTTACATTCAGATTGCTGCAGATATCGCTCCTAACGGACCTGGTATCGGTGGAGCCATGGCTGACATCAAAAAAATGCTGGATAAAGACATGAAGCTGCCTGAAGGTGTTCACTATTCCTTCCAGGGACAAGCTGAAAACTTCCAGGAGCTGGGTCAAAACATGATGATTGCGGCCGGTCTTGGAATCCTGTTCATCTTTTTGGTTCTTGCCAGCTTATACGAATCCTTTGTTACACCGCTTACCATCATGCTTGTATTACCACTTGCGGCCTGCGGAGCCTTTATAGGTCTGTTTGTTGGCCACAAATCATTGGATATTTTCTCAATGATCGGGTGTATCATGCTCTTGGGTATTGCCACGAAAAACTCTATTCTTCTGGTGGATTACACGCATCAGCTGGTTGAAAAGGGCTATGATTATTCATCCGCCATTATCAAAGCCGGAAGAACCCGTTTACGTCCGATTCTGATGACAACCTTCGCCCTGATTGCCGGTATGATTCCAATCGCTATGGGATTAAACGAAGCCTCACGTCAACGTACCAGCATGGGTGTTGCGATTATCGGTGGGTTGATCAGCTCAACGCTATTAACCTTGTTGGTAGTTCCTGCAGCCTACTCGTACATCGAGCGTTTCAGACTATGGAGTTCAGGTATCTTAAAACGTATCTTTGTGGTGGATCATCAAAATACACCTGAAGAGCAATTGTTACTGGATAAAGAAGATTAGGATATAAAAAGCGAATGGCCCCGAAGAATAAACATCGGGGCCATTTTATTAAAGAAGATTAAAGTGAAGTTTCAGCAGAAGGGGTTATTTGTTGGGCGTTTAAAGCAGCCAGGGTAGTTGCTTCAATTGTTTGTACGGCTGGATCTGTTGTTGTTGACGTTGTTGAATCATCAGACGCTGCTGCTTCTGGTTTTTGATGAACATGATGATGGTGATGATGATGCTTATGAGCCTGTTGAGGTTTTTCAGCAAAAAAAGTATCCAAAAGTTTTTTACGCTGGTCTTGTGAAATTGTTCCGTTTGCAACGGCATTATCCAAAACGTCTACGATGCTGTGAAATGGAATAGCTCCAGATGGCGGTGTATCCGGCCCGTTTTGAGTTTGAGATACTTTTGATAATACATCAGCAAAAACAAGATCAGAACCTGATTTGTCTGTAGTACTGCTACTGGAAACCTTACTGCTTATGTTGACACTGTTAATACTGTTAACTGAACCTGCTGACGCGCTCATACCTCTATCCTCCATCATATAAAATAGTTTTTTAACTAACTGTTAGACACTAAGGAATCGGAGGTTGTTCCGTATAAAATTGTATCTATTTTAAACGGTATATTTGTGCAGCAGTGTTTCGATTTTTGCTGGCAGTTTTCTTTTTGTATGACTGGCTTTATCCAGGCAGACGTGAACCGTTTTGGCTTTGCCGGCCAGAGTTCCATCTTCTTTATGAATGTTGTAGCTGATTTCAAACGATGTTTCACCGATTCTTGAAATCCAAAGTGATACGGTAATCGGATCTCCAACATGCAAAGACGACATATAATCTGACTCTGCGTGAACAATCACAAAGATAAAATCTTCTTTTGTAAATAAATCCTGAAAGGTAAGGCCTTCATGTGCCATCATGCTTTCAAAGGCATCGTGGGCAAATCTGAACTGGCTTCCGAAATATAAAATTCCTGCGGCATCCGTATCGTACATTCTTACAAAAAGTTTTTGGGTAAACATTTGTTTTTCCTTTCAATTTAATGGTTTTTTTGTTACACTCTTAGCTCTATAATTCTGGGCTGCCTGTGCTGCTACAACTATTCGCTGTGAGGGACTATTGTGATTGAACAACATAAATTAAGAAACATTGCTATTATTGCACACGTTGACCATGGAAAGACAACTCTTGTGGATCAGTTGTTTAAACAAAGTGGTTTGTTTAGAGACAACCAGGTTGTTGAAGAACGTATGATGGATTCCATGGATCTTGAACGTGAACGTGGTATTACTATTGCTGCGAAAAACGGGTTATTTAGATATAAGGATCATGCCGTTAATATTATCGATACTCCAGGCCACGCGGATTTCGGCGGTCAGGTTGAACGTGTTTTAAGAATGGCTGATGCGGCACTTCTGCTTGTTGATGCGGCTGAAGGTCCAATGCCTCAAACCTATTTTGTACTTAAAAAAGCGTTAATGCTTCAACTTCCGGTTTTGGTGGTTATTAATAAAATTGATAAACCAGCTGCCCGTACGGATTGGGTTCTGGATCAGGTTTTTGATCTGTTTGTAAAATTGAATGCGCCAGATCATATTTTAGATTTTCCTGTGATTTATGCATCTGCAAAAAATGGATTTGCAACCACAGATCCATCTATCGAATCGTCTACATTAGAGCCTCTTTTTGATAAAATTATTGACTTTGTTCCATCACCAAAAGGCGATCCTGAAGCTCCAATTCAGTTATTGGTAAGCTCGTTAAGCTATTCCTCATTTTTAGGTCGTCTGGCTATTGGAAAAATCACATCAGGACAATTAAAAACAAACCAAAATGTTGTTGTAACGTCTGATGGCGGTGTTACATTGAAGCCTGCAAGAATTACAAAAATTTACCGTTTTGAAGGTAATGATAAAAAAGAAACAGATTCTGCCGGAATTGGCGAAATCGTGTCTATCGCTGGTATCGAAGATATTACGGTAGGAGACACCGTTACGGATCCTCAAAATCCTCTTCCTTTGGAAAATATTGGTATAGATCCTCCAACCATTTCCATGAACTTCTTACCAAACGACTCCCCATTTTCAGGTAGAGAAGGCGAGTTTGTTACATCCCGTCATATTAAAGACCGTTTGATGCGTGAAATTTTATCGGATGTGGCCTTGAAAGTTGAAGATTTAACCGATGCTCCAGGCTTTAAAGTATCTGGAAGAGGCGAGCTGCATTTATCAATTCTGATTGAAACCATGCGCCGTGAAGGATACGAGCTTCAGGTTACTCGTCCGAAAGTTATTTTCAAGGTTGAAGACGGCAAACGTCTTGAGCCTTATGAAGAGCTTGTTGTAGACGTAGCCGAAGATTACATGGGCCGTGTTATTGAAAATCTTGGTGGCCGTAAAGGTCAGCTTCTGGAAATGCATCAGGAAAACGGCATGGTGCGTTTGAAGTATAAAATCCCAACCCGTGGTCTTTTAGGATTCAAAGCCGAGTTTATGACAGATACCAAAGGTATGGGTGTTATGAACTACGTGTTTGCCGAATACAGTGATTACGCCGGCGAACTGAAAAACCGTAAAAAAGGTGTATTAATCGTTAAAGAAGAATGTGAAACGGTTGGTCACGCGTTATTTAACCTTCAGGAACGCGGAACCTTATTTATTGGGCCAGGCGAAAAAGCGTATGGTGGTATGATTTTAGGTGAAAACTCTCGTGAAGATGATATGGTTGTTAACCCTGGAAAAGGTAAAAAACTGACGAATATCCGCTCTTCAGGTGCTGATGAAGCGATTACACTGACTCCTCCTACCCTGATGAGTCTTGAAAACTGCATTGCCTTTATCAATGATGACGAACTTGTTGAAATTACCCCAGAATCTATTCGTTTACGTAAAGTATACTTAGATGAAAACGACAGAAAACGGTATTCAAAGTCTTTTTAAGACCTTTGTCTTACTAATCTTAGGATTTTTTATGATGACAACTCCTGTGGACGCTAAAGACCAACTGGCAACATTTGCCGGAGGCTGTTTCTGGTGTACACAGGCGGCGTTTGATAATATCAATGGCGTAAAAGAGGTTTTCTCGGGATACACGGGTGGCCACATTCTGAATCCGACCTACGAGCAGGTTTGTTCGGGGAAATCAGGCCATGTTGAAGCGATTCAAATACGTTTTGATCCTGCGAAAACTACGTTTGAAGCCTTGCTTCAGGTGTTTTGGAATAACATCGATCCAACAGATGCTGGTGGACAATATGCTGATAGAGGCCATCAGTATATAACCGTTGTGTATTATCATACTGAAAAACAAAAACAGATTGCTGAACAATCTAAAAAAAATCTTGAGAAAAAATTAGGTCAACCTGTAAAAACCCTGATTTTACCTGCAGCTGCTTTTTATAAAGCTGAAGACTATCATCAAAATTATCACTTAAAAAATCCGTTACGCTACAACATGTACAAACATGGCAGCGGCAGACCAGAAAAATAAGCTATTTTTTCTTAAGCCAGAAAAAGTATTCCTGATTACCTTTTGTGCCTGTAATAGGGGAGAAACAGGTTTTTACACAGGTAAATAAAGGTGAAAGTGTCTCTCTGACACGATTAATAATCAGCTGTTGGGTTTCTGGATCTTTCACAATTCCACCTTTTCCAATTTCAGAACGTTCAGCCTCAAATTGAGGTTTAATCAAAATAACAAAATCTGTTTCTGGTAATGTAAACGGAATAAGTGCCGGTAAAACTTTTGTGACACTGATAAATGAAACATCCATCACAACCAAAGAAATATGTTGTCTATCTTCAGAAAAAACAGGCGATTTTTCAGTTGCTTTTTCAAGATCAGACGGCGTATATGTACGAGCATTTGTACGTTCCAGTAAAAATAAATTTGGATTTTGCCGGATTTTATGATCAAGCTGTCCGTAGCCTACATCAATCCCAAACACTGATTTTATTCCGTTTTGAAATAAATAATCCGTAAAACCTCCGGTGGAGATGCCTACATCCATGGCAATTTTTCCGGCAATATCAATATCAAATTCCGAAAAAGCACCTTCAATTTTATTGCCGCCACGGCTGACATATTTTGGGAAGTCATTGAGAAGCCGAATTGTTGCCGATGTGCTGACCTGTGTCCCGCATTTGTCCTGTTTAATATCATCCACAAGAACTTGCCCGGCCATAATCACGAACTGAGCTTTTTCCCGTGTAAGTGTGGGGAACTGTTCCAGAACAGCTTTATCCAGACGGATTTTTGAACTAGGCTTTTTGGAGTGGGGCATATTTGGATAGCAGTTTTTTGGTTCCAATGGAGAATGTCACGATAAGGGTTGTACTGTCACCCTCACCTTCAACTTTTTCTATAACACCTTTTCCCCATTGGGAATGTATAACTTCTTCGCCTGCCGTATAGGTTTGTGTGGCAGCGGCAGAGGGCTGAGCCGTTTTTTGTTTAGAGCTGTAATGGCCAGCAGTAAATATGGATTTATTCATAAATGTAGGTAATGGCGATGTTGTAAATTCTTTCGGAATTTCATCCAAAAACCGTGATGGAGCGTTATTCCAGACTTCTCCAAAAATTAAACGACGTTTTGCAGAAAGCAGAATCAGTTTCTTTTTTGCCCGAGTCATGCCGACGTAACAAAGCCGTCTTTCTTCTTCCAGGCCTTTGGGATCGAGGGTTGATTTATAGTGAGGCAACAATCCTTCTTCCAGTCCTGGCATAAACACCACGTCAAATTCCAATCCTTTAGCATTATGCATGGTCATGAGGGTTACAGCATTGGGAACTTCTTCGGTTTCGTCTAATTCGGAAATAAGCGATACATTTGTTAAAAAGATGCCCAGATCAATTTCTTCTTCACGGGCTACAGCAATTAATTCCTGGATATTTTCAATACGGTCTTCCAGTTTGCTGTCTGGCGCCAACGCATGTAGATAGCCCGTTTTTTCCAGGATCAATTCTATGGTTTTTGAGATTTTGTCACTTTCAAGCGCTTCGTATTGTATTCGAATATCATTGATATCTTTAAAGAATTGTTTAAGGGCACTTTGACATTTTGGTGTAACCGGAAGTTCATGTGAATCAACCAGTTCCTGTATGGTTTTACCTGTTTTTTGAGAGGCTTCCAGAATTTTTCCAACAGAGGTATCTCCAATTCCACGAGTAGGGACATTAATGACTCTTGCAAAGGAAAGTTGATCGTTAGGGTTATGAATAAGTCTTAAATAACCAACCATATCTTTGATTTCTGCTCTGGAGAAAAATTTTAAACCGCCTACAACACGATAAGGGATTCCTGACGTCATTAATGCTTCTTCTATCACTCGGCTTTGACCGTTGGTTCTATAAAGGACAACCATTTCGGAATAGGGGATTCCAGGAGTTAATTTTTCAATTTCCTGGGTAATCTTTTTAGATTCCCAATGCTCGTCAGAAACCGAATGGATAAGAATAGGCTCACCATCACCGTTTGAGGTCCACAATTTCTTTTCACGTCGGGTCTGATTGTTGCTGATTAACGCATTGGCTGCATTCAAAATGGTTTGAGTCGAGCGATAGTTCTGTTCTAATAAAATAACCTCACTTAGCGGATAATCCTGCTCAAAATTGAGGATGTTTTGGATATTGGCACCACGCCACGAGTAGATATTTTGATCAAAATCACCTACAACTGTCAGATTTTTATAACGCTCTGATAGGTGACGAATAAGTTTGTATTGTGTGGTGTTGGTATCCTGGTATTCATCAACCAAAATAAAGCTGAAGCGTTCCTGATATTTTTCCAAAACAGCCGGATGATTTTCAAAAAGATCCACAACAAAATTAATCATATCGTTAAAATCTACAAGCTGATTAATTTCCAAACGAAGCTGATAATAACTGTAAATAGTGATGATTTTTTCATCAAGACGCAACGATTGTGCCTGTTTTTGAGCTTGTACAGGGTTGATGTGCTGATTCTTTAAGTTTTGAATATGATACAGAATATTGGAGGGAGGAAATACTTTTTCGGATAAATTCATTTCCTTAAGCAGTTGTTTGATTAATCGAACCTGATCGGTTGTATCGCAGATTCCAAACGAACGGGACCGTCCAAGGTGATGAAAATCGTTTCTAAGCACCTCTGCACAAAAAGAGTGAAAGGTTCCTACAAACGGTTGTTTAGATTCAGGAAGCAGTGAATGAACACGCTCTTTCATTTCTTTTGCGGCTTTATTCGTAAACGTGATAGCCAAAATATGATCCGGCGTTACGCCCATTTCTTTGATTAAATAAGCGATTTTTCGGGTTAAAACCGTTGTTTTTCCTGAACCGGCGCCGGCAATAATAAGCAGAGGATTCCCAAAATGGGTAACAGCTTTTACTTGTTGAGGATTAAGGTTATGAAATAAATCAGTCATGCTGGGTAAGCTCCGTTAAGAAACGTTCCGGGGTTAATAATTCAGGGAGACGTTTGGCTTCTTTGTTTTTTGGATAATAAATGTAAACCGGGACACCATTACGGCCATATTTGCGCAGTGCAAGCGTAATGGTTTCATCTTGATTTGTCCAATCCGCTTTAAATAGATCAACGTGATTTTTTTTCAGAAAATCAACCACTTCTGGATTGGATAATGTGGTTTTTTCGTTTACCTGACAGGTCAGACACCAGGACGCTGTAAAGTCTATAAATACAGCATGACCCAATTTTCTGGAGGTTTCAATAGCCGATTCTGAATAGGGTTTCCAGTTTAGCTCAGAGTGTTGTTTAAACGCAGGAAGTGGAATGTGAAGCTGCTGTGCAAGAATCCCCAATAACCATAACGTGGTTAAAAATAGTGGAATAGCAAGAATTTTTTTCAGCGTGATCATCCATGCCCCAGGTTTGGGTAATTTTGTTTTCCAGGCTGGAATATAGCCTAATACTAAAAAAGGAAAGGCCATGCCTAATCCAAGGCTTGAAAAGATTAAAAAGACGATAAAAGGAGGTTGAAGGACAGCAATTCCAATGGCTGCTCCCATAAAAGGTGCCGTACAAGGTGTTGCCACGATGGTTGCCAGAACGCCGGTAAAAAACGCTGCTGTAAGACCCTGTTTTTGAGAAGTTGCCTGTCCAAGCCGTGTAAATCCCAATCCAATTTCAAAATATCCCAATAAATTTAATCCAAGTATACAGAAAAGTAAGGCTAACCCGCCTACAATCCAGGGTGATTGCAGCTGAAATCCCCATCCTAATTCTGTTCCAAACGCTTTAACCGTTAAAATGATAGCTGTTAATATCCAAAAACTGACTAAAATACCACCTGTATACGCCAAGGTTTCTTTTGATTCTTTAAGCTGTAGCAGTTTTAGCGATAGAACGGGAAGCACGCAAGGCATTAAATTGAGTAATAATCCTCCTAAAAAAGCCAGCATAATGGCTGTTAAAGCCTGAATGAGCGTGTTTTGAGTGTGGTGATGATGTGTGAGTAACTCAAATTGGGGATTTGTTGAGGCGGTTTCCGAAACCGGAAGTGTTAGCGATACAGTGCTGTGTTGAGGAATGCAGGTTTCTTTACATACCAGCCAGCTTAATTCTGCATTGAGCGTGACGTTTTGATTGGTTTTGAGGTTTTTATCCGGAGTTATAATGGCTATAAATGAGACGTCTTTATCGTAACCATATTGTGTTAATCCGCTGGTTTTAAAGGTTTTATGCGGGGGGAAAATGAGTTTTGATACTGTAAATCCATCTGGAAGTGTCCAGTTGATCTGTAAAGGTTTTCCAATATCTCCGGGATTTTCAGCATAGGTATGCCAGCCTGGATTTAAACTGATATAAATGGCTACTTTAAAAGGTTTTCCGGGTACTATTGCTTCTGTTTCTGCTACAAGATTGCTGTTGCTGACCTGTTTGGCTGCAAAAAATGATGTGCCATTCAGCTGTGTGCAAAGGAAAAAAACAGCCAGAAAAAACACAGAGAGGTACGGTTTTATTTTGTTTATCATAGAGGTAAAAGCCTAGGTGTTTTTTATAGAAAGACTGTTAAATACACTCGATACATAAGGAAACGGATCAGCTGTAATAGGCATTAAATAGGTGTTTTGGTTCATTTGTTTTGCCAGTTGGACCAAATCGGAACCTAATACCTGATTGTAGTCTTCTGTGATATTGAAATCAGGTGGAAATACAACGTTGTTTCTTGTTTTCCAATAGTTAAGGGATTTTTCGGTATAAACCGGCGAAATCCCTAGAAAAATATCTGTAGATGTGAGTTGTTCCAGATAAATTTCAGCAAGTCTGACATCGAAAAAAGGTTGGGTAAAAAATCCGTCTGCTCCGGCATCTGTTTTTTCTTTACAGTAGGCCAGTTCGTCTTTTAGGGATTGTCTGTATGGATCCAACGCTGCATAGATTTTTAAGGATGGACATGTCTGTTTTAAGTGTGAAATAAGGGCACAGGGTCTGATATCAAACTGCTCTCTGTCTTCGGGAGGTGCATCTCCGCTTACAATCAAAATGGATTTTAAGCCGTGCTGAACAAGATCCTTAACGATTTCAGTAATAGCCTCAACAGGTCTATCAATGCTACGAATATGAGGAACAGCAAAAATACCTTCGTTAAGCAGCTGTTTGGCCATATCAAAGCTTCTGTTTGGCAACCTCAGGACATCCGGGATATTTATACCGTTGATGGATGTCATCTGTGAGGTAAGCCGTTTGGCGTCGGATATCAGGCTGGGAATATCTCTGGGGACGAGTTCAACTAAGTTCATTGTCTTCATACTATAACATGTTAGGATAAAAGTTATGAAGAATGTTTCCTTGTGTATGGATATTGGCGGCACAAAAATTGCTTATGGATTATTTCAGCAGAACACACTTGTGTATAACCATGAGAAAAAGGCAGAAAAAGGGTTAACTGCTTTAAGTCGTGTGATAAAAACGATTGAGGAAGACTGTCAGGCTATTGCGAAGAAAAACCACTGGATTCTGGATTCTGTTGTACGCATTGGGGCTCCAGGAAAACTGATTGGGACAGAGGCCTGTGTAATTGAACCTGGCTCTGCAAAAAACTTAGGCATTTATCCTGAAGAATTTGATAATCTGAACTGGAAAACCTGGATACAAACCTCCCTCGATAAACCCATTGATGTTGCTGTTTTTAATGATGCCCTGTGTCAGTGCAGAGGTGGAATTGAACAGTTAAAGTCGTTAAAAATGTATGAGGATTTTTTTCGGAATAAAAAACTGGCCTACATTGGTCCTGGAACTGGTTTAGGCGGAGCTTTGGCTGTTTGTGATGAAACCGGATATCCTAAGTTTTATTCGGATGGGCATATTTTCGATATCATGTTGGATGGAAAAATGGCGGAGGATGAGCTGTCAGGCAGGGCATTTTATGAAAAAACGGGTCATCATGCGTCAGAGCTGGTTGCATCTGATATGCCGGTTTTAGATGAAATGGGGCGTACAATGGCATCCGTGATGATGAGGTTATACTCGGGACAAGTTGAAAAACGTAATGGTCAGTCTCAATGGTCGACTTCGGTTTTAGACACAGTAAAGGACACAGATTTATTTTTAATTGGTGGAAGTCTGGGCACGGCTCCAGATTTATCACCCCCAATTTTAAGTTCATGTACGCATTATCTAAAGCAGGTTTTTAATGATAGAATGCCGTTTTCGTTGATCAAAATCCCCAATCCAAAAAAAGCAGCACTTTTAGGTGCCTTATTATTAGCAGAAAGGCCATTGTTATGAAAAAAATGATTATGATTTTATGTTTGTTATGTCTGGGTATCGGACAGAATTTGTTTGCCCAGTCCAATCCTCATGTTTATATTTTGTGCTATCACACGTTTTTAGGAAAACCCTCTGTTTATACGGATTTTTCAACAGCTGAATTAAGAAAGCAGCTTCAGGATTTGAAAGATAATGGATTTACTTTTGTTCAGTTTAAAGACGTCTTGTCTCAAAAAGTGAAAGGGAAGAAAAATATTCTGGTGATTGTTGATGATGGCAATCTCAGCACTTATCCAGCCTATAAAGAGGTGTTTAAACCCATGGGAATCAAGCCAATGATTGCGCTTTATCCCGGAATTTTAAATACCCGTTCATTTGCTTTGAAGTGGACACAGATCAAGGACATGCAGGACTATGGCTGCGAAATTGCATCTCATGGTTACTTTCATATGTATTTTTCTGAAAAGTATTTTAAAGAGCATCCAAAAGAGTTTAACGATGAGATTTTTAGATCAAAAGCTGAACTTGAGAAAAATCTAAATACCAAGGTTACATTAATTGTGTATCCGTTTGGTGTAAGCAGTGATATCGCCAAACAAAAAATCAAAGAAGCCGGTTACAGCTTTGCCTTTGGCTTAACACAAAAACCAATGCTTGTTCCTGTACAGAAAAACGATGCCCTTGATCTTCCACGTTACATGTTAACGCGATCAGCCGCACAGTCTATTCTGTCATCGATTAAACATCAGGCAAATTTACCTGACTAAGGTTTAACGTTTATTGGGTGTAGTTATTTTGCTATGCCCAATATCATTTAAAACTTCAATGGCTTCCTGAATATAAATATCTTTGGAGATGTTTTTATGCCATTCGTTTTGCTTGTCTATGCTGTCTTTTGGCAGTTTTTCGCTAATACTGGCTGTTGCAATCAACGATTGTGTTTCAAGCTTTTTTAACGCATCTTTTTGAGATTTGATATATTCCTGATCGTCCCAAATTTTCTTTACATGAAGAACAATAGTGCTTTCATCCTGCTGTGTTTTAAGACGTTTTGCTGTTTCACTGATGACTTTGAACGCTTTGTTATCCGCAATTCTAGCCTGGCTTTTTGCTTTTAAGGTCGTGATGTTTACCGTATCTGTCCACATGGCTATGTTTAGAGGTTCAATCGTATCCCAAGGCAAAGAACGGGTTAATGTTCGTTCACCACTGTTGATGTTTTCATACGAGTCAGGCAATACGATATCAGAGCTTACGCCTTTATATTGAGTGGATCCACCATTAATTCTATAAAACTTTTGAATGGTTAATTTTAAAGATCCCAAAGGTTTTGCAAAAAATAAAGGATAGGGAAGTCTGTCATCCAAATTGATTAAAGTTTGAACAGTTCCTTTTCCAAAGGTATGTTTGCTTCCAACGATGATGGCGCGTTTGTAATCCTGCAACGCTGCTGCCAGAATTTCAGAGGCTGATGCGCTGAACTCATTAACCAGCACAACCAATGGTCCTGTATATTCGATAGACGGATTTGGATCCTCAAGAATCTGACGCTCATCTTCTTTGTTTCTTACCTGAACAATAGGGCCGTTTTTAATAAACAGTCCCGACATTTTAATAGCATCATCAAGGGCACCCCCAGAATTATTTCTTAAATCCAGTATAATTCCAACGACACCGGCTTTTAATAGTTTATCAATTTCTTTTTTAACATCATCCGACGAATTTCTGGCTTTTTTGTCGTTAAAGTTTCTATAGAAAACAGGTAGGTAAATATAACCGTAGCGGCCTTCTTTTCCCTTGATTTTAACAACGGCTGATTTCGCGTAAGTTTCTTCCAGAACAACCACATCTCGGGTAATGGCAATCGTCATCATTTCACCGTGAGGTTTCTGAACGATTAGTCTGACAATCGTTCCTTTTTTACCACGGATCAACTTTACCGCATCGTTTACGCGCATACCTGCTACATCAACAAAATCGGCATTTCCCTGAGCTACTTTTAAAATCTTGTCATCAGCCTTTAAATCTTTTTGTTTCCAGGCTGGTCCACCCACAACAATACTGTTAACTTTGATAGAGCCTTCTTCTTCTGTAAGAACCGCACCGATTCCTTCAAGTGTTCCTGTCATGGAAATATCAAAGTTTTCCTTATCTTCAGGTGGCAGGTAGTTCGTATGTGGATCAAACTGATTACTGATAGAGCTGAAATAATGCGCCAGCTTATCTTTGCGTTTTTCTTTTTTCTGGATACTAAACCACTGTTTTGTTTCTTTTTTTACTTTTTCCCTGGCTTTTTTCTCAAGTACTGGATCTATCTTTTTTAGCTGAGCTATATTTGTTTTTCCTTTTGTCTGGGCCGAATTAATATAATGTAAAGCGGCCTGATAGGTGAGCTGTCTATTCCAGAACTCTTTTAATTCTTCTTCATTTTTAGGGAAGCTTCGTTTTTTAGGATCAGTTTCAAATGTTTTTTGAGAAAGTAAATCAAGTGGTTTGCTTAAAATCTCATTTGTATAGTCTTCCATTTGAATCACGCGTTTGTCATAAATCTTATAAATATCTTCAAAGAAAGCGGTGCTGCCTTCTTTTAATTCATCATCAACAAGTTCTTCATAGGGAGATAAATAACGGATATCTTCCTGAGTAAACACACGTTTAAGTGGATCAAGCTCTTCAAAGATTCCTGTAAAGGCTTTTTTTGAAAACTCATTATTTAGTACAGTGTTTGAATAGTGACCTTCTTCAAGAAGCTCGGACAATTCCTTGGACAAAACCAGTTCCTTACTAAAGGTAAGTCCTAAAATAAAAGGCGTAATGCACATAACCCCAATAAGACACAGTGCAACTTTATATTTTTTGAATAGCATGAGTTTACTTTAGATCATTTATAAAAAGGATGCAATCGCCTGATTTAATTTGGATTTATTTTTAGTAAAAGTGGGAATAACGGGCTTATAAATGATAAGAAACATGGGGGATGTTTTATGTCTTTTCTACAAGATTCCGGTATAAAATTTCAGTCTAAAATTCCTGGGGTTGGTAACTGGGTTCCGATATCGGGACAAACGACCACGTCGTCCTTAACTGAAAAATCTCTTCAGGCGTATTCCAAATCATTTCAGCAGGCTACCTGTTCGGATAGTTTGTTGAAATCAACGTTTACGATTCAAAAAGGTGTTTTATCCAGTCTTGCGTCAGAACTTAAACGTGAAAATCAGCCCGTAATAAATGCTATGGCTGGAAAGATACAGGCGGGGAAATTAAATCTTAATCCTACGCTTGAAAAGCTGATTAAAGCATACTCCGCAGATATGTCAGGTACGTCTCCAACCTTAGAGCTTACACCGTATGAATCACGTTTGTTTGAAGGATTATTGCCTCATAGTGCGACTGTGGCTATTGGAACATCACAAGTGGCCTTCCAAGACGATTTATCAGGTTCATTGGTTAAAGGGCGTGACTTTGATACTTTTTCTATGGGTCAAGTCCATTTTGTAAAACCTTCGGTAGAACTTCAAGGTGCTGATCTTACACGACTTGAAGCCAGAGGCTTAAAAATCTTTGATAACGTGACACAGGCCTTGTCATCACAAGAAAGCGCCACGTTGCCTTTTGTTCTGTTTAAAGCGGATGAGAGTATTCCTGGTTTTGTTCAAAACTCACAGGATCAAACGTCACAGCTGGCTGTTAATTATAACGGTGAGACTTTTATGCTGGTAAAAATGGGTACGGAATTTGGGATTATGATTCCAAACAAGCTGGATGATTCAAAGCCTGATAAATTTGTTCGGCTAGAGAATCTTGTTACGCAACGGTTAGGTACAGATCATGTGGAAGAGTCTGTTGCAGATCATATTGGAAGAGGCCCTTTGCCATCTTTGCCTTATGAAGATGTGTCCGGGTATCGACCTTTAGGTATAGTTACTGGGCCATCCTATGAATATGGTAATGTTGAACCTCTAAATAGCAACACAACTGACTTCTAAATTATGATGTTTTTTTAGCCAGTTTTAATAAGCCAGCTAGTTGTTCTGGTGATAAAACTTCTGATAGAGAATACACATTATTTAAAACGTCATGTTTCCCTTTTTGTTTGAGGGCTATAAATTCCTGTTGGAGATTTTGCATAAGACCATTATCTGGAACACCGTTATTGTCCTGACGATTAATGGATGAGCGTAAATCTCCTATTTGTTTTTTGATGTTTTGTTCGATATCAAGATTTTTGGAATCGAGGGTGTTAAGTTTGTCCAGTTGTTCGGTTGTAATATTTAAAGTTTTGATGGTTTCAGGATCCGATAAAAGTTCTCGGAATGTATTGGTTAAGGATTCAAGACCAGTTTCAGGGTTTAATTGAGGGTTTGTAACATCACCTGGCGTTGTATACTGGCTGTTAATTTGATTTTTTGTCAGTAATTTACCTTGGGCATCCTGAAGTTGAGATTGAAAACTTTTAGCAAGCGTTGAGCTTAATTCTGTGCCAAAATCACCTTCTTCATCAGATGTGCCACCGTTAACATTGCTGTATAAGCTACTATAATCCGAATTGCCAAGGCCGCCTATGGAAAAACTCATGTTATTCTCCCTGAGTTAAGTTTGTTATCTATGTGGGTTATCGAAAATTTCGTAAAAAGTCATGTATGGAATATTCTAAATATGTTGAAGCTGCTCACGGTAGCGTTTGATGGTGGTCTCAAGGCCAAGATATAAAGCGTCTGCAATCAGGGCGTGACCAATGGAAACTTCATCTAAAAAGGGAACATGCTGAGCGAAATATTTTAAATTTTGAAGACTAAGATCATGTCCCGCATTGATGCCAAGTCCAAGACTGTTGGCGAGTTTTGCGGCTTTTGTATAAGGTGAAACGGCTTCAGCCGGGTTGATTTCGAATTCTTTGGCATAGGCTTCTGTATACAGTTCAATGCGATCTGTGCCTGTTTCTGCGGCTTTTTCGATAAGTTTTGGAACAGGATCTATAAATATGGATGTTCGAATACCGGCATTTTTGAAAACAGCGATTGTCGCCTTAAGATACTCAAGCTCGTTGATGGTGTCCCAGCCATGATCTGATGTTAGTTGATCTGTAGCATCGGGGACAAGTGTGACTTGTGTGGGTTTAACATCCAGTACCAGCGAAATAAATTTGGATTCTTTTGGGTTTCCTTCAATATTAAATTCGGTTTTTACCCTTTTCTTTAATATATAGACGTCGGCGTATCGGATGTGGCGTTCGTCGGGGCGGGGGTGAACGGTTATACCTTGTGCTCCGAATTTTTCGCAATGTTCTGCGGCCAGATGTAAATCGGGGGTATTTCCATGCCTGGTGTTGCGAAGTGTTGCAATTTTATTGATGTTTACACTGAGTTTTGTCATAGCGATGCTATAAAGTTTCTTATAATTACCCGATGTTGTCTATATCTTGTGTATTTTTGATGGAAAACTCTATAAAAATAATGATGTTTTTGTATTTTTAATTTTGAGGGTTTAAAAATCGATTTATTTTTGATAAAATTTGATTAATTTTGATTAAGAGGGTTTAAAAATGCCTAAAAAAACTATAAATGGTGCAGAAGCTTTAATTAAATCGTTAGAAAAAAAAGGTGTGGAGTATATTTTTGGATATCCAGGCGGAGCAGCCATTCCAATCTTTGATGCTCTTGTAGATTCCAAAATAAAATTGATCCTGGTGCGTCACGAACAAGGTGCCGTCCATATGGCTGATGGCTATGCTCGCGTAACGGGAAAACCCGGTGTGGCTCTTGTTACAAGTGGTCCTGGTGCTACTAACACAGTTACAGGAATTTTAACCTCCATGATGGATTCCATTCCCGTTATCGTTTTAACCGGTCAGACGATCACAAGTGCATTAGGAAAAGATGCGTTTCAGGAAGCTGATGTTTTTGGGATTACCGCTCCAATCGTTAAACATAGCTATCTTGTAAAGCAATCGGATGATATTCCTCGTATTGTTGAGGAATCGTTTCATATCTGTAGTACAGGAAGACCTGGCCCTGTTTTAATTGATTTGCCTAAAGATATAACCAGTGCACCTTGTACAGCTTCTTTAGATAATATAGAAATGGATATTCCAGGCTATTCATTTCCTACGCATGCACCTAAAAAAGATGTGGCGTTGCTTGCTTCCTATCTTAAAAAATCACGAAAGCCGTTGTTGCTTGTTGGTCATGGGGCCATGATTGCAAAAGCGGGTAAGGAAGTTATGGCGTTGGCCGAAACCCTGCAGGCGCCTGTTGTATCAACTTTACTTGGAAAGGGTGTGTTTCCAGAAAACCATCCGCTTTGTATGGGATTTTTAGGGATGCACGGAACAGCCTACGCCAATAAGGCCGTGGAACATTGTGATTTGATTTTCTCTATCGGGTCACGTTGGGATGACAGAATTACTCCGGCGAATATTGAAAAATTCTGTCCAACGGCTGTGAAGCTGCACATCGATATCGATCCGGCTGAAATCAATAAAATAGTGAATCCTCATGCCAGTGCAGTAGGAGATGCTAAATTAATTCTTCAGGATTTGTTACCTCTTATTGAACCTCAACCTACAAAAGAATGGGTTAAATTCTGTCAGAACAATAAAAAGAAATATCCATTATCTTATAAAATTCATGGTGGGCTTAAAGCTCAACACGTTATTGATGAACTGTATAAACTAACAAAGGGCGAGGCCATTGTTACAACAGACGTAGGGCAGCATCAAATGTGGGCGGCCCAGTTTTACAGATCTCATTTAACCGATTCCTGGCTGTCGTCAGGTGGTGCTGGAACAATGGGTTATGGGTTTCCTGCTGCTATTGGTGCTCAGTTTGGAGACAAAAAACGGCAGGTTGTTGCGATTGTAGGTGATGGCGGATTCCAAATGACTCTATTTGAATTGTCCACGGCTGTTATCCATAAGCTTCCTGTGAAAATTTTAATCATTGATAACAAATATTTGGGGATGGTCAGACAGTGGCAGGATCTGTTTTATGACGGACGTTTGTCTGGTGTAGATCTGGACGGAAATCCTGATTTTGTGAAACTTGGAGAAGCTTACGGTTTAAAAGGATTTAGAATTAAGCGTCCAGCCGATATTAAAAAAATTCTAAGTAGAGCCTTGGCCTATAATGATGGACCTTGTATTATTCACGCTGAAGTTGTGAAAGAAGATAATGTATTTCCCATGATTCCTGCGGGCGGAGCCGTAACCGATATGATTATCGAGGCGCCAAAAGGCAAGATGGAAAAACCCAAAGGAAGCACCTAGGAGAGTATAATGACAGTTTTAAAACGTTCTCAGGATAATATTCATACCATTAGTCTTTTAGTGGCCAATAAACCAGGTGTTTTGGTGAGAGTGTCTCTTATTTTTTCAAGACGTGGATTTAACATCGAATCGCTGGTTGTATCGCCGACGCAAAATGATCAGTTTTCACGGATGACGATTACGGCCACCGGCGATAAAAATACATTGGAACAAATTATAAAGCAGGCTGCAAAACTGGTAGACGTGGTGCATGCCAGCGAACATGTGAAGCAAAACACCGTAGAAAAAGAACTTGCTTTGATAAAAGTAAAAGCCCCAGCTGAAAAACGTACGGAAATTCTACAGGTGATTCAGCATTTCGAGGCGGAAACTGTTGATTTATCGCCAAGTTCTCTGGTACTTCAAGTTACAGGAAGTACGGAAAAGCTGGATGCCATGCTGATCATGCTGGATCCTTATGGCCTTCTGGAAGTTGTACGTACAGGAAAAATTGTAATGGCCAGAGGAAAGGAGAAAACCTAGTGCCCGGAAGCTCCTTTGGACGATTATTTACGCTGTCTACATTCGGTGAAAGCCATGGTGCCGGTTTGGGCGTTGTGGTTGATGGTGTTCCTCCTTTATTAGAAATTTCTGAGGCCGATATCCAAAAAGAACTGGATAGACGCCGTCCAGGTCAAAGCTCGGTAACAACTCCTCGGAATGAGGCGGATCAGGTTGAAATTCTTTCAGGTGTGTTTGAAGGTA
The DNA here is from genome assembly GCA_964517775.1 of uncultured Candidatus Marinamargulisbacteria bacterium. Taxonomy (GTDB): domain Bacteria; phylum Margulisbacteria; class Marinamargulisbacteria; order SXXA01; family JAHFDB01; genus CAZFCP01. The sequence goes on along the minus strand of CAZFCP010000002.1, from coordinate 164,155 downwards.
AAACGACAGGAGCTCCTGTTGCCTTATTGATTCGAAATACCAACCAGCAATCTAAAGATTATTCTGCGCTTAAAGATGTATTCAGACCCGGCCATGCGGATTTTTCGTTTTTGCAAAAATATGGGTTTAGAGATCATCGCGGAGGAGGACGTTCTTCGGGACGGGAAACAGCGGCTCGGGTTGCTGCCGGGGCGATTGCAAAAAAGGCCTTGGATAAACTGGGAGTAAGCATTATTGGATACACGGTTGAAGTAGCCGGAATTCGTGCCGAAACCATTGATTTTCAAGAGATAGAACGTAATATCGTACGGTGTCCTGATGCTGTTAAAGCCGCTGAAATGATAGAAAAAATTGAAGAAGCCAAACTGCAGCACGATTCCTTAGGCGGTATTGTCGAAGCGGTTGTAACTGGCTGTCCTATTGGGTTGGGTGACCCTGTTTTTGATAAACTGGATGCCGTTTTATCTCATGCGTTGATGTCTATTGGAACCATCAAAGGTATCGAGTTTGGTGATGGTTTTGCCGCCACACGCAAAAAAGGATCTGAAAACAATGATGGGTTTGTGAGTAAAGACGGTAAAATCGGTACAAAAACCAATCATGCTGGCGGGATTTTAGGCGGCATTTCCACAGGTGAAGATATCGTTCTAAGAGTAGCGGTAAAACCGGCATCTTCCATTGCAAAAGAACAGCAAACGGTTGATATTCATGGTAACCCTGTTCCAATTACGGTAGAGGGTCGTCATGATCCCTGCATCTGCCCAAGAGTTGTCCCTGTGGTCGAATCCATGATTGCCGTAACCCTGTTGGATTGTATCCAAGTTCAACGTTCGATACGAGGTGGTTTATGAAATTAGTTTCCTGGAATGTAAACGGCATCCGTGCCTGTGTAAAAAAAGGTTTTTTAACCTATCTTGAGGAAGAAGCGCCTGATATTATCTGTCTGCAGGAAACAAAAGCCTTGCCTGAGGATCTAGAAGACCATGTCTTAAATCCCCGGGGATATCATACGGTTTGGCATTCGGCACAACGTAAAGGCTATAGCGGCGTAGCGTTGTTATCCAAGAAAAAGCCAGTTTTTGCTACGGGCGGATTTGGCGTAGATCGTTTTGATGCCGAAGGACGCGTGGTCATGGGTGACTACGGCGATTTTGTTGTGTTAGGTGTCTATTTTCCAAACGGACAAAGCGGCCCTGAACGACTGCAATACAAGCTGGATTTTTATGAGGCATTTTTTGCTTATACCAATGACCTTATTAAACAAGGTAAAAATGTGATTATTTGTGGAGATTACAACACGGCTCATAAAGAAATAGATCTGGCACGTCCCAAAGAAAATGAGGATACATCCGGGTTTTTACCTATTGAAAGAGAGTGGATGGATCGCCTGGAGTCTTTTGGTTATGTCGATACATTCCGGCAGTTCAGTGACGAACCCAACAAGTATTCGTGGTGGACATACAGAGCTGGTGCCAGAGAACGTAATGTGGGATGGAGAATCGATTATTTCTGGGTGAACCAGGCCTTTATGCCTCAGGTCAAATCAGCCTTTATCCAGCCTCATATTATGGGATCGGATCATTGTCCTGTTGGAATCACACTGTCGTAATTCATGAAAGAATCTTTGTCGGCAAAAAAGCAGCGCGCTTTTGACATTTTTACAGTTTTGGATCGTACGTACCCAAATACACGAACATTCCTAACCCATAAAAATCCTTTCGAGCTGCTTATTGCCACCATCCTTTCCGCACAATGTACAGATGCCCGTGTTAACAAGGTTACGCCAGCCCTTTTCGAAGCGCTGCCAACCCCTCAACATTTTGATGCGGCTGATGTTGAAACCATCCAGCATTACATCCAAAGTGTTAATTTTTGTAACGCAAAAGCCAAAAATATCAAACAAACAGCTCATTTATTGATACAAAACTTTAATAGTATCGTTCCAAATACGTTGGAAGAACTGATAACGCTGCCGGGAGCTGGCCGTAAAACCGCCAATGTTGTGCTGGGTCAGGCCTTCAATATTCCTGGAATCACGGTAGATACCCACGTCAACCGTCTTTCACGGCGCCTGGGATTTTCAACTCAGACAGAGCCGGAAAAAATTGAACAGGATTTAATGAAACTATGGCCGGATAAAATCTGGACCGATTTTTCAAGTGTTTTGATTCTTCACGGCCGAAATACCTGTGCTGCACGAAAACCCCTGTGCGAGTCCTGCGTGATTGCAGCGTATTGTCCTAAATATATCTGATACATCTACCAAAAACTTTGAAATTTTTATTAACATTGTACGATAAAGGGATATGGTACTAGAAAAAAACATTGCTTTTCCCATAAAGCCGTTTTTACAATGTTTTAATACCAGTGTGCCACTTTCTGCTAAACAGGTGCCTGATTTTACTGTTTATGCGGATCAGGTTCTGGGTTTTCATGCTATTGTTTTATCAGAGGTTCAGCGTTTTTTATCTCGTTTTTTTTCTGATCATTATCCGGATTTGGATATAGAAAAATCCGGTATAGCCTTTGCTACAACAGGTAGTGACGGCAGAAAAGAAAAAAGTCCTAACTCTAAAGTAGAACTTCAGGTTGTTTTTAGCTCATCTCAAGGCGCTGTTGTTGATATGGCTGCTTTAAAATCAAAGTTGGAAACAGCTATTAACACAAGAAAAGACCTGTTTGTTCCCGGTATTGATCTGATTGATCTGGCTAAAGACAATGTTCTTTTATATCAAAATAAACATAATCTGGTATTTCCAACCCGCGTTTTCGACAGTGTTTTCATTGGTGGTTCCAAGAGCGTATTTTTGGATTTTAAAAAAGCGTCTGTTGATAAAATGCAGTGGCTTTTTCAAAAAAAACATATTAAACCGTTTAATGAACAATTCGGCATGGCCTGTCAGGTTTTGAAGTCTGAGGGTGTTCAAAATTATAGAGGTAGTGATGTTATTCACTATAAAATGGATGAATCTGGCGTACATTTATTCTATAGTCCCGAGGGTGTGAGGCAGGGAAGTGCAAAATATGGACATTTACGTTCCGTACAATATTTTGTGGCTTTAAAAATGTGCACCCTGTTCAGTCAGGCGCCTTCTCGTTTTGCACTGGAGTCGATGCCTACAAATATTCCTGAACGCCTGCATTTTTTGAGGTTAAATGGTGTATTAAGACTCGGTGAAAAAGAGTGTGATCAGATTGGCGCTGCCTATAAAGCGGCTGTGCGTTTTTATCATCTATCTGAAGAAGCTTATGTTTTAAGCGGATCAAAAGAGGTGATACTAACAGGTAAAGACGCTGAGATTTTTAAGCAGTCCACTAAAGTTATTGTATCGTTTGTAAGTTCTAAAACGGAAAGAGAAGAGTAGCCTATCGCCTAAATGAACACTTGGAGGATTTGTAATGTTCAAGATTCTTTCTTTAGCAATTTCCGGTATACAGCCTCATTTTCAAACACTTGTTCCTCTTTCAACGGAGAATATAACGTCTTCCGGTTATTATGACGCCGTAAAGGCTTTCTCTGTTCATGCCTTTCAAGCGGTTCATTCTCTTTTTCTAAGTCATTTTGGTGCAGCCGATACCTTGCCTTTTTGTATTGTCATGACGGGAAGCGATGGACGTCAGGAAAAAAGTCAGCTATCGAATGTCGAGCTTATTGTTGTGTTTGCGTCTGGAATCGAACACGCAGAAAAAGAGCATTTCCAAACAGCAATCGGTGCCATCATCAAGGCTAATCCCAACTTGTTCGATCCTGTAGCCGACTATGTCAGCCTGGGACGTGATAATGTTTTTTTATTTAACCAGGAGCCTCAACTTGTATTCCCAACCAGAAATCTTGATTCACGCCTTGTTTTCGGATCGGCATCTGTATTTCATGAATATAGCGTTGACGAACCTTTTAAAGCTTTACAACAGTCTAAAAGCTCATTAAATGTTTCTGAAAAAGTTAGAAAACGTGCGGCTCAATATAAGTCTATTTTAGAACATAATGGTAAACAAACCTTTCATCATGAAGATATTCAGCATTATCGGCTTGATACTACTGAACTGACACTTTATTTTGATAAGCCAAAGGGTCTGTATTCAACTAAAAACTCTCATCTTCGTGTGATGCAGTACTATCTTGCACGTGACGTTGTAAAAGCGATGGAAACCGGTCAATTAACGGCTGAAGATATCCAGATGATGCCTAAAAACACCATTGAAAGGCTTCATTATCTAAGATTAAAAGGCCTTTATAAAAAAGATGTGAATGATCTTGCTGGGGCTTACAAACAAGCCTTATATTTTTATCATGAATCAGAAGAGCATTTCCAAAAAACAGGGGAAACATCCTTAACACTTCGAGGTAATGAAGTTGAGGCCTTTAAGAGAATGGAAGAGGCTATCTGTAAATTTTTTGGATTTAAAAAAGAGGCTGATCCGTTAGGACAACTAAGCTTGCAAAGAGCTAGAACGTTTTAAAATCAGTATTCAGATGTCAGGTGAAACTGTATCTCGGGGTTTTCCTTGATTTCCCTGTCCAGGCTCCATTTGGTTTCGGCCAGGTAAACGGGCTTGTCATCAATATCTTTGGCAATCTGCGCAAAACGTTGTTTACAGAATTGATTTAAAACCTGCTCATTGTCTGATGTCAGCCAGCAGGCTTTGATATAGGATAATTGATCAAAGCGGCATAAGGCTCCGTATTCGTGTTCAAGCCGGTATTGGATAACTTCGAACTGTAAGGCTCCAACGGTTCCCACGATGGTTCTGGAGTCATTGGGGCGTGTAAAAAACTGGGCAACGCCTTCTTCGCAAAGCTGTTCCAGTCCTTTTTGAAGCTGTTTGGTTTTTAGGGGATTTAGATTAACAACGACTTTAAAAATTTCAGGAGAGAAACTTGGGATGCCTTTAAAAAATAAGGATTCGCCTTCGGTTAACACATCGCCGATTTTAAAGTTTCCGGTATCATGAAGGCCGATAATATCTCCGGGGAAGGCTTCATCCACGATGGATTTATCCTGGGCCATGAAGGCTGTCGGGTTTGAAAATCTCATGTTTTTATTCAAACGAACATGAGAGTACCATTCGCTGCGTTTAAAGGTTCCAGAGCAAATTCGCACAAAAGCGATTCTGTCTCTGTGTTTTGGGTCAATATTGGCGTGAATTTTAAATACAAAGCCAGAGAACTTTTTCTCATCGGGTGATACAAGCCGTGTTTCCGTTTCCCTTGGCTGTGGCGGGGGAGATACTTTAATAAAACAGTCCAATAATTCTCTTACACCAAAGTTGTTAACTGCGCTCCCAAAAAACACCGGGGTAATGGCTCCGGCACGGTAAGCGTCAAGCGAAAACTCTGGATAAACACCTTTTACAAGTTCAACCTGTTCCTTAAGCTCATCCAACTGCCCAGGGTCCAAAAACGGAGCCAGTTTCGGATCATCCAGCGATTCAATCACCAATGTATCAGGAGAATCCTGCTTCTGATGAGGTCTGAACAAAATCAATCTGTTCTCATAAAGACTGTAAACACCCTTAAATGATTTTCCCATGCCAATCGGCCAGCTTAACGGGCACACTTTAATGCCTAAGGTTTCTTCAATTTCATCCAAAAGCTCAATCGGATCTTTTCCTTCACGGTCCAGTTTGTTGATAAACGTAATAACCGGGGTGTGCCGCATTCTGCAGACATCCAAAAGCTTAATCGTTTGAGATTCCACACCTTTTGAGGAATCAATCACCATCAAAGCGCCGTCAACGGCTGTCAGCGTGCGGTAAGTATCTTCACAAAAATCCTGGTGGCCTGGGGTATCCAATAAATTAATTTTAATGCCGCTATATTCAAATCCCATAACAGAGGTTGCCACCGAAATTCCCCGCTGTTTCTCAATTTCCATAAAATCCGAGGTGGCATGGCGGCTGGCTTTTTTGGCTTTAACAGCTCCAGCAACTTGAATAGCTCCACCAAACAGCAGTAATTTTTCTGTTAATGTGGTTTTGCCAGCATCAGGGTGGCTGATGATGCCAAATGTTCGGCGTCTGTTAATTTCATCGATTAGGTTCATGTGGTAAGAATCTTTTCTACATCCGTAATGGTTTGTTGCGGTGATTTAAAGGGTATGCCGACAATCCCTTTTTTTTCTGCGGCTGCGATATTATCTTCCAGATCATCAATAAACAAAGTTTCAGATGGATTGAGCTGAAAGGTAGATAAAAGCAGGTCGTAAATACGAGGCTCAGGTTTTTTACAGCCAACTTTTGCTGATACAATTTTCCCGGTTGCCAGTTTTAAAAACGGATAAAGTATTTCGAGACGGTCGAATGGCTTATCCTGAAAGTTAGATAAAATATAGATAGGGTACTGTTTGGACAGTGTTTCAAACAGTGTTTGGATTTCGGGAATCAAATCCAGATGATCTACAAAATAATCGATCAGTAACCGAACTTCTTGTGACACCTGATCAGCATTATCGGATAGGGCAGCCAGTTCTTTTACGACCTCATGACAGGTGATGTCACCACGATCCAGCCGCTGCCATCTATCCGATAAAAATAGTTCATTAAGATAAAATGCTTTAAATGGAGACGATGGAACCAAAGCCTCTATTATCTTTTTAGGATCGTACCCAAAAAGAACATTTCCTATATCAAAAACAACCTGCTTAAAACGCAAAAACTTTTTTAGTGTATGTTTTTAAACAAGATGTACATACTCTCAAACGAGCTGAAAGTCCGCCGAAAGTCAGTTTTTTACGTTGAAGGTTAATTTCAAAACGACGGCGTGTATGTCTGTTAGAGTGACTAACGTTGTTTCCTGATAATGGTTTTTTTCCACATAAATCGCATTGCTGAGCCATAATAATAAAGTATCCTTTAAAAAAAATTTACGAGCTTGTTTTTACCATAGGTTAGAAATATTTTCAACCTAAACCAGCAGTTTGTACACCACATCCAGAGGTTCGGCCTTTTGACACTCGCCTGAACCTGGAATCACCGCCAGGCTGTTTGGATTTGTTTTTTGTAAAAAATCGCCTGAAATGGTTTGAATGGTTGGTGTTGAAAACTGGACTCTTTCTCCATTTTTCTGGAGGATAATTCCCAGAGTATCCTGAGGTGAAAAAGAGGTTTTTACATCTAAAATAATATGGTTTGAGTTAACCGATTTAACCGTTCCAACAAATTCAATCTTTTTTTCATAATGTCCGAAAGCCTGGTTGATGGAGGCTGAATCGGGACGGGTGTCTAATCCTCCGGTTGAAAATTGTCTGTTGGAGACATCGCTTAATTGATTAGAGAGCGATTGGATAAGATCAGAGTTAGATGTGTTTGGGTTTTCCCAGATAAAATCAATGGCTTTTCTGTAAGCACTGGTCACATTAGCGAGGTATAAGTTGGATTTCATTCGTCCTTCAATTTTCAGCGATGCAATCCCCGATTCCATTAATTGAGGCAGCAGCGTAATGCCGTTAAGATCCTTTGCGTTCATAATGTGCAGAGTCGTATCCAGATCACGTTCAGAATCGAGAATGTGATAGTTATGTCTGCAGCTTTGTATACAACCACCCCGATTCGAATCCCGGCCGGAGGTATAATTTGAAATCACGCATTTCCCGGAGTAGCTCGCACACATGGCCCCATGGACAAAGGTTTCCAGCTCGATATCGCAGTGTTTCAGGATGGTTTTACAATCTTCAATGCTGACTTCTCTGGCTAAAATAACCCGTTTTGCACCGGCGTCTTTCCACAGTTTACACGCATAAACATTGGTAACACTGGCCTGAGTCGACACATGCAACGGAATGTTGGTACGTGTTTTGGCAAGTTGCAACACGCCCATATCCGAAATAATAAACGCATTCGGCTGAATAGCCTGAAGTTGATCCAGATACGGTTTCAACGCTTCGATATCCGATTGATGAGCAAATCCATTTAAAACCAGATACACCTGTTTATTACGTTCATTGGCAAAGGCAATGCCTTCTTTTAACTCATCCAAAGAAAAATTATCGGCATATTTTCGTAATCCAAACACATTGCCTCCCACAAAAACGGCATCGGCTCCGTAATTAAAGGCTATTTTGAGTTTTTCGAGATTTCCAGCTGGCGATAAAAGTTCCGGTTTAATCATGATAGTTGAAGTAAAGAGAGAATGGTTTTGACCTGATAATCGATGATGGTTTTAGCGGTGTTTTGCTTTCCGTTTAAAGCATCCATGCCTTCACGGATACAGTCGGCGACGGTGATATCTGGATTTTTTTCTACTTCTGTTTCAGGCATGCCAAAATCGGAAGGGCGGATAAAATCGGCACCGGTTACCTCTCCGTTTTCAATACGTACAAATGGCGATTTTCTATCACTATCAAGCTGCATGCTGCCTTCAGTTCCTCTAAAAATAAGGGTTTTAGTGTAGAAGGGATGTGTCTTTAAAAGCTCTGTCATCGTGTTTTTATAGGGCGGATGCGTATAACCGGTTATGCAGTATGTTTGTTTGGCTGTAATCGGGCTTAATAATTTTTCAAGTGTGGCTAAAAAAGGGCGTTTTATCATGTTGATTCGCAGTTGTTTTAAAGCATAAAGCTCTGGAAAAAATTGCTGCTGATCAATATATCCCCATCTCATGTCAGGATTCTGTAAATCCTCTACAACTTCATCAAGCGTTTTTAATGGATTTAATCCCATCTCTTTTAAAATTTTATGGCTGTTTATCCCTTTTTTTGGAGAGACTTCATCCATTCCATGTAAAAGGCAAGGGTAGCCCATTTTTCCTAACGTCATGGCAATGAATGGGGCCAGATATAGATGCCTGTTAAATCCATCATAAGCAGCGGATAAGTCGATTAAAAGTGGCAGCTCACTTTGTTTGCGAGAGCATTTCTTCATTAAAACATCAAAAAAATACTGGTTTTCATGTTGAGTTTCACGCTTTAATCGTTCGGCCTCTAAAAAAGCGGCTTTTAGATGTTCGGGAACAGTCATGTCGAAGAGCTGCTCCATACACCATTTGGCATCCGTTTGAGACAATTCCTGATGATTAATAATGGTTTTTATAAGTGTTGTAAATCGATCATTTGATTGTTGTTGAGGTAAAAAAACAGTGAGAGATTCGGGAATAAACGGAGCTGGATTTTCTGTAACCTGTTGTAGCCATTGTGATTCTTCAGGTGTTGGTTTTAAGGTTAAAAGAGCTGTAAACAGTGTCGTTCTGGTTGTTAACGACAGCGTTTCGTTTTTCAACAGATCTGGCAGCTCTCTCAACTCTGTCTGAGACAGGCTTTTTCCCATGGTCGGGCCTGTTCCTTTTGTTTTTAAAAGCTGTTTAAGCCGGTTAGATGTTTCTGCAGTGTTCAAGGACATGGCACATTTCAATAGCGGTTAGTAAAGCTTCTTTTCCTTTATTGCCGTGTTTTCCACCTACACGGTCATCGGCCTGGCTGGTGTTGTCGGTTGTAATGACGCCGAAAATAACAGGGATTTCTTCCTGAAGTCCAACATGAAGAATACCCACAGCTGTTTGCTGGCAGACATAATCAAAGTGAGGTGTATCGCCGCGGATAACGGCTCCGAGGCAGACAATGGCATCAAACTGGTCGGTTTGAGCCAGGGTTTGAGCCGCAAGAGGTAACTCGAAAGCTCCAGGTACCCAGATTGTTTTTAAGTTGTCTTCGTTTCCACCCGCAGATAAAAAAGCATCCAAAGCACCCGATAATAACTTTTCCGTATACTCCTGGTTAAACCGAGCCACAACAATACCGATCTTTAACGATTCGGCAGAATAATTTTCAAAATCTCCAGATTGTCCCATTTATAGTAAGTGTCCCATCTTTTCAATTTTTGTCTTAAGGTAAGCTTCATTATGTGGATTAGAATCAATTTTTAGAGGAACTCTGGAGTTGATGTTAATACCATAACCTTCCAACGCTACAATTTTGGTTGGATTGTTGGTAATTAAATCAAGACTTTCTATGCCAAGATCCAATAAAATCTGTGCGCCAACGCCATAATCTCTCAAGTCAGCAGGGAAGCCGAGTTTGATATTGGCTTCAACCGTATCAGCACCTTGTTCCTGAAGTCTGTATGCTTTAAGTTTGTTGACCAGGCCAATGCCTCGGCCTTCCTGTTTCATGTATAAAATGGCCCCACATCCAGCTTCATCAATCATTTTCATGGCGGCATGAAGTTGAGGTCCACAGTCGCAGCGTTTTGATCCGAAAATGTCGCCAGTTAAACATTCGGAATGCACACGCACAAGTACGGATTTTGGTTTTGTAACGTCGCCTTTAACAATCGCAACGTGCTCTTTATTATTGACCATATCCTGATAGCAAATGATCTCAAAATCCCCGAATTCTGTTGGCAGTTTTGCAGATTCCATGCGGATGATAAACCGCTCTTTTCTGATTCTGTAGTGGATAAGATCTTTAATGGTAATAATTTTTAGATGATGTTTTTTTGCAAACTCAAATAGATCAGGAACTCTGGCCATGTCGCCGTTTTCTTTGATGATTTCGCAAATCACACCGGCAGGAGAAAGTCCGGCTAGTCTGGCCAGATCGACAGCGGCTTCGGTATGTCCGGCACGGCGTAAAACGCCCATGGTTTTAGCTTTTAAAGGGAAAATATGTCCCGGAGTTGAGATGTCGTTTTTAGTGGCATTCGGGTTGATAAAAATCTGGATGGTTTTGGCTCTGTCTGAGGCTGAAATTCCTGTGCTTACGCCATGATGTTTGGCTGCATCAATCGAAACCGTAAAGGCTGTTTGAAAGTTATCCTGATTTTTTTCCACCATCTCGTGCAGGTCAAAGTGTTTTAAAAATTCCTCGGTTGAAGGTAGGCAAACCAACCCTTTACCGTGTTTGATCATAAAATTAATAGCATCGGGAGTGGCAAAATGAGCCGCCATAACCAGATCACCTTCATTTTCACGATTTTCGTCGTCAACAACGATAATCATTTTTCCGTTGGCAATGTCCTGTATAGCTTCAGCGATACTGTTGAACTTAAATTCAGACGAATTACTCATGCCGAACTCCTTCTTTTGAAAGCGAATAAAAATGATACAGATACTTTCCAACCATATCGTATTCGATATTGATGGGATCTCCGGTCTGTTTACGGGACAGTGTGGTTTCTGCCAGAGTATGCGGGATAATATGGCAGGTAAACGCGTCCTGAAACAGATCGACAATGGTTAAACTGATGCCATCCAGCGTAATGGATCCTTTTGGGATGACATACGGCTTAAACGCCTCTGAAAATGTAATGGTTAAAACAGACCAGGTTCCGTCTGTTTCAAACTGTTTGATTTTCCCGCATTCATCAACGTGTCCGGATACCATGTGTCCGCCCAATGCTGTCTGAAGCGTAGCGCTTGTTTCGAGATTAACGATATCATGCAGCTTTGCGGAATGAAATGATGTCTTTTTTAATGTTTCTTCAAGATAGTCGATTGAAAACGAGTTTTCAGTCAGATTTAAAGCTGTCGAACACACACCGTTAACCGACACACTGTCTCCGGTTTTTAATCGTTTAATAAACGCCGGAGACGCTTCAACGGTCATTTTTTTACCATTGAAGAAGTCTTCGATGTGCGTAATGGTGCCTTTGTTTTCAATCAATCCTGTAAACATTTAAGACTCCGAATAAGGGTTGTCTTTTACATAGGTTCCCAAAATACCGTTGATAAATTTTGGAGAATCATCCGTTGCATATTTTTTTGCGATTTCTATAGCTTCATTTAATACAATATTGGGATGCGTTTTTTGTACAATCAACTCAAAAAAAGCCAGTCTTAAAATGCTTTTATCAATAGGATTAATACGGTCAAATTCCCAGCCTATAGAGTATTTTTTTATTAACGGATCAATTTCCGGCAATGTATTAAAGGTTCCGGTTGCAAGTTCAGTTGCCCATTGTTTTGTATCTTCAACATAAGCGGATGATGACAAAAACTCCTGCAACACGTCGTTAATATCTTTTTGTGTCATATCGGCCTGATACAACGATTTCATGGCTAATTTTCTACCGGTATGACGTTTACTCATGTTTGCCTTTGCTTAAAAATTCTTTATCCACGAAGCTGGTATCAAATTTTCCGCTGATAAAATCAGGATGATTTAAAACCATTAAATGGAATGGAATCGTTGTAGCTACACCACTGATAACAAACTCTTCCAAAGCTCTATTAGCTCTGGCAATGGCTTCGTTTCTATCTCGGCCCCATACGATTAATTTACCTAATAAGGAGTCATAGTTTGGTGGAACAACGTATCCTGGATAAATATGTGTATCAACACGAACTCCGATACCTCCAGCTGGAAGATAAAGTTCTATTTTACCAGGGCAGGGGGCAAAGTTTTTGGTGTGATCTTCAGCGTTGATTCTAAGTTCAATACAATGACCGTTGAACTGAACATCGTCCTGTTTTAAATAAAGCTTTTTTGTAGCCGCAATAATAATCTGTTCTTTTACAAGGTCGATATTGGTAACCATTTCAGTAACCGGATGCTCAACCTGAATTCTGGTGTTCATCTCCATAAAATAAAAGTTTTTGTGTTTATCCACTAAAAATTCTACGGTTCCAACACCTTCATATTTAATAGATGAGGCTGCTTTTACAGCCGCTTCGCCCATCCGTTTTCTTAATTTCGGATCCAGAACCGGCGAAGGAGATTCTTCAATCAATTTCTGATGCCGTCTTTGAACCGTACAATCCCGTTCTCCAAGATGAATCGCATTGCCTTTACTGTCGGATAAAATCTGTATCTCAACGTGGCGAGGCTCTTCAATAAACTTTTCAACATAAATATCACCATTTCCAAATGCAGCACGTGCTTCGGCTACGGCAATGGTAAACAGCTCAACCAGATCTTCTTTTTTATGAACAACACGCATCCCTTTACCGCCGCCGCCGGCAGACGCTTTAATCATTAACGGATATCCTGTCTGATCGGCAACCTGAAGCAGTTCTTTTTCAGTTTCAATCGTCCCATTTGAACCTGGAACTGTCGGAACCTTAACCTTTATCATGGTCTTTTTTGCTTCACTTTTATTACCCATCATGCGGATATTGTCTGGGGAAGCTCCAATAAACTGAATTTTATTTGCTCGGCATACTTCGCTAAAATACGCATTTTCAGATAGAAAACCATATCCAGGGTGGATAGCTTCAGCCCCGGAAACTTCGGCAGCTGCAATAATGGCAGGAATGTTTAAGTAACTTTTATTTGGAGCTGCAGGTCCAACACACACAGCCTCGTCAGCAAGTTTTACATGTAAGGAATCTTTATCGGCTTCGGAATAAATGGCAACAGAGCTGATGCCAAGTTCACGGCAGGCTCTAATGACACGGATGGCAATTTCTCCACGGTTAGCAATCAGAATTTTTTTAAACAAAACAATACTCCTTATAAAAAGTCATGCGTGACAAGATGCTACCATAATCTTGTCAGAGGTTGAAGTAAGGAGTATGGTATAAGTCTTATGATTTCGTACCATTGCGGCCGTTTTATAGACTCTTCAGAACTTGCTTTTCCCGTCCTTTCCGATATGTCCGGAACGGTGAGAGGGTACCGTATTTTTACAGCCTGCCGTACTCAAAACGGTAAGATTTTTCATCTGGAAGATCACGTTGACAGACTATTTGTTTCTGCCTTCAAAATTTTTATGGAGATTAAGGAAACAGAAGAAGAACTGGTTGGCATTGTGATGGATTTGCTGTTACGCAACCGAAATAGCGGTGAATTGTTATTTGAGATGATCTATTCTGGTGGCCCGGTTGATGAATCCGGCGTTACCCCATCCGGCCCTGCTCAGCTGACTATTCTAGCAGTTCCACTTAAAACACCTCCCTCTGTTATATATGAAAACGGGTTAAGTGTGGCTACCTTTCAACACCAACGTCCTTTTGCTTCCGTTAAACTCTTACATTATGTCGGCGGCATCGTAGCCAGAAAAACCGTGGTAAAAGAGCATCAGGCCGATCATCCTTTATTTATATCCGAAGAAAAAGACCCCATCATCCTGGAAGGCGATACCTTCAACGTTTTTTGCGTAAGAAACGGCGTTGTCTACACCCCGCAGCTCGATAACAAAATCCTTTCTGGAATTACTCGTAAAATTGTCTTATCCTTATGTGAGAAAAAAGGCCTGGAAGCCAAAGAGCGTCAGGTTTTTGCCTCCGAAATAGCCAGTTTTGATGAATGCTTTTTAACCTCATCAACACGAGCTATCGTTCCAATCGTCCGAATTAACCAACACACAATTGGTTCCGGCGTTCCAGGAATGATTACACGGACACTAATGGATACATTTAACGACTATTTAACACAGTATTAAGGAGAAAAACATGAGTTCAACAGAATTATTGGTAGTGGTAGTAGTAGTAATGGTTTTATTCGGATCGTCAGCCATCCCAAAATTTGCCCGTTCAATCGGCCAGGCTAAGTCTGAGTTTGAAAAAGGTATTAAAGAAGGCAAAGACAGCGCAAAAGAAAAAGAGCCATCTCCGGATAGCGAAAAACAAGCGTAAGAACTTATGCTGAAAAGGCTGGGGGCCTTTGTTGTTCTTTTAATTAGCCTTCAAGAGTTTTCATATGGCAGTAGTCTATATGTACCTAATGAAGTTTTAGTTCAAACTAAAACAAGCTTAGAAAACTCAATAAAAAATTTTAATACTCAGTCTGTTTCTTTAAACAGTAAGTTAAATCATCCTTTTTTTAAAAAATACAACTTTAAAGGTATCAAAAAAACATTTAAAATTCCGTTTCAGTCTTCTTCTTTAAAAAATGTACAGGTGGCTGATGTTGGTAATAAGTCTACAGTCTATGTATTAAATTTAGAAAAAGGACAAACTGTAAGTCAAATTGTTGAGCAACTTAAATTAGATCCTGATGTTATTCATGTTCAGCCTAATTTTATTTATAAATCTTTTTTAACCCCAAATGATACACTTTTTTCCCAGCAGTATGCTCCAACTATGGTTAAGCTTCCTCAGGCTTGGTCTATTACTACAGGAAATAAAAACACCATTATTGCTATTATTGATACGGGTGTTCAAATTACGCATCCAGATTTAGTAAATCAAATTTGGAGTAATCCTGGAAATTCCAGTATTAAAGGCGTTAATTTTATCACAAATCCTATTTCTTTTGATCCTAGTGATGATGATGGTCATGGAACGCATGTGGCGGGTATTGCAGCTGCACAGGCTAATAATAATAAAGGTGTTGCTGGTGCTGGTTTTAACTGTACAATCATGGCTTTAAAAGCTGGTGATAGTGAGGGTTTTCTCAGTTCAGATATTATTAATGCAATTGACTATGCAATTGATAATGGAGCAAAGGTAATTAATTTAAGTTTGGGGTCAACACCAACAACGAATACTCAAGTAGATACTCTTTTTAAAGATGCCGTTGAAAGGGCTATTGTAGCCGATATTGTTGTAGTTGCTGCTGCTGGAAATGATAAAGCCGATCTTGATTTGTATCATGTTGTTCCAGCTAGTTATCCAAATGTTATTGCTGTTTCTGCCGCAAATCAGTCTGGGAATTTTGATTCTAGGTATAGTAACTTTGGAGCATCTGTTTCATTGCTTGCTCCAGGAACCGGTATAGTTTCTACTTACCCAATAAATAATTACGCTTTATTAACAGGTACTTCAATGGCATCACCGCTAGTTGCCGGTATTGTAGGATTAATTCGGTCTTATTATCCATCCGCTACAAGAGCTCAAATTTATTCAGCACTAACGCAAACAGCTACCGATTTAGGAACAACAGGCCGAGACAGTCAAAACGGATTTGGAATGGTAAATGCGTTTAAAGCTTTATCTTTTTTTGATAACAATGCTCCGACTATTATTCATACAAAACCAAGTTCTCCGTCAAATATTAACGTTCCAATTCCTATTTCTGCTACTATTACCGATAATATGATCGTAGCATCGGCTACGGTTTATGTACGGGATTATAGAAACTCGACACCGCTTACAGCCTGGCGTTCTGTTTCAATGTCTCATACAGGATCAACATACACGGCATCTATTATAAATACTGTCGCCAGTGCCAACGCCTTGCGTTATTACATCCAAGCAGATGATGGAAAGCCAAATACAACATTTTCACCGTCACAAGGTGCTTCATCTCCAAATGTTGTCACACTACAGGACTTAACCGCTCCAACCATTACCCCATCTCTTGCTGATGGTTCTCCCATTTCTTTAGCCAATCTTACATTTTCTATTGTAGATAACGTTGGCGTTGCAACCTCATCGATTAGTGTTGATTTAACCACAACATCGACAACCTCTTATCCTTTCGGTAGTACTGAATGGTCTTTTTCAGGCAATACGTTAACGCTTTTTACCAGCTTTTTACCGACACTATCTTCCAATGACAGTGTTACTGTCAAAATAACAGCAAAAGATACGTCAAATCTTACCGCTACTAAAAATGTGACTTATACCAAAGATAACTCTTTTGAGTTTTTTGGTCCTCAGGGTCCAGGTTCACCTATTTTAAATGTGCCTAATCCGTTTAATCCAGATACCGAATCCACTAAAATTTCGTTTCAAACCAGTCAAAGTTCAAGTGTTGATATCAGCATCTATACGCTGGATTTACGGCTTGTGAAGCGCTTTAAGCAAGATGGTTTAAATGGCTATCAGCAAATAAGTTGGGATGGTAAGGATGAAAGTGGCGCCAGGTTGCCTAATGGGGTTTATGTGGCGTTATTGCGTGCAACATCGGGTGGGAAAACTATTGTGAGGAAATTGAAGATAGCTCTTGTAAGATAGATATAACTCGAGGTGTTTTTCCTCTCTGCAATTTCCCCACAATTCCATCGATAACTAAATCATGACAACCTACAAATTATTATCCCTCTCAACACACATCCCCCTCATTGAACGCTCTTTTGTTTATGACAACCACGATGATGAAAACGATTCTGATCCAAGTCAACCCATCTTTATCCCTACAATAAAATGGGACACCCTTCATTTAAAAAAAGCCCATCAACCTTTATGGGAGACATTTTTTACGGCAAGGGGTAATAATGACGATGTCGCTGAAATCCAAAAAAGGATTTTGGTAAGTCTTTGCGCGGGTGTCGATTCTTTTGATCAGTTTTTAAATCTTCCACCTCAAAAAATTATGCAGGTTTTGGATGTTTTTTATAAGACGTGTTTAGATATTTTTAATGCTACCACATGGGTTTCACTTAATGGGAAAGAGGCCTCTAAAGCTGATTTAAATGAATTAAAGGAAAAAGTGGGGCGTTTAAAAATTGATGAAGGGCTGAAAAGCAAATCTCTTTCTAAAACGCGTACTCAATCTGCTGAGTCTGCTTTTTTACTTCCAGTGCATGCTAAGGGAAAAGTGTATGGGGTTCCTATTGTTATTGAATCTTTAAAAGAAAAAGAAAAACGGTATGGAAATGAGGTTGATTTAAGTCACGAAAATGCTAAACAGACGGTTACATTTTTAGGGATGGATTTGAGATTTCAACCTTCAGGTAGTTTCGGCACAGTTTTACTGGCTGAAAACAGAGCCTTTAAAACGATATTAATAGACGCTACAGATGTTTTTTTGACTCAAATTCGTATTTTGCGTGAGGCTGAAAATTTTACGAAGTTATCTGGAGAGCCTTGCAACGTATTTTTTTATAAAGCGGGAGATCAGTGGATAGGTGTTATTGATATGCCGCAATGTGTTCCAGCAATGAGTAAAAAACATACGACTGTTGTGGGTGCAACGCGTTTATATCAGGCTGCAAAATATATGCGGGGCATCCATGAAAAAGGTGTTGTGCATCGCGATTTAAAACCGGAAAATCTGATGGTGCTGAATGGCCATATAGTTTCCATTGATACGGATACGGTTATTGAGCCTAATTCTCCACGAGCTGCGTTAGCGCAAGTAATGCCCTTTGGCACCTTTGTGTCGCCAAAACAGCTTGAAAGCAGCCCCGGATCAGATGTGGTGGTTACACCTAAAGAAGACAAGTTTGCTTTTGTGACACTTTTATTTGAATGGGGTGGTTTTCCTGCCTTGTATGATAGATTTGCAGAAATATTTAGTGTGCAAAGTGAACTGGGTAGCGGTACGCTTTATTCGTCCTGGTCATCGGGTAGTTTTGGAATAACTAACAGTAAGGATCACAAGGCTTTTAATAAAAAAGTGAAGCAGTTTTTAGAGGCTATTCAAAAAGAGATTGTACAGGCAAAAACAATTCAAACACGCTTAATTTTATCGTTAGCTAAATTATTAATAGAAACCTCTGGAGATATTAGCTATTCAACCATTACGGATATGCTTGAATTTTCGGCTTCTTTTAAGAAGCCTCTTCCTTTTACAGCCATGTCCAGGTCGATTATTGACTATGTAGAAAGTACTCGTAACATGGGTAATTTTCTGCCTTTAAGTGCTGTATTTGTTGCAGCTTCGGAAGAAAGCCTTCCGTTAAACACGAACGTGAAAGCCGCTATCGATCTTGTGTTAGACTCTCACAATTTAACGATTTCACAAGACAATTTGACCTCCTTTTTTAAAGGAGTAATGGCTTCCAAAAAAGTGCTCCATAAAGATACGCTGCTGTATTTTTTAAAGGCGTTAGATTCCTGGAAAAGTTCAGACCCTGCCTATTCGCATATCAGTCCGCAAAAAATGCAAACTATTCTGGAAAGTCTTGAGGAAAGACGGCCATCTAAATATGCGTTCTGGAATTATGATCAAGGACACTATAAAGAGTTTTTAGATACACAGTCTTTTGAATTTGGGTTACATAGAGTATTTAATTGTGCAGCTAAACTAACATATTGGGAAGGTTTAACATCGACCAGAGGCAGTTTATGGGACTTATCTCATGATAGATTCACAGGCCCATTTTCGGCTAGAACAGCTAGTGGAAAACAGTTTTATCTGGATCTGCAAAGCATAAAAGATCATTATGATTATTTTTTACGATGCACAAGCAAAATTGCAGATGGAGATGCGCTACGGTTTTCGTTGCATGCGCCAGCTCCGATTCCTGTCTATTAAACCTCTATAACGAAATAATAAACATCCCCTTTGCGGATAAAAGATTGCTGAATGGTTTTGTAATAAAAGAGGGTAGAGGCGATTTTACCAACGAGATTTCCTCAACAATTTTAATATGTTTTTCTTTGCAGAATGCCTTGAAATTATTGATGGTTAAAATACGGATGTTTGGCGTATTGTACCAACTGTAAGGTAAATCTGAGGTTATCGGCGCCTGTCCTGTTTTCACAAGCTGCCAGCGGATTTGCCAATATCCAAAATTTGGGAAAGTTACGATGGCTTTTTTTCCAACTCGAAGTAGCTCAGACAGCACAAATTCTGGCCGATGAATTTCCTGCAGCGTATGAGTCAAAATAACATAATCGTAAGACTGATCCGGAATACCTGATAATCCCTCATCAAGGTTTCCCTGATACGCCGAAATTCCTTTTTTAATACAGGCCAGAATATTATCAAATTCAATATCAATGCCGTAGCCTTTAGTTTGTCGTTCTTTTTTTAGTCGTTCCAATAAATCACCAGTTCCGCAACCAAGGTCTAAAACTCTCGAGCCTGGCTCTATACGATGAATAATGGGATCAATGAAGTTTGGCATTACACATTCTCCAAAAAGGAAGACACGCAGTCTTTTATCGCGTCATTTTCAATTAAAAAGCCGTCATGCCCAAAGGGAAGATCCAGTTCGGCATAGGTAACCGGTTTATTTAAACGCATAAGGGTATGCACTAGCGTTTTGCTTTCTGATGGGCGGTACAGCCAATCTGTTGTAATGGATATGACTAAAAACTTTGACTTGGAATTTTGGAAGGCTTTATCCAGGTTTCCGTATTTTTTACCTAAATCAAAATAGTCGATGGCTTTTGTAATGTATAAATAGCTGTTGGCATCGAAGCGGTTTACGAACTTGTCGCCTTGATATTTTAAGTAGCTTTCAATTTGAAAATCTGTTGAAAAATCGTAGCCGTAATCCATTTTTTTCTGAAGTTTACGCCCAAATTTTTCGTGCATGGCTTCGTCTGATAGGTAGGTGATATGACCGATCATTCTGGCAATGGACAGGCCTTTTTCAGGGGGATCGGCATAATGTCCATGTTGCCATTTAGGATCAACCATAATGGCCTGCTGTCCAACCACATCAAAAGCCAACGCCTGAGGCGACAGTTTTGTAGTACTGGCGACAGGTACGCAGGATTTTATAAGATCTGGATACAAAATAGCCCATTCCAACGCCTGCATGCCGCCCATTGAGCCGCCAATTACCATTTTTAATTCAACAATTCCCAAATAATCCAGAAGTTTTTTTTGTGCGTGAACCATATCCCCAATGGTAATAACCGGGAAAGAGGCTCCGTAAGGCTGTTGTGTTTCAGGATTAATAGACGATGGCCCCGTGGATCCTTTGCAGCCACCAATAACATTGGAACAGACCACAAAATAGCGATTGGTATCGATAGGCTTTCCAGGCCCAACCATAAAATCCCACCAGCCAATATACTCATGGTTTTGCTCGTGACCAAACGCAACGTGAGCATCACCGGATAAAGCATGGCAAATTAAAATGGCATTATTTTTTTGAGGATTTAAGGTGCCGTAGGTTTCGTAGGCAATTGTAATAGGCCCGAGGGTTTGACCGCTTTCAAGAACAAGGGGATTAGGCAGGAAAAAATCAGTAAAATAATGTGTTTTTGAAAGTTGTGTCATGAAAAGCTGGAGCGGGAGACGAGGCTCGAACTCGCGGCCTCAAGCTTGGAAGGCTAGTGCTCTACCAACTGAGCTACTCCCGCAAATGGTTTACGAGTTTATATAGTAGTAGATTTATGCTTTAAATTCAAGGAAAAATCTCTGGGTCTGTTCTCCAGATTTTAACGGTGAATGTACAACCTCATTAACACTAATGATTTCGCGAACGGAATTGCACAAAAATATCTCGTCAAAATGCGCCAGTTCTGACGTGTGAATAGGGCGACTTTCTACCTGTTTGTGTTGTTTTTTTGCAAACTCTAGTAAATACTTCTGCATAATTCCTGGGAAAATGCCTTCTTGTTTCGGGCAATAAAGCGTCTCATTTTTAAAAAAACAGACATTCGCAAACGACGATTCAAGCATATAACCATGCTCATCAAAAAAGAGACAATCATCAGTTTGTGGGTGTTGTTTTTTCAAAAGCCGGGAGCGTGTATATCCAAGAGTTTTGTATTCATCCAAAAGTGAGCGGGGATAAGGATCTCTTTCCAACGACAAGGTTAAAGATGTCTGTTGTGGGATAGGGGATCGTTTAAACGAAAGACCATCTGTTTCATCAAAGAAAATATTGAGTTTTTCAAGCTCGGATGTAGACGATGTTTCTGACAAAAACTGTAGAGAGCGTTCTAAAAGATCCTGCTCAGAAAAAGAAAAGTCACACTTTAAAAAGGTAAGCGTCGCCAAAAAACGTTGTAAGTGCTGAGATACTCGTATCAGTGTCCCTTGTTCAATTCTAATAGAGTCAAATGCTCCGTAAGGTAAATGATTCATAAAAACGGTTCCAATGCTTTTCTAAAACCCAGCGATTTCACCAGCGTTTCGTCCCATTCATCTTTAGCGTTGGAGTCTGCAATAATGCCTCCACCCGTATGAAAGTAGCACTGATTCTTGATGGTATAAGCAGTACGAATTGCAATGTTAAAATCACAATTCCCATTTGGGGAAACATAACCGATACAACCTGTATAAATAGATCTCGGAAAGGGTTCAAGCTGATTTAAAATATCTAAAGCCCGTCGTTTTGGGGCTCCAGTTATGGATCCACTTGGAAAAATAATCTTTAAAAGCTGAAAAGGTGATGAATACGGTTTTAAGGTTCCTTCAATAAGCGATGAACTGTGTGATACGGTCGAGTAATGCTCTATAGCCTGACGTTCTATCACCTTTACGGTCCCAAATTCGCAGACTTGCCCTAAATCATTACGCTGAAGATCGGTAATCATATCCAATTCCGATCTAAATTTATCTGACGATTGAAAAGCGGTGGCTGTCTGATGTCGTTCCAATTGTTTAGGCAAGGTGCCTTTAATAGGTTGTGTTTGAATGTTTCCATTGAAAATTTTGATAAACCGCTCAGGTGATGAACAGGCAATTTGAGTAAAGGGTAGATTCAAAAATGCAGAAAAAGGAGCTGGCGATATGGTGCGTAACTGCTGATAAAATGGCCATAACGAGCCTGAAAAATCATGACGTAACGGGTATGAAAAGTTGCTTTGGTAAATATCCCCGTTATGAATATAATCGAGTATTTTTTGAATGTTTTCCGAGTAACTATCAATTGATATAGCCAGATTTTCTGAAGAAAAATGACTGGAAAGAGCCTTGTCGTAAGCGACTAAAAAATGATCTAAAGGTGATGAATCATCATGATTGATAAACTGTTTTTTTCCACTATTTTTTTCTATAACAACCACCTTTGTGTAAAGTCCAAAATACAATAAAGGTAAAGGTGATGATTTGAAAGGCACCGTTTTATAAATAGGGTTTAATTGGGCGGCTTCATAGCTGATATAGCCGATTAATCCGCCGTAAAAAGGGACTTCATCAGAGGTTTGCAAGGATTTGCTTTGCTCAAATAAACGATCACAATCTTCCCATTGGGTACTTTTTGTTGTCTGTTTTGGTAGAAATCCTATAAAACTGTATGCACTCCATTTGGAGGCTGAATCCGAACTATCAAGATAAACAAAGCCCTGGTGATGTTGAAGTGACGCTACAAGCTCGGTTTCATCATACTGGGAAACGTCAAAAACAGAAGGGTTATTCTTCAATTTTAAGCACTGCCAGGAAGGCTTCTTTTGGCACTTCTACGGAACCTATGCTTTTCATTTTTTTCTTGCCTTCTTTTTGTTTTTCCAATAGCTTCCGTTTACGTGAAATATCTCCACCGTAACATTTTGCTGTTACGTTTTTACGCATAGCACTGATGGTTTCTCTGCAGATAATTTTAGCTCCAATAGCACCTTGAATATTTACTTCATACATCTGTCTTGGAATCAACTCTTTTAGCTTTTCGGCCATTCGTCTGGCGATAAATACAGATTTGCTTTCATGTGAGATAAAAGACAGGGCATCAACCGGTTCACCGTTAATCAGAATATTTACTTTTACCAGTTTTGCTACTTCAAAACGTTCAAACCAGTAATCCATGCTGGCATAGCCCCGGGTTCTTGATTTCAGTTTGTCAAAAAAATTGGTGATGAGTTCATTAAGAGGGATTAAAAACTTGATGAGTTGGCGTTCGCCGTCTATGTATTCTGTTTTTTGATATTGACCTCTATGCTCTTGTGAAAGTTCCATAACGGTGCCGATAAAATTATTGGGTGTGATGATGGATAATCCCATTAACGGCTCTTCCATCTTGGCAATATGGGTAACCTGAGGGAAAAAGCTTGGATTTTCAAGCATCATTTCTTCACCGTCTGTTTTGGTGATTTTATAGGTAACATTGGGTGCCGTGGCTACGATATCGATATTAAATTCTCTTTCAAGACGTTCCTGGATAATCTCAAGGTGAAGCAATCCTAAAAATCCACAACGATATCCAAATCCCAACGCCTGCGATGATTCTGGTTCAAAATGTAGCGATGAATCGTTCAGTTTCAGTTTCTCAAGGGCATCTCTAAGATAGGGATAGTCTTCTGTATCCACAGGATAAAATCCGCAGAAAACCATAGGCTTGGCTTCTTTATAACCAGGTAGGGGTTCTGTCGCAGAGTATTTTGCATCGGTAACCGTATCTCCGATTCTGGCATCTGATACATTTTTAATGTTTGAAATGATATAGCCAACTTCTCCCACTTCAATGCTGCTGCTGCCTGTCATTTTAGGTTTAAAAAATCCAACATCCAGAATATCGAAGCTTTTATCTGCAGACATCAGTTTAATTTTCTGGCCTTTTTTCAAGCTGCCGCTAAACACTCTTACATAAATAATAACGCCTTTGTATTCATCAAAATGAGCATCAAAAATCAAGGCACGCAGGTTTTTTGTATCTGTCCATTTTTGAGGAGATGGAATTTTGGCTACAACGCCTTCCAGAATATCCTGAATGCCAATACCTGTTTTTGCGCTGGATAACAGACAGTCACTGGCCGGAATACCCAATACATGTTCAATTTCCTGTGTGACTTTAGGAATATCAGCAGAAGGAAGATCAATTTTATTAACAACCGGAATAATTTCAAGATCGTGTTCTAGTGCCAGATAGAAATTCGCCATAGTTTGGGCTTCAATTCCCTGTGTGGCATCAACAAGCAACAACGCGCCTTCACAGGCTGCAAGTGAGCGTGAAACCTCATAGCTGAAATCCACGTGGCCGGGCGTATCAATCAAATTTAAAATATACTGTTCGCCGTTTTTGGCCTTATATTCAAGACGTACAGCCTGCATTTTAATCGTAATACCACGTTCACGTTCCAAATCCATAGAATCTAAAAGCTGGGCCTTCATGTCTCTGTCGGCAACGGTTCCGGTAAATTGAATTAGTCTGTCAGCCAGTGTGGATTTTCCGTGATCAATGTGGGCAATTATACAAAAATTTCTAATGTTTTGGCTCATGCTGTACCTGTCTCGCTGGCTGTTTTTACAACAATTTCCAGGCTTATAATACGTCTTTTGGTGATGTCTTTAACTTTAAAGGTCAAGTCTTTGTAGGTGATGCTTTCGCCTTTTTCCGGGAATTTTCCCAACAGGCTTAACACGAAGCCTCCTATAGTATCAAAATCTTCATCGGCTGGGAACGTATAGTTAAGATGTTCGGCTAAATCATCAATGTTCATGCCAGCATCAACAAGGAAATGCCCGGATGAAAGCTCTGTAATTTCTGGATTTTCATCGCTGTCGTACTCGTCCTGAACATCACCGATGATTTCTTCGATAATATCCTCAAGCGTTACAACGCCTGCAATGCCCCCGTATTCATCAACGACAATAGCTAAATGAAATTTGTTTTTTTTCATATCATGCAGCAGGGTCATACTGTTTTGAGTTTCTGGAATAAAAATAGCTGTTCTCATAACCTCTTTAATGACGGTGGTGTTAGGACCAAGTAGGTCTTTTGCGTATAAAATACCGCAGATATTATCCACTTCCGTTTCATAAACAGGGATTCTGGAATGTCCGTGCTTTTGAATAACGGCGATGGCATCTGTTGGCGTCATATTAACGGGAATAGCGACCATATCGGTACGAGGCGTCATAATTTCACGTACTACGGTTTCGGAAAAGTCGAAAATGCTGTGAATCATTTCTTTTTCAACTTTTTCAATGCCACCTTCTTTTTCACTGATGTTAACGATGTTTTTAATCTCATCAGCCGTTAAAAAGCGTTGATGATCCAGATACGCACTTCCTGATACTTTGGATAAAGAAAAACTAATCACATTAAATACCCAGATAAATGGGGTCAGAAGGTTCAAACAAAATGAAATGGGCCGTGAAAAAAGCTGAACGTATTTCTCTGGATTTTTTAAGGCCAGACTTCTTGGAAGCATTTCTGTAAAGAAAACAACGGTTAAACTGATAACCAGCGTTGCCAGTATAAGCCCAGCCTCAAATGGAATAATGGATGCATATTGTAATACTTCCAATGCTACCAAAAGTCCTAAAACAATACTGGATGATGTGAAAAGGTGATGGCCTACAAATAATCCAGCCACCAATTTTTCAGGATGTTTAAATAATTGAAGCAGTTTGTGGAATCGTTTTGGATCCTGTCCCCATTCTTTAAGCTTATGTGAACTTAAAGCTGAACAAGCGGCTTCTGCAGAAGAGAAAAAAGACGCAAAGATCATGGAAACCACTGTTACAAAGCTTTTTAACAACACGTCATTCACGTTATTGACCTCCGAAGCCTGATAAAATCTTGGGTATAAATATTATCATACCAACCACAGATGCTGTAATTGCTGCCATTAAAACTCCGCCTGCAGCCACATCTTTTGCCAGTTTTGCCAGCGGATGAATCTCTGTGGTTGTTAAATCCACGCTGGTTTCAATAGCTGTATTAAACAATTCTGCGACTAAAACAAATCCGATTACACAAATGATAAATAACCATTCTGTTGTCTCGATGGAATACATATAGCCTAATAAAATCACAACTAAAGAAAAAAGCAGATGAATCTTAAAATTACGCTGACTTTTAAGCGTATAAAAAATACCCTGAAGTGCCAGACTGATACTTGTTTGTAAAGGTGGCTGTCTGTTTTGTTTCATTGTAAGGCTTCAAAAACCTCATCTTGTTTGGAAAACATTATTTTTTTGGATTTTGGATCCAGATCATCATACCCTAATAAATGTAGAATACCGTGAATAATCAGGGTTTTAAGTTCATCTTCAACGCTGTGATTGAGCTTTAGCGCCTGTTTTTTTGCTACTTCACTGCAAATGTAAATATCCCCAGACAAGTTATCGTCCGAGCTTAAATCAAAGGTAATAATATCGGTTTCGCTGCCATCATTTAAAAAATCCTGATGCATCTTTTTGAGAAAGTCATTTGTAACAAAGGTAAAGGTTAGTTCTCCAGTTGGAACCTCTAAAAAACGAAGCACCTTTTTGATATAAAACACTGGCTTAAAGGGTAGTGGAATACCTGATTTATTGGTTACTGAAAGGCTATACATCCTGAGGCTTACCTTTATGTTGTTCGATCATTTTATCCAATTCATCCTGATAATCCACGCGGTTGTGGTACATGCCTTTAAAAATTTTCATAAAGGCATCTTTAATCTGATCAATTTCCTTTAAGCTTAACGGACAATCATCAAGCTGATTATCTTCAATTTTTTCACGAACGATACGGTTAACAATGGCTTCAAGTTTGGATAAAGTTGGTTTTTCAAGAGAGCGAGATGTTGCCTCAATCGAATCGGCCATCATAATAATACCGGATTCCTTAAAATGAGGTTTTGGGCCTGGATATCTAAATTCTTCCTTTGCACCTTCCACATCCTTGATATCTTCGCTTTGAATCGCCTGATTATAGAAAAATGAAACCATCGTTGTGCCATGATGTTCCATCATAATATCTTTAATAACCTGAGGTAGCTTGTATTTTGTAGCCAGTTCCACACCGTCTTTTGTGTGGGAAGAAATAATAATCTTACTCATACGCGGCGACAGCGTGTGATGCGGATTTTCGCCAGTAAATTGATTCT
>CAZFCP010000002.1:130775-136946 GCA_964517775.1 uncultured Candidatus Marinamargulisbacteria bacterium | reverse complement strand
AGGATTTCAATAGTTTTCCGATATCATGAAAATAAGCCCCAACTCTCGCAAGAATAGGATCGGCGTGAATTGCCTCGGCAGCGGCTTCGGCCAGGTTTGCAACCATCAGGCTGTGCTGGTAGGTTCCGGGAGCTGTTGTCATAAGGCGTTTCATCAACGGATGATTCAGATTCGATAGCTCTAACAGTGTTTGACGTGTCGTAATGTTAAACAATCCCTCAAAATGAGGCAGGGACGCCAACGCGATCATCGCAGACACAACACCATTTAAAAATGCAGCTCCGCTATTAGCCGTATACCACATCAACGTGGTTTTATCGTTTAATAAGCCAATCGCAATGACAATGACAATGTTGAAAAGCCCAACAATATATCCCGACAGAATAAGCTCTCGACGTGAATATTTTTTATAGGCTGCAAATAAGGTCACACAGTTGGATAAAAAGAGGAAAATAAAGACTGAAAAATCCATTTTAAACATAAACGAAATTAAAATGCTAAGAATGGTTCCAGATAACATCGAAATATTGGTTCGCAACAAAAGCGAGGTCAGCATAGCCGCGATAGGGATGGGAATCAGAAAATAAGGCTCTATACCAAAGGGCAGCTGAGTCAGATACTGAAAGGCCTTGGCATTAACAAGTAAGGCAACCATCAGCATATACGTAAGCACGAGGTAGGATAAATGAGCATGAATCCTGGGATTAAAATAATAAATAAACCGTTCGAGAAGCAATAGTAATAAAATCGTGATTAAAACAAGCCCAATACAGGTTTTCCATTTGACTTTAACGTCCATAATGCCCAGGGCTCTGAACATTTCGAGGTGAATTTTAGTTACCGTTTCTCCTTCATAAATGATAGGTGTTCCCGGCTTTAAAATTGTTGTAGACGGTTTGATAGAGCCCAGTTCTTTTTCAAGTGTCTTGGTTTTGCGCTCATCATAAACCAGATTAGGCTTTAAATATTTGATGATAATGGTATAGGCAATTTCTTTTTGTTGAGGATTAAGATTCCAAAGATGAGAGTTACGCGTAAGAAATTCAGCAACGTTTGTTGTGCTGACAGATTGAATACCTTGTTCCAAAAGTTCTTCGGCTGTTTGTCTTGAAAACGATTCCAGGGCACCGAAAGAACGGGTATCTAGTTTAATCAGGTATTCAAGCAGGGGTTCTGACAGAAATTTAATAGATTCAGGAACAGGCGCAAATTCCTGATGCTGAGTCTGTTCTTTATAATCTTTGATGGTTCTAAATGTGAGGTGGATAGAGGATAGCGTTTTTTGATTGATGTCATCGTTTACGGTGAAAATCTTTTCAACTAACGCCCGGTGTTGTTCCTGGAAATTTTTAGTTTTTTCCTTATCACTGGAGGTTTCAAATTCCAGATATTTAGGCGATACAATGGTCCGTTTGGCAATATCGCCTTCCTGAAGCGACACATTGGCTGGAATGTAGGGCATCCAAATCAAAAAACTGACAGCCCCAATGCCAATGATGGCTAATAAGGTGTAAAAAACTTTGATGGGAAGAATATTAAGCGATTTTAGTCCAGCGAACATCATGTAATTTTTTAAACCAGGTATACTGCCTTTTTGCAAAATGTCTGGACTTTTGTTTAATGCATTCTAGCATGCTCTCACGGCTAAGGCCATTGTTCAGGTAGGATACAATTTCAGGATACCCCAGGGCTTTAAACGACAGGTAATTGCTGTTAAATCCTAATGTCATAAGCTGTTTAACTTCCTCTATCCAGCCGTCTTGAAACATTTTATCGATACGCTGGTGTATTCTGTCGTATACAATGTCCCGATCCGTTGTTAATCCTATAATATCCACATCCTGCCGCTGACTGGCGTTTTTTGTAGCTAATTGATCCAATGTTTTTCCACTCAATGTGATAAGTTCCAGTGCTCTTACAACGCGATGTCTGTTATTGGGTTCTACGGTTTTGGCATACACAGGGTCTTTATCATGAAGCTCGTTCCACATGATTTCAGCGCCTTCAGCTTCATAGCGTTCAAGCAAGTTTTTTCTTACACTTTCATCATGAAGCCCAGGTTTCAGGTTTAACTGATACAAAAAAGAATGAATATAAAATCCGGTTCCACCACAAATGATAACCGGCCTGTTTTTTATCTGACACTCATTAATAATGATCAGAGACGCTTCCAAAAACTCCTGAACGGAAAAGGTTTCATCGATATTTTTGACATCAATCAGATAGTGGGGCACACCTTGTTGTTCGTCAGGAAGCACTTTTCCGGTTCCAATATCCATCCCTCTATAAACCTGAAATGCATCCGCCGAGATGACAACGGCCCCTGTTTTTTTTGCTGTTTCAATCGCCAGACTGCTTTTTCCGATGGCTGTTGGCCCAATAATTATTGTAATAGGCTTACTCATACCCACTATACTACTAAAGTTATGTGTCAAACCCAAGATTTCAGGGAATAGTCATAAGTAAGCGTATCTTCAACTTAAAAGGGCTATTAAGGAGGATATTAAGATGGAATTATTTGGATCTTCATTTTCTCAGGCAGATGACGTTATTTATCTGGAAGGATTATTTTTCCTGAAAAGCAAGGTGATCAAAAAAAATTCACCACTGGTCAAAAATGCTTTTAAAGAAATCTATAGATGGGTAAGTAATAATTAGTGTAACCGGGATACTAAAAGATTATGTCGCATAATCAAATCCTGAAACACTCTTTTTTTTGAAAAAAGCCCTTTAAACACGGTTTTCGAACATTTTAAAATAATACTTCGTTTATGAAGCGTTTTTGCAATTGAAACTAACGAAAAAACATCAGGCTGCGTGGCTATGTACCAGTGCGTAATCCAGTTTTGTTGAGCCAGTTTTAATAAAAACGTATGCACACGTTCCAGATCTTCATAATAGGTGGCGCTGTTTATCGTAATAAATATTCCTCTTGGAAAAATCCAGGTGTTAATGGCATCAAGCGCCTGAATAACAGGCAGTTTTTTTAGAGCCGGCAGCGTAAAATTTAACGTAAAAATAGATAAGGGATGTAAAAAAATACACACAAAACTATGCTCGGATAAAACGGTTTGAAAGACTTTAAGATACTTTTTCTCAAGCAAACAGGAAAAATGCGAGATGTAAGCGATCTCTATAAGTTTTTTTTTGAAGGCCAGTCTTTCATGATGATCAACGCACTCTATATGAAATGTGTCGTTTTGCTGATGAATTTTTTTGTTTTTGAAGGTTTGTTTAAGAAGCGTTAGAAATGACTCGCTAGTCAATTTTTCGTCCTTGCGGCAAGGCTGCATTGGGTGGAGTTGTACCTTGAAGCAAGCGGATATATACAGCTATTTTGGCGATATCGTCGTCCTGAAGTCTGTTTTTCCAGCCGGGCATAGCCGTGCCTTCTAATCCATCCATAATAATAAGTTTAATAGAATTAAAATCACCGTTCCCGTGAAGCCAGTAATTATCAGTAAGATTTGGGCCTTTTTCATGTCCTTTTCCGCCACCTTGCGCTTGAGTACCATGACAACGCTCACAGCTTGTTAGGTATAAAAGTCGTCCATCCTGTGCGACATCTGTTGTTTTTAAAGCGTCAGGAACATCTGGTAAAAGCTCTAATCTATGAAGAAGAACCGCTTCATTTTTATGTTGGCTGGATTGAGAAATTTTTTCGGTTTCCTTAAAAACAAAATAACCGATAATTCCAAATCCCAGTGCAATACCTAAAACTATCAGAAAGCTGGTTTTCAAAGCGGTGCGCCCATACTTGTTTTAATAATCCCGATAATTCCTTTTTTAATCATGGCGACTGCTGTTGCACTTAAAAATAAGCGGGCTACTTTTGATGCCGCTTTACTTGAGCCTTTTCCTAATTTACCAACAAGAGCAGGTCCGTGCGAAAACGCAAGATAAACAATGCAGGCATTGGTTAACAACGCCATGAACGTAATAATATATCCAAAACTTTGTTGAGATACGATAATCGTTGTAAGTGCGGAAGGTCCAATCATCAATGGAATACCTATAGGTACAATCCCGATATCGTCATCATTGTTTTCTGGGGACCGTGTTTTAACATCTCCAAACACAAGACTGGTGATACTTAAAACAAGTAGAACAAGTCCGCCTCCAATTCTTAAATCATCAACCGTAATACGAAGCATCGCAAAGATAATATGACCTGCAAATAAAAAGGTAATGGCCATTCCAAACCCTGCAATAATAGCCATAAACGTTAATTTTTTACGTTCTTTTGGGGTCATTTTTTCAGTTAAACTTGAGAAAATAGGCAGTACACCCGGAAGGTTAATCGCCATTAAAATGGTAACCAGGCATTGAAGATATGTTCTGAAAAATTCCAGGATGTCGTGGTTAATCATAGTGATGCTATCAGTGTATCATTATCTCTTAAAAACAGGAACATTTGAGCTTCTCAGGCAGTCTCTGTATAATAAACCATCTTTTGGTTTTGAACATTTAGTAAAAATTTTACCAAGTGGAGGAGCAAAAATGCGTACATCCAATCCAATTTTAAATGGAGCGGCTTTTTCGAGATTTTCGTATTCACAGTCACAGGGTGTGATGACTATTCAAGGTACTGTTAACAAAATCGCATTACTACTGCTTCTTGTAACAGGTTCCGCAGCTTTTTCATGGTTTTTATTTGCAACACAGGGACTTCAGGCCTCATCCCCATTAATGCTTTTGGGTGTGATAGGGGGATTAATTGCCGCTATTGTAACCATCTTTAAAAAAGAATGGGCGGGTATAACAGCTCCAGTTTATGCTGTTTTTCAAGGCTTGTTTGTTGGAGGCCTTTCATCAATATTTGAAATGCAATATCCAGGAGTTGTCATTCAATCTGTTGGGCTTACATTTGGCACCTTGTTTTGTTTATTGGGTGCGTACCGTTCGGGTCTGGTTCAGGTAACTGAAAAATTTAAGCTGGGCATTATTTCCGCAACCGGTGGCATTGCTTTGTTTTATTTTGTATCCATGATTTTAAGCCTGTTCGGCGTAAATATGTCGTTTATGAATGGAACTGGATTATTCAGTATTGGATTGAGTTTAATCGTTGTAGTGATTGCGGCTTTGAACCTTGTTCTTGATTTTGATTTCATTGAACAGGCATCCCAAAGCGGAGCTCCTAAATATATGGAGTGGTTTGGTGCATTTGGATTAATGGTTACGTTAATCTGGTTATATCTTGAAATTTTGAGATTATTAGTAAAATTAATGGGTAGAAAAAACGAATCATGAGTACTTCAAAACGTAAAATAGTTATTATTGGAGGCGGTTTTGGCGGTATGAATATTGCCAAAGGCCTTAAAGGTGTTGATGCAGATATTACGCTGATTGATAAATCGAACCATCATCTTTTTCAGCCGTTGTTGTATCAGGTGGCTACAGCGTCGCTATCACCTGCAGATATTGCGGTTCCGATCAGAAGCGTTGTAAGTAAGAATAAATCGATCCGAAGTGTTATGTCCGAAGTTGTGTCTATTGATAAAGACCAAAAAACGGTAACAACAAAGTCTGGACTTGTATTTGAGTTTGATCAGCTTGTTATTGCGGCTGGATCTCGGCATTCTTATTTTGGGAATGATCATTGGGAAGCCTATGCCCCTGGTTTAAAAACAATTCAGGATGCCTTACGTCTTCGTGAAAAAATCCTGCTGGCGTTTGAAAAAGCAGAAATCGAAACCGATCCCGAACTTCAGAAAAAATATCTGACTTTTGTGATTGTTGGCGGAGGCCCAACCGGTGTTGAAATGGCTGGCGCTATCGCTGAAATTTCACTTCAAACCTTAAAAGAAGATTACAGACAAATCGATTCCAAAAAAGCAAAAATCATTATTATTGAAGGATCCCCACGGGTTTTAAATCGATATCCTGATGAATTATGCGCCGAAGCCAAGCGCAGTCTTGAAACCCTTGGTGTGGAAATTCGTACAAACACGGTTGTATCCGACGTTCAGGAAGACCGTGTTCTGGTTGGTGACGAATGGATTAATGCCTTTACCCTTATTTGGGCTGCTGGAAATACAGCGCCTCCTTTTTTAAAGACCTTGGATATTCCTTTGGAAAAAACAGGTCAGGTTGCCGTAAACGGAGATTTAAGTATTCCAGGATATCCGGATATTTTTGTTATCGGTGATGCTGCAAAAGTTATGGACAAAC
>CAZFCP010000002.1:86222-130765 GCA_964517775.1 uncultured Candidatus Marinamargulisbacteria bacterium | reverse complement strand
ACTGCCAGCCATTGCACCTGTTGCCATGCAGCAAGGTAAGTATCTGGCTAAAATTCTAAGAAAAAACAACTGGAAACACGAGCGCCCAACTTTTCATTATTTTGATAAAGGTACAATGGCTACTATTGGAAAAGCGTCAGCTGTTGCCAATATCTTTTCCATGAAATTTACAGGAACCATTGCCTGGATATTATGGTCACTGATTCATATTATGTTTTTGATCAATTTCAGAAGCAAACTGCTTGTAATGTTGAACTGGTTATGGACGCACACACACTCGTTCAGAGGCGCAAGGATCATTACCACATCTCATAATGATGAATCGTTAAAGTCTTAACATGTATTTGTCCTGGCTTTACGCAACTGTTTTAAGTAACTGGATCAGCCGTTTTACTGGTTGTCTGGCAGGTTTGTATCTTCCTTTAGTAATACGTGAAGCCTGTTTAAAGCGTTTTTCCGACAGCTTTGGAATCACTATAAATGAAGCTGAAAAACCTCTGAACACCTATGAATCGTTTAATCAGTTTTTTACACGTTCATTAAAAGATGACTGCCGTCCAATAGCCAATGCAGATGTCGTATCACCTGTTGATGCACTATTACTTGTTCATGGGGCTATTCAAAACGACCAGGTTATCCAGGCAAAAGGCGTGTCTTATTCTGTTAAACAATTGCTTGGACTGGATGACGCCTCCCGTTATGAAGGTGGTTATTTCCTGACTTTTTATCTTTCACCAAAAGATTGTCACCGTATTTTCACCCCAATCAACGGAGATGTTGTACAAGCCTCACATATTCCATCACGTCTTTATCCGGTAAGAGAGCCTTATATTTCCGGATTAAAAGGCTTGTACACAAAAAATGAACGCTTAACAACGTTTTTAAAATCAGGGGATAAACACTGTGCCGTTGTAAAAGTAGGAGCCACAAACGTCGGCTGTATGACAACCACCTATGATGCGTCGCTGATAACAAACAAAGGCCAAAAATCAGCTGTAAAAAAACAGTACCCAACACCATTTTCTTATACAAAAGGTCAATGGCTGGCCACGTTTCATTTGGGTTCAACGGTTGTGCTGTGTTTTGAAAAAGACATGTTTAAACCCGATTTCGGTCTGGAAGCAGGAAAACCGGTAAAATACGGTGAAAGTATTGGAACTCTTATCAAAAACTGATTGTTACAATTTTGCCGTACAGACATTAGGTTTTGATGCCTGTGGCTTTACATCTCCGTTTTTAGATAAGGAACTGGATGAATACCGGGATCTTGTTACAAACGGCGATATCGGTGATATGGGCTATCTGTTGCGACATCTTCCTTTTAAGGAAAATCCCAATCTTTTACTGGATGGTGTAAAAACGGCTATTGTTGTCATTAAAAATTATAAAAACACCTCAGAAAAACAGGCTGTTGGTGAAAGAAAAGTTGCTCGTTATGCAGCTGGTTTAGACTATCATCAGGTGATGTCCGAGGAACTTTTAAAACTAGAGGCTTTCATAAAGTCTAAAGTTCCTGATGCTGGATGCTATGTTGGCGTAGATAGCCGCCCGATTCCTGAACGGTCTTTAGCCATAAAAGCCGGCATTGGATTTAGAGGTCGAAATACCATGATTATTCGTCCTAAAATGGGGTCTTATTTTTTAATTGGAGTTATATTAACAACAGCTGTTTTTGAGTTTGATCTTCCTGCAAAAGGCAGTTGTGGAACCTGTACGAGATGTATCGATGCCTGTCCTACTCAGGCCATAACCCCGGATGGGACGTTATTGCCTACTCAATGTATCAGCTATCAGACCATTGAAAAAAAGACTCCGGTTGAAAAAGAAACGCTTGCAGAGTTCCAAAACTGGATTTTTGGCTGTGATGTGTGTCAGGAAGTGTGTCCTTTCAATCATCTTCATACGCCGTTAACCGACTGGACTGCTTTTTTATCTGAAAATGGAGTAGGGTTTCATTTGCCAAACATGCTGGATGAGCAGGCCATTCCCAAAAACTCACCCCTTTATCGTTCAAGAAAGCGAATAACTCAAAATTTGGATACGCTTGCATCTGATTGACCTTAGTAATAAATCATGGGTATAATGGCTGAAGCTATTTTTTAATGTGGTCGGAGGTGAAAATGTGGCCGTAAAAATTCGTTTGACTCGTCTTGGGAAAAAGAAAAAACCATTCTACCGTTTAGTAGCTGCTACAAGTACAACTCCTCGGGATGGAAAACATTTAGAAGTGCTTGGACAATATGATCCAACACGTAACCCAGTAGTATTTCAGTTCAAAAAAGAACGTGTAGAGCATTGGCTTTCTGTTGGTGCGCAACCTACTGAAACTGTTCAGCGTTTATTGGCTCAAGAAGGGGTATTGCCAAATGTAACTCGTACTTCTGCTCAGCCAGGTGTTTCTAGAAAAGAAAGAAAATCTCAAGAAAAATAACTCGGCTAGGAGAGTACCATGAAAGAATTGGTAGAAAGCATTGTTAAAGCCTTGGTCGATCAACCGGACAAGGTACAGATAAACGAAACTTCAGGTGAAAGCATCATTATCCTTGAAATCAGGGTGGGGCAGGAAGATGTTGGGAAAGTTATCGGAAAAGAGGGACGAATCGCTAACGCTATTCGAACCGTTGTAAAAGCAGCAGCGGCAAAAAACGATAAAAAAGTAACTGTAGAAATTATGACTCAAAACAATGCCCAATCCACTATGTAGAGTTTTTTTGCGATGAGCTTAAATTTCGGGAGACTTAGGTCTCCCTTTTTTTTTGATTTTTAAAAAGTTTGAGAATAAACATGGATATTAAAGTTTTAACGTTATTCCCCGATGAAATGCGCCAGTTTTTTTTAAAAGGCATTTTTAAAAAAGGGTTTGAACAGCAGAAATTTGGATTTGACTGTATCAATCTAAGAGATTTTTCTTTAGATAAACATCAAAAAGTGGATGATTATCTGTTTGGCGGTGGCCAGGGCATGCTGATGAAAGCGGATGTTATTTATAATGCCGTAACAAGCATTCCAGACTATGATCAATACACCTTACTTTATCCTTGTCCCAAGGGTTCAATTTTCAATCAGGAAAAAAGCATTCAGCTGTTTAATCAGCCCGAAAAAAAAGGGTTAATTTTCTTAACAGGCTATTACGAAGGCGTTGATGATCGGATTTTTGACGTTTTACCCATTGAAAAAATTTCCATTGGCGATGTTGTTTTATCATCCGGAGAATTGCCATCATTGATGATCATCGAATCTGTTTTGAGGCAAATTCCAGGTGTTTTAGGCAACCCGGAGTCGTTTGAAGGTGACTCTATTATCAGTGGTTTTTTGGAATATCCGAACTTTACACATCCAAGGTCTTTTCTTGGTCGAGATATTCCTGATATACTGTTGTCCGGCCATCATAAAGAGATTGCCTTTTGGAAGAAAAAACAGAGTTATAAACAAACACTTTTTCTAAGACCAAGCTTATTTATTAAGCAACACTTTTCTGAACAAGATCACGTACTTGTCACAGATATTTTGAAGGAGGACACCTAATGTCATCACAACCTATTATCGAACAAATCGAAAAATCATATATGAAAGAAGAATCACTTCCTGATGTTCGCGTTGGCGACACTGTTGCTGTTTCTACATACATCATTGAAGGCAAGAAAAAACGTCTTCAAAAATATGAAGGTATCGTTATTAAAATTCAAGGTACTTTATCTCGCAGAAGCTTAACTGTTCGTAAAATTATCGATGGAGTAGGCGTTGAAAAAAGCTTTTTATTCCATTCTCCAATTTTGTCTGAAATCAAAATCTTAAAACAGGGTAAAGTACGTAGGGCTCGTCTACATTACCTTCGTCAACGTGTTGGTGTTAAAGCAACGCGTGTTAAAACAAAGGATCCTGTAACTGTAAATGCCTAAGCCCCTATCCGTAGGAATCGTCGGAGCTTCAGGCTACACTGGTCTGGAGCTTTGTCGTTTATTGGCATTGCATCCAAGTGTAACCATCACGCATCTTTTTTCACGCCAGCTTGCGGGGAAAACGGTAAAGGATGTATTTCCGCATCTGCATCATCTTCACTCAATCGTGTTTGAGGTATTTGATGCTGAAAAACTCCCTGTCCTTGATATTCTCTTTTTAGCATTGCCGCATGGTGAATCTCAGCATGTGATGAGTAAGCTTGTTGGAAAGCCGTTTAAAATCATCGATTTATCCGCTGATTTTCGGTTAACAGATCCGGCTCAATATAAAAAATATTATGGGGAAGATCATGCTGCAACCTCTTATATTTCGGATGTATCTTACGGAATCCCAGAGCTTTACCGTGAGCGTATTAAAGAAAAACAAATCTGTGCCAATCCTGGATGTTATCCAACAGCTACGATTTTAGGGCTGTACCCGTTTGCAAAAGCAGGCTTAATTAAACAGCCCGTTATTGTGGATGCAAAATCAGGGGTATCAGGTGCTGGTAAGGGTTTAAAAGAGTCCTCTCTTTTTTGTGAAGTTCAGGAAAGTTTTTCATCTTATTCAACTTACTTTCATCGGCATGTGCCTGAAATGGAAGAGCATCTCAATACACGGGTTTTATTTTCACCGCATCTTGTTCCAATGAATCGGGGCATGTTGGCTACCATGTATCTGCCTTTACAAGGACTAACTTTAAGCGATATCGAATTGCTTTATTCTATCTATTCCAATGAATATTTTGTGCATTTTCTAGGTGAAAAACCAATGTACACCCGTCAGGTTTCTGGAACTAATTTTTGTCATATTACAGTAAAACGCTGTGAAGATATCGATCAGCTGGTCATTTTTTCGGCTATTGATAACCTTGGAAAAGGTGCATCCGGTCAGGCGATTCAAAATATGAATCTTATGTGTGGGTTTGACGAGTCCGAAGGACTTAAGCAGCTGGCAACTTTTTTATAGTAAAGGGATAGTTATGACGCCTGTTTTTTCTGATTTAGATGGTGTTTTTACGTCCGGTATTCATTCCGGTATCAAGCCTAAAAATAAAGATTTATGTTATATGTATATGCCGAATTGTTATGCCTCGGCTGGTGTTTTTACAAAAAATCAGTTTGTAGCACCAAGTGTTGCCTTTACGCGAAAAAATCTTAAAAAACATACGATTAAGGCCATGGTCATTAATTCCGGGAATGCCAATGCAGGAACGGGTGAACAGGGTTTAAAAAATGTTAAAGATACGGCCAAATATGCGGCTAAAAAATTAAATCTTCAACCTCATGAGGTAGGCGTGGCGTCAACTGGAAAAATTGGGGAACAGCTTCCAATGGATACTGTTTTTTCCGGTTTGGACAAACTGCTTGAAAATCCATTAACCAAAGATGGCCAGTCCTCAGCCGAGGCCATCATGACAACGGATTTATGTGCTAAAACGGTGTATTATTCGGAAAAAGTAGGAAATAAAACGCTGGTTGTGGCCGGAATGACAAAAGGATCCGGGATGATTGCTCCAAATATGGCGACAACCCTGAGCTTTTTAGTGACCAACGCTGTGATGGATCAGAAAAATCTTCAAAAGCGTTTAAGCGCAGCTATTGATGTGTCTTACAACATGTTGTCTGTAGATACGGATACCTCAACCAACGATATGTTTTTATTGTTTGCTGTTGGAAAGCAGTCTGATGCTTTGGTGTTAACGGAAGAATGGGCAGTATTCGAAAACTTATTAAATAAAGCCTGTATTGATCTTGCAAAACAGATCGCAAAAGATGGAGAGGGCGCAACCAAATTAATTGAAGTCGCCGTAAAAAATGCGTTTAGCGTAACAGATGCCAAAAAAGTAGCCTTAAATATTGTAAATTCACCACTTGTTAAAACAGCCCTTCATGGTGCTGATCCAAACTGGGGCCGTATTATTGCAGCCGCTTGCCGGGATCCTCTTATTAAACTTAACCCTCAAAAACTGACGTTGTATTTTGGTGACTATCTCATCTTTTCTCATGGCGATAAAACAGACTTTGACCACGATGCCGTAGTCGCTTATCTAAAACAGGATTCCATTGAAATTAAGCTGGATTTACATATCGGACACAAAGAGGCCACCGCCTGGGGATGTGATTTAACCAAGGGTTATATCGATATTAATACGCATTATTGTTAGAAAGAAAAAACATGAAACATCATCCTAATATTGATAAAGCAAAAATTTTATTGGAGTCACTTCCTTATATCCGCAAATTTCATGGCAAAACCATTTTAATCAAATATGGCGGATCTTTGATGGTTAACCCTGAGCTTCGGGAAAGCTTTGCTGAAGACGTGGTGTTATTAAAGTATGTTGGGATTAATCCGGTAATCGTTCACGGTGGCGGTAAGGAAATCTCGAAATGGATGCAAAAGCTGGGTAAGGAATCCGTGTTTGTTGACGGTCTTCGTGTTACCGATTCTGAAACCATGGAAATTACGGAAATGGTGTTGTCCGGTAAGGTGAATAGTGATCTGGTTTCTTTGATTAACAAAAAAGGCGCAAGAGCTGTTGGTCTTTCAGGTCGAGATGCCCACTTGTTTTTTGCTGAAAAAATCAAAACAAAAGATAATCAGGATCTTGGCCATGTTGGGGATATAACCACGGTTGATGTAACCCTGCTTCATACCCTGTGTGGAAATAATTATGTGCCTGTTATTTCATCTGTCAGCCAGACCTACGATGGGGTCAGTTTAAATCTAAATGCTGATCATGCGGCTCAGGAAATTGCAGTCGCTTTAAAAGCTTTAAAACTTATTTTATTAACTGATGTAGATGGTCTTTTAATTGATTCAAAACTGGTTGAAAAAATTGATTTGGAAGAAGCAAAAGCCTTGCGGTCACATCCAGATGTAAAAGGTGGCATGCTGCCTAAACTTCAAGGCTGCATTGATGCACTTCAAGGCGGCGTTGAAGATGTTCATATGGTTAACGGTAATGTTGAACACGCTGTTTTGCTTGAGATGTTTACGAAGCAAGGCATTGGAACCATGATCTCAAATAAGGGAGGGCAGCTATGAAACACTTTTTAACTATCCCGGATTTTTCAAAAGATGAGTACCTGAAAATTCTGGATAAGGCCGTTTCTTTAAAACAGGAGAAAAAAGCTGGAAAATTGCACGCTGCGCTATCGGGTAAAACCATTGGTATGATTTTTGAAAAACCATCGAATAGAACCCGTGTTTCCTTTGAGGTTGGTGTTAAGGATTTAGGCGGACATACCGTATACATCCAAAAGCAGGATATCGGTATGGGAACCCGTGAACCTATCGAAGATGTGGCCCGTGTTTTCTCTAGGATGGTAGATGCGGTTATTATTCGCTCTATTTCTCATGAGACCCTGAGTGTTTTTTCAAAATGGTCGAACATTCCTATTATTAATGGTTTGTCAGATACCGATCATCCCTGTCAGGCTGTTGCTGACGTTTTAACTATCTTAGAACACAAAAAAGATCTTAAAAAAACAAAGGTTTGTTATGTAGGTGATGGCAACAATGTGTGTGTTTCCCTGGTTCAGCTGTGTCAGTTGTTAGGTATTGAGGTTGTTGTAACGTGTCCAAAAGGATACGAACCACCTATCGATGTTCCCATTGAATACAATCCCAACGAAGCCGTTAAAAATGCCGATATTATTTATACCGATGTTTGGGTGTCCATGGGGCAGGAAGCTGAAGAATCTATTAGATTAAATGCGTTTAAAGCCTTTACCGTTACGATGGATCTTGTAAAAAAGGCGAAACCTGACGTATCGTTTATGCATTGCCTGCCTGCAAATCGTGGACAGGAAGTGACCGCTGAGGTGTTTGAAAGCCCTCACAGTATTGTGTTTGATCAGGCTGAAAACCGCCTTCACGCTCAAAAAGCCATTATTTTACATTTATTTTCTTAAGGAGAGTTACTGTGTCGAAGAAAAAGTTAAATAAAATCGTTCTTGCATATTCAGGTGGATTGGATACGTCCGTTTGTATTCCATGGTTAAAAGAAAATTACGGTTGTGAAGTAATTGCCGTAGCTGTTGATTTAGGTCAGGACGAAGATCTTGAACCCTTAAAAACAAAAGCTATTCAAAGCGGAGCCAGCAAAATTTTTGTGGTGGATTTAAAACAAGTGTTTGTAAACGACTTTATCCTTCCAGCTTTGAAAGCCAATGCGGTTTATCAACATAAATATTTATTAGCCACAGCGTTAGGCCGTCCGTTAATTGCAAAAACCCTTGTGGAAATTGCAAGACAGGAAGGTGCTGATGCTGTTGCACACGGATGTACAGGAAAAGGAAACGATCAGGTTCGTTTCGACTTAACCTTTATGGCGTTAGGCCCGGATTTGGAAATTGTAGCGCCTGTAAGAGAGTGGACATTTAAATCCCGTGAAGAAGAAATTGATTATGCTCAGCGTTTGAATATTCCTGTAAAGGTAACCAAAGACAAGCCATATTCTATCGACATGAATTTGTGGGGATGTGCAATCGAGTGCGGTATTCTTGAAAACCCATGGATTACACCTCCAACTGATATTTTCACGATGACCACTCTTCCTAAAGAAGCCCCTGATAAGGTTGAAACCGTAGAAATCGAGTTTGAAGCCGGTGTTCCGGTTGCATTAAACGGCCAGCGCAAATCAGCTATGGATATCATCCTGGCTTTAAATGTTATTGCTGGAAAACATGGCATTGGAATCAGTGATTTGATGGAAGACCGTTTGGTTGGTATTAAATCCCGTGAAGTGTATGAATGTCCGGGTGGAACGGTTTTATTGCTGGCTCATCGTGATCTTGAAAATCTGGTTTTGGATAGAGATACCTTGATTTTTAAAGAAGGCGTTTCTCAAACATACTCAAGACTTGTATATAACGGTCAGTGGTTCTCGCCTTTAAAACGCAGTCTGGATGCTTTTGTAAATCAAACTCAGGCCGTTGTAAGTGGAACCATTCGTTTGGATTTATATAAAGGAAATGCAACAGTTGTTGGAAGAAAATCGCCTTATGCGTTGTATTCTCATGAGTTATCTACCTATGATAAAGAAGATATTTTTGATCACAGTGCCGGTGCAGCCTTCTGTAAATTATGGGGCTTACCGTTAAAAACAGCAGCGTCTGTTTACCCGAAAGGTTAAACATGGCATCACTGTGGGGCGGCCGCTTTAAAAAACCATTTGATGAAGATGCAAAACGTCTAAGCTACTCGCTTCATATTGATTGTAGGCTGTTTCCTTATGACATTCGTGTTAATCAGGCTCATGCCAAAGCGCTTCATAAAAAAGGATTTCTGACGGACTCGGAGAAAGACACCCTTGTGTCAGCTTTATCTGATGTTGAAGCGGTTTTGTCGAACCCGGCGCATACGGCGTTTCAGAACGATGAAGATATTCACAGCTGTATCGAGCGTATGGTGACTGACCGTTGTGGGGATCTTGGCAAAAAAATGCACACAGGAAAATCCCGCAACGATCAGGTTATTACCGATGTTCGGTTATATGTAAAAGCTGCAACCGCAGATATTATCGAGAAGTTGTCGGCCTTGCAGAAAGCGTTTCATGCGGTGGCTTCCCAACATGTGGAGACGATTTTTCCGGGTTTTACACATTTTCAAACCGCACAGCCGGTTTTACTGGCCCATCATTTATTGGTGTACGTGAACCAATTTGGCCGGGATAAAGAACGGTTTCAGGACAGTTTAAAACGTACGGATGTCTGTACATTGGGATCTGGAGCCATAGCTGGTAACAATTATGGTCTTGATCGTGAATTTATAGCAAAAGAGCTTGGATTCTCCAAAGTATCCACAAACAGCATGGATGCCGTATCCGACAGAGATTTCATTATGGAATTCCTGTCCAATGCCAGCGTGTGCATGACTCATCTCAGCCGTATTTGCGAAGAGCTCGTCTTATGGAGCTCGCCTCAAATCGGGTTTGTGGAAATAGGGGACGATTTTACAACGGGCAGTTCGTTAATGCCACAGAAAAAAAATCCGGATATTGCCGAATTAATCCGTGGAAAATCAGGTCGGGTTTTAGGGCACGTTGTCGCATTAACCCATGTTGTCAAAGCCATGCCTCTAACCTATAACCGTGATTTTCAGGAAGATAAGGAAATGCTGTTTGACACAGCCGATACCTTATCGCTTGCCTTATTGTGTTTTGAAAAAATGCTTCATACCCTTGTTTTTAATAAGGAAACGATTGCCGCATCGTTAACAAAAGGCCATCTTTTAGCCACAGATTTAGCTGATTATCTGGTTCAAAAAGGTATCCCGTTCAGACAATCTCATGATATTACTGGCCAGATTGTTTTGTTTGCAACGGAACATAATAAACAATTATCGGAACTAAGCATTCAGGAGTTCAAACAATTTTCAGAGCGTATTGAAGACGATATTATTCAGATTTTTAATTTTAAAACAGCTGTAGATCAAAAAAATATTTTAGGCGGAACGGCAACCGGACAGGTGCAGTATCAGCTAAATCAGATTGGGAAGGAATTAGGATGTTAGAGAGAACATTGGTTTTTATTAAACCAGATGGCGTTAGACGAAAGCTTGTAGGACGGATTTTAACACGGTTTGAAGAAAAAGGGTTTGGAATTGTAGCCTCAAAAAGTATGGTTATTGATCCTGAACTTGCTAAAAAACATTATTACGAACACGTAGAACGTCCTTATTTTAAAGGATTAAGCGACTTTATTACGTCTGGACCAATCATGGCCTTTGTACTTGAGGGTGAACGGGTTATTGAAATAGTTCGTCTTATGATGGGCCCAACAGACGGAGGCCTTGCTCCATTGGGAACGATCCGTGGTGATTATGCGTTAAGTCGCCAGGAGAATTTAATTCATGCCTCAGATTCAGTTGCGTCAGCCGCACGGGAAATACCACTTTTCTTTCCTGAATTGGGATAAAAGATGATAGTCGCTCTTCATGGTTTTTTAGGTTCTCCAAAAGATTGGGATTCTGTTAAAACATCATGGGGAGCCGATTTGTTATGTCCATTTTTACCAGGACATGGACTGGAACCCATACTGGGAACCGATTTTGAAAGCTGTGTAGAGCAGTTTGTTGAACGTGTTTTACATCAACACCCAGGCCTTCATTTTACATTAGTTGGCTATTCCATGGGTGGACGAATAGCCTTATATATTGCCCTGAAATTTCCGGCCCTTGTTAAACGACTTATTCTTATTTCATCCTCTCCAGGCATTATTGATCCAGTTGAAAAAAATAACAGGTTGTTACACGACCTCAGTATCGCAAAAGAACTTGAAGACATGCCTTACGACTTTTTTCTGGATGTCTGGTACAGTCAGCCGATTTTTAAATCCTTAAAAGAACATCCAGCTTTTTCTGATGTGCTTAAACGGCGTATGGATAATGATCCTATGCAGCTGGCCAAAGCTATTCGTTTTCTTAGTGTAGGAAATCAACCCAGTTTATGGCATGATTTATACA
Organism: uncultured Candidatus Marinamargulisbacteria bacterium; assembly: GCA_964517775.1. GTDB lineage: Bacteria > Margulisbacteria > Marinamargulisbacteria > SXXA01 > JAHFDB01 > CAZFCP01. The sequence goes on along the minus strand of CAZFCP010000002.1, from coordinate 119,353 downwards.
AGCTCGAGTGCCCGACATTGCTTTTAACCGGTGATAAAGATACAAAATATCACGGTCTTGCTAAAAATATGGCGGAAACTACCCAGGCGATTTACTGGAAAGAAATTCAAAACGCCGGACATGCATTATTAACAGAGTCTCCACACCAGGTGGCTGATGCAATCAAACTTTTTTTAAAGGAACATCCATGACACCATCCGTACAGCAAAAATCAGAAATACAGTGGGAATCTTGCCTAAAATTTGATGATATTTTGTACCATAAGGCAGATGGCATCGCAAAAATTACGATTAATCGTCCTCAAGTACGAAATGCGTTTAGACCTAAAACCGTATTTGAAATGGGAAAAGCTCTTGAAGATGCACGTTACGACAACAATGTTGGCGTTATTATTTTAACGGGAGCTGGCGAAAAAGCCTTTTGCTCCGGCGGGGATCAAAAAATCCGCGGGGATGCCGGATATAAAGACGAAAGCGGGATTCATCATCTTAACGTGTTGGATTTTCAACGGCAGATTAGAACCTGTCCCAAACCGGTTGTCGCCATGGTTGCCGGTTTTGCTGTTGGCGGAGGTCATGTTTTACATCTGATGTGTGATCTAACCATTGCGGCGGACAATGCAATTTTTGGCCAGACAGGCCCAAAAGTTGGGTCCTTTGACGGGGGATTCGGGGCGGCTTATATGGCCAGGATAGTAGGGCAGAAAAAAGCCAGGGAAATCTGGTTTTTATGTCGGCAGTATAACGCTCAACACGCGTTGGATATGGGATTGGTGAACACCGTTGTCCCTTATGCAGATCTTGAGAAAGAAACAGTAACCTGGTGTAAAGAAATGCTTCAGCATTCGCCTATAGCCTTACGCTGTTTAAAAGCCGCATTAAACGCAGATTGTGATGGTCAGGCCGGGCTTCAGGAACTTGCTGGAAATGCAACCATGCTGTACTACATGAGCGAAGAAGGTCAGGAAGGGCGTAATGCTTGGAATGAAAAAAGAAAGCCGAATTTCTCTAAATTTAACCGTCATCCCTAATGAATCCAAGTTTAACGTTTTCTTATAAACGCTATTTACGGAAGCTTTCAAAACCTGTTGATATTTACGGCGCGTTTTTTCATGAACGGGAAGGTTTCATTATCGAGCTGAAAGAAGGCCCTTATTCGGGCCAGGGTGAATGTGCGCCTTTACCAGAATCTGAGTTGGATTTATTAGAACCATTAGAAGAAAAGCTTGCTAAACACGATAGTTTTTTAAATTCTGATACGCCGCTTATTCAATGGGCTCTTGATATGGCGTTCTGGAATTTACAAGCTCAGCGTCAGCATGTACCACTAAGTGTATTGCTAAACCCTCATGCGGCTCAATCGTTACAGTCTAATGCGTTGTTATCGGATTTGGATGATACGGCCCTTTTAAAGGATTTTGAAGAAAAAAAACAGGCTGGATATCAGTGTTTTAAAATCAAATGTGGGAGAAAATCTCCTGAAGAGGATATTAAGCGTATTAGACATTTGGCATTACAGTTGCCTAAAGGTGGGTATTTCAGACTAGATGCCAATCGCTCGTGGGATTTGGCAACAGCCTACGACATCGCGATATCACTAAGAGGCATTCCAATCGCATATATCGAAGAACCTTTAAAAAATCCGTTTCAACTTCCAGAATTTTGTAAACAGTCTGGTTATAAAGTGGCTTTGGATGAAAGTATTTATATCAATGATTTCCCGCTGATTTCTTTTGAAGGACTGGCTGCCTTAATCATCAAACCTACTCGACTTGAAAGTCTGCCTAAAACATTACAGTTACTTCATCTTTCAAAACTGTTTGGGATAGATGGTGTGATAAGCAGCTGCTACGAAAGCGTTGTGGGTTTACGATTTCTGGTTGAGCTGGCAAAAGCCTTTTCCCCGGGTATTATAGCCGGACTGGATACGGAATGAGTCTGATAACCTGCCCAGTTTTTTTTCTTGCACAGCGATTTCCCGAAAAAACAGCCCTTGTTTTTGATGATGAGACCTATACCTATCTGGATTTTCATCACAACATTTTACGCGCACAGATGTATCTCAATGCCCATATTAAACAATCTCATTCCATAGTGGTGTTTCCAGCCTTAACCTTACCCGAAACCGTTTTTTTATACTGGGCTATCCGTCGATGTGGCTGCATTGCCTCTCCAATAAATCCCAAACAGTTTTCTGTTCAAAAATTAAAAGCCAATACTTTTTTTAAAGAGGCTGTTTTTATCGAAAATCTTCATGCCATTTTTAAACAGTCCGTTTTAGAGTTTGATGCTCAAGCTGTATTTTCCTGGCCGTTAAAACAATGGGCAACCGCCATGTTTACATCTGGAAGTTCTGCGCTACCTAAATTAGCTTTGCATACCTACGAACAACATCATTTTAATGCCTTGGGTGTAATTGAAGCTTTATCTATTCGACATGATAGCCGGATCTGGGTAAATTTACCGTTGTTTCATGTTAGCGGGTTAGCCTTATTGCATCGCTCGGTTTTAACGGGAGCTACTCTCGTTTTTTCACAGCATAAAACCATTGATGCACTTGAAACCTATAATCTTACACATATTTCAATGGTCCCAACACAAGCAGTAAGGGCGTTAAAATGTGACCGTTTTAATCGTACTGTTTTTGAATCTCTCAGTCATATTTTATTGGGAGGGGCACCTGTATCCGAGTTCCTTATTCGTCACCTTAAAGAAAGAGGGTTTGATGTTTTTGAAAGCTATGGATTAACGGAATTAAGCTCAACTCTAACCATTAATCATAACCTATTGCATTTCAGAGAAGCTATTTTAGATGAAAATGGACAAGTACTTGTAAAAGGAAAACCTTTATTTGAAGGCTATGTTTCAGGAGAGTTTGTCCACCTGCCTTTAACGATGGACGGATGGTTCGAGACAAAAGATCAGGGCTATTTTGATTCGTCAAAAAAACTGATTATCAAAGGCCGTCAGGATCGTCTGATTATTAGCGGCGGCGAAAATATACAGCCTGAAGAAATCGAATCCTGCCTGTTGGAGTGTTCGGATGTAGAACGTGCCTATGTGACGGGTGTTCCGCATCACGAATTTGGGGAAAGACCTGTAGCTGTCATTAAAACAGTATCCGGTAATCCGTGTGATCCAGATCAGCTCAAACACGAGCTATTACTGAGGCTTCCTCCATTTAAATGTCCAGATTTTTTCGTTGCCTGGCCACTTTGGCTTCAAGATGAGAAAATACCCCAACAACCACTTAAAGATTGGGTAAAAACAATAATCGAGGTAAAACCCTAATGAAAATAAAAGCTGCCTGTTTAATGGTCATGTTATTTTTGTCACACTCATGTTTAGAAGCAAAGGAGAAACCTAAAAAAATGTATACAAAACCCAGCGATGCCGATTTGAAAAAAAAGTTAAACCCCATGCAGTACATGGTGACCCAAAAAGAGGCAACCGAGCCTCCTTTTCAAAATGAATATTGGGATAATAAAAATGAAGGATTATATGTGGATGTTGTTTCAGGTGAAGCCCTGTTCACGTCTCTTGATAAATACGATTCAGGCTGTGGCTGGCCTTCTTTTACTAAACCGATAAAGAATGAAAGCCTTCATGAAAAATCTGATTTTAAAATTGGGGTTGAGCGGACGGAAGTTAGAAGCAGTAAAGCTGATTCACATTTAGGCCACGTTTTCCCAGATGGCCCAAAAGAAGCTGGTGGATTACGGTATTGTATTAACTCTGCCGCCTTACTGTTTATTCCTTATGCTGATTTAGACAAAAAAGGATACGGCGAGTACAAAAAACTGTTTGATAAACGGGCTAAAAAAGAATAATAAATCCGCCCAGTACAAGTCTGTAGCAGGCGAATGGAATCAGTTTCCATCGTTTTAAAAGCGATAAAAACGTTACAATAGAAGCCCAGGCTACAACAAAGGATACCAAAAATCCTATGGCAATCAGTTTTATATCCATCACACTAAGTTGTGGGGCTGTTTTAATCAAATCATAAGAAACGGCTGCCAGCATAATGGGAACAGCTACTAAAAACGAAAATTTTGCAGATGTTTCGTAATCCAGTTTTGCAATTAGTCCGCCGGCTATTGTGCTTGCGGAACGGCTCATGCCAGGCCATAGTGCCAGACATTGAAAACATCCAATAATAAAAGCCTGTTTATAGCTGATGTTTTCCAATGAAACCGTATCGGCTTTATCTTTAAATCCAAGTTGAACAGCGATCATTCCAAATGCACCTGTAATCAAGGCAATGGCAACTGTAAATTCTGAAAAAAGATGAGCTTTTATAAAGGAATGCATCAAAAATCCTAATATCAAAGCCGGCAAGCAGGCTGTTATCAAAATATTCATATCTTTTTTAAACCAGTTTTTCGGTGAAAAAAAAGCCATAAAGTAGGGCCTATATAGTAAGAATACGGCAAGAATTGCGCCAAGCTGAATGGCAATATCAAACGTTTGCGTGTTTGCAGATGAAAACTCCAGCCATTTTCCAGCAATAATCAAATGCCCGGTTGAGGATACAGGAAGATACTCGGTTACCCCTTCAATAATTCCCAATATGGCAGCCTTGAAATAATCAGTCATAAAAGCGATTATAGAGGCATGGAGACTTCTCATCAATGGTTTAAAAAAAAGTGGGGACTTTACTATCCTAAAAATATAAAAGGCTGGATGGCTTTTGCTATTTATTTTTGGATGATTCAGGAATGGATCTGGTACTTTTCACTTCCAAAATTTAGTCATTATTCTTCAATTGTTGTTCCTGTTGGGGTTATTATCACCACACTGACATTTTTTCTGTTTTGCAAATCACGCTCATAATTGTTACGATAGCCAGTCATGGAATCGTATCCAATTTTTGGTGTTTTTGATTACTTAAAACGTTATTCGCTTCGTTTTTATCTCAGTATCTTTTCCAGTGTTTTAAATAAAATTTTTGATTTGATGCCGCCGCTTCTGGTTGGCTGGGTTATTGATTCCGTAAGAGGTTATCCACCAGCCTGGATTACGAATATTATCGGGACACATAATCCGTTAAATACGGCCGTTTTTTTATCGATAACCGCTGTGGTTATTTTTGCTTTGGAAAGCTTTTTTCAATGGGGCTATCAATATGGATTTATGACGCTGGCACAATCGGTTCAACACGATCTTCGCCTCAAAACATATTCCCATATCCAAACCAAAGAGCTGTCTTTTTTTGAAAATCACCGATTGGGAGACACGCTATCCGTTCTTAACGATGACGTTAACCAGCTGGAGCGTTTTTTAAACACAGGCTTTAATGAGTTTATTCAGCTTGGCGTTTTACTGGTTGTATCCAGCACTATTTTAATCTGGATTTCCTGGCCGCTGTCTATTGTTGGCATTTTACCCGTTCCTATTATTTTATGGGGAAGTTTTTTCTACAGATCCCTGCTTGCACCCAAATACAAAACGCTTAGAGACGCTATCGGCAGCCTTAATGCGAGATTGGAAAATAATCTGGCCGGTATTCAGGTGATTAAAAGCTTTACAGCTGAAAAATTTGAATTTGAACGAGTACGTCAGGCATCTGAACATTATAAAAAAACCAATTATGAAGCGATTAGATGGTCATCGTTATATGTTCCACTGATACGCATGGCCGTTGTTATTGGATTTGCTGGCGTTTTACTGGTTGGTAGCTATTGGGTTTTAAAAGGAACCGGCATCATTACGGTTGGGGAATTAGTCCTGTTTGCCATGATGACAGAACGTTTATTATGGCCTTTAACAGGATTGGGCCGAACCATGGATGATTTTGAACGCTCAAATGCCAGCGCAGCACGATTGTTTTCTGTTTTAAGCAAACCCAGCCTTATTAGAGATCCTGAAAATCCCACATCGATTAATCCTGTAAAAGGAGAGCTTGGCTTCAAAGATCTTTCCTTTTTTTATAACACAGATCAGCCCATCATAAAAAATCTTACCTTTACGATTAAAGCCAACGAAGTGGTTGGAATTGCCGGGCCAACAGGATCGGGAAAATCAACGCTTATTAAATTATTGATGCGTTTTTACGACCCTCAATCCGGACAGGTTACGCTGGATGGACATAATATAAAAGACTTAACGATTCACAATTTGAGACGATCCATTTCACTGGTCAGTCAGGATACCTATTTATTTCACGGCAGTATTTTTGACAACATCGCTTACAGCTCGGAAACGGCTACAAAAGACGAGGTTATCGAAGTAGCAAAGAAAGCCGAATTACACGACTTTATCATGACATTGCCAGATCAATACGAAACCCTGGTTGGCGAAAGAGGGATCAAACTTTCTGGTGGTCAGCGTCAACGTTTAAGCATTGCCAGAGCCTTACTTAAAAACGCACCTATTATGATTTTTGACGAAGCCACAAGCTCTGTAGATACGGAAACCGAAAAAGCCATTCAGCATAATTTAATGGCCTTAACGCAACATAAAACAGCGTTGATTATTGCGCATCGTCTCTCAACTATTCGTCATGCTGACAGGATTCTGGTGTTGGCTGGCGGCATGTTAACCGAAGAAGGGTCTCATGACGCCTTATTGGCAAAAAAGGGAACTTATTGGGACCTGTGGCATACTCAAATAGGTGAATTATGAAACGTATCGTTATAGTTTTATTATGTGTATTGAGTTTATTTTCGACACTTAACGCCAAAGAAAAGAAGATCGTTTTCTTGGGGGATAGTTTAACAGCCGGCTATCAGATGGCACAGGAAGACGCTTATCCATCCCTGGTTGGGAAACGGCTGAGATCAATGGGGTGGATATCTGTTAATGCGGGTATCAGTGGAGATACTACGGCTGGTGGTTTATCTCGGATTGGATGGATTTTAAAAGGGCAGCCGGATATTATCTTTTTAGCCTTGGGTGCTAATGATGGGCTTAGAGGGATTCCGGCTTATGTTACGCAGCGGAATCTGGCGAAGATTATTCAACAGTCTCAGGATGCCGGCGTTACCGTGATTATCGCTGGAATGATGCTTCCGGGAAATTATGGCCCAACCTATAGAAAACAGTTTTCAGATATCTTTAAAAATCTGTCCTTACGCTTTCACACCGATTATATGCCGTTCCTTCTCCAGGATGTAGCATTAAAACCAGAGTTAAATCTGGCCGATGGTATTCACCCCAATGCAAAAGGCCATCAGATCATGGCTGAAAATATTTTTAAAGTGATAGAACCCGTGCTGAAAAAACGAGAAAGAGGAGAACGTTAATGTTGCTAAAAGCTGAAAATCTCCAAAAAAAATTTAAAACAGGCAATCAACTTGTAACAGTTCTGGATTCGGTTTCTTTTCAATTAGCAGAAGGAGAATCCGTTGCGTTTCTTGGCCGTTCTGGAAGTGGAAAATCAACGTTATTGAATTTATTGGCCGGGCTGGATTCTCCAGATCAGGGTGATGTATTTTTCGACAGCGTTCGACTTAACAAACTAAAAGAATCTGAGTTATCAGGAATCCGCGGTAAATATATCGGATTTGTGTTTCAATCGTTTCGATTACTTGAAGCCTTAAATGCCCTGGAAAATGTGTGTCTACCTCTCGAATTATTAAACAAACCTCATAGCTTTCAAACCGGAATGGAATGGCTGGAACGTCTTGGATTAAAAAATCGGGCCCAAAACTATCCCTCACAACTATCAGGTGGTGAACAACAACGTGTGGCTATTGCCAGAGCGCTTATCCATCAACCCAAACTTTTAATTGCAGATGAACCTACAGGAAACCTCGACTATAAAACCGGAGAAGAAGTAGGGGAGCTTTTATTTTCATTAAGCAAATCCCTAAAAATTTCCCTTGTTTTGGCTACACACGATATTGGCCTTGCAAAACGAGCCAATAATATTTACGAAGTTCATCAAGGTCATATTAAAAAAGCTGCTTTCTAATATGTTTTCACTCTGTTTATCGTTAACACTCAAACATTTAAGAAAACAAAAACTGTTTTTGCTGATTGTAATTGCCAGCATTACCTTTGGCGTAGCCGAACGTGTAGGTGTTGGAACCATGTTATCCAGCATCCAAAAAGCACTTGTCGAACAATCCAAAAACTTTTTAACAGCCGATTTATCCATCAAATCCACAAAACCGCTTCGTCAGTCCTACCAAAAAGATCTTGAAGAGGCGTTACCGGGACATGCTCAAAAGCAGTTATTGGTGGAATGTTTAAGCATTGCGGTTTCATCACAAAATCAGAAATCAGCACTGGTAGAAGTAAAAGGTATCGAAAAAAACTTCCCGTTTTACGGCGAATTTAAGATCAAAAACTTCCAAAAAACATTTGATAGTAAAGGTCAGTTAGAGTCTTTAAACACCTATCCGGTTGCGATTCTGGATAAAAGCCTCGAGTTCAAACTTGGTGTTAGAGAAGGCGATATTATCCGACTTGGAAAAACAGAATTTAAAGTGGGCGGATGGATTGTATCAGAGCCTGGTCAAGGTGCTCAAAGCATTGCGTTAGGCCCAAGAATTTATGTGGGTGTGGATTTTTTACTTAAAAGCGGGCTTTTAGATGAAGGTGCGAGGGTTACTTACCAGCAGCTTTATAAACTGGATTCGGATACATCCAGCATATCGTTATCAAAGTTATTAAAGTCCAAATGGAAGCTTGATGATCAGGATCCCAGATGGTCCAATCCGTTTGGCAATAAAGACGGTATTACGGTTATTTCTCATTATGATAAAGCCAAGCAGTTATTGCGTCTTTTCGGAGCTGTTGGGCATTATTTTACACTACTTACCCTCGTTATGCTTATCCTCACAAGCGTCGCTGTTGCCGGTGTTGTGAGAGGGTATGTTCGTCAACTTGTTTCTCAGCTTGGTATTTTACAGACACTTGGAATGACGCCCAAATATATTGGATTATTTCTACTGCTTACTGTTCTTATTATCTCTATAATAGGAACCATTTTTGGGGGACTTATCGGGATTATTTTATACGGGATCGCACACTATTGGGTTGGAGAATCGCTTCCTGTAGTCAGTGGCTATGCGTTTTTATGGAAACCTGTTCTGCTGGGCATGATGGAAGGCATCGTTATGGCCCTGTTTTTTACCTCAATTCCTATTATTTTGCTTTACAATGCCAAACCTTTGGATCTGCTTTTAGAACGGTCTGTTCCGTTTTCATACAAGTCGTTTATTACAGCTGTCAGTTTGGGATTTGTGTCTATCGGCGGCATTTTTTCCTGGGAATTAAACTCCTTAACATTAGGATTTGGACTGGTATTTGGCATTTCTCTTCTTGGATTATTTCTATACGCTCTGTTTTACGCCATCGTCTGGATTCTTCCACGTATTCGAAAAGGCCAGTCTTTTGCCTGGGAATTTGGGGTTCATAACTTATACCGATTCAGAAAATACACCATCATCAGCATGATCAGCCTGACATTTGGAGCCTTAAGCTTAGGCCTCGTCAGCAGCTATCAATCCTCATTACTTTCCGAGCTGCAAATGGATCAGGATCAACCCTGGCCCGATTTATTTATGATTGGCATTCCTGATAATCAATACATGGAATTATCCAACTTTTTTAAACAATGGCCGTCAAAATTACAGCTTGAACCCATGATAAAAGCCAGATACACCCATCACAATGGAAAACCCATAGAAAAATCTACCGATGACAGAATTCGCCAACTTCAGGAACGTGAGCAAAACATCAGTTTCAGATATAGATTGTCCGAATCTGAAAAGATTTTAAAAGGAGAATGGAACAAAGGGTATTATCTGGTTGAAGCCTCGCTGGAAAACTGGTTTGCAAAACAGCTTAACATAAAATTGGGAGATGAAATTACATTCGATATTCAAGGGGTAACGGTTGTAGCCAAAGTAACCAGTTTCAGAACCGTAAAATGGAACTCATTCCAGCCGAATTTCTTTATTTTGTTGTCTCCTGACGCCGTAAAAGATGCCCCAAAAGAATGGATAGGCTCCATTTCCGGATTATTAAAAGACGACCGCTATAAAATCCAAAGTCAGGTTTCCGATCAGTTTCCGAATATAACCGTTATTGATGTCGCTCAAACCGTTGAAAAAGCCAGAGACGTGTTAAACAAACTGGTTACAGCCATAAAAGTGCTGGCTTTAGGCGCTATTTTTTCGGGCATCATGGTTATTCTTGGTGTTATTTTATTTACGATTTCTGTCAGGCAATCGGATACTGCATTGCTGAAAACATTGGGCTTTAGGTATCCTATGATTTTAAAAGCCACGGCCAGCGAGTTTTTATGGCTGTCGGGAATAGCCTCCGTTACAGGAGCAATTCTGGCCTCACTTTTAGGGTGGATAATCATTGAAAATGGCGTTGGAATCCCTTTCCATTTACCATTTGGAGATTTCTTTAAATTAATCGCCGGAATCATTATTCTGGCCCTTTTATTATCGCTATGGCTTGCTCGCCGTTTATATAAAGTAAAAGCTTCAATTGTATAAAGGTTTAAAATCTTTTTTTTTGTGGAAAATTAGGCTTTAAGTTGCGCTAGGGTGGGGACACTAGACTATAGTCTTTTATGTATATATCGCTCAACATACCTGCAGCATTTTGCTTCAGTGATTTTGTTTAGGGAGGCTTTATACATGAAAGGACTACGTCATTCAAAACAGTTTTTAACAGCATTCGGACTAACAGTTGGATTACTAGCAGCATCAACACCAGTATATGCAGCAACAACAGGGTCTGATGTTTTTAGAGGTCAGGTTCCAGCCGTAAACTCTATTTCCAAAGTGGATATCAACGGAGGCGGTAACGATTTAACCAATATGCACCAGTCTGCTCAAACCAACGTGGCAGTAACAAAATATGTTTTAAACAACAACAATCCATCTGGATTCACCGTTACACTATCCAGTACAAATGCCGGGAAAATGATCCGTTCAGGTGCCGGGGGTGATGCCTCAAAAGCAGGTAACAATATTACCTACACCGTTACAACTACAGCCGTTGCTGCAGATAACCCTCCAGCTACGTCTTTTTTAGGATGCGATGAGCCCACACAACTTTTAGACGCCTCATTATCTACAGATCAAACCATGAATTTTGATGTTAACCTTCAAAAAGCAACTGTAGATTACACCTATACGATAAAAGTCAGCACACCTCAAAAAGCCAATCTGTTCCGTGGAACCTTTGAAGACACCATCACCATGACCATCGGCGACCTTTAAGTCCTGACAGAAGCATAAAATACGATTATAATGATCTCAATTGTTTACCAGATTTCTAGAGCTAAGGAATTGATATCATGATTATCAACGCTACACAGATTCGTCCAGGAATGATTTTAAAAATTGAAAATGAGTTATACAGAGTCACATGGACCATGCACCGCACTCCTGGAAAAGGAAATGCCTGCATGCAGACCAAACTAAAACATTTGACCACAGAAAAAAACATGGAGCTTCGTTTTTTATCAAACGAACGTGTTGAAAAAGCCGATCTTGAAACCAAAGATATGCAATATCTGTTTAATGATGGGTCACATTTTATTTTTATGGATAATGCAACTTTCGATCAAATTCCATTAGATAAGGATTTGATTGGAGACGGTCATTATTTTCTTCAGGAAGGCACGGGTTACCTGGTTACTCTTTTTGAAGAAAAACCAGTAGGAATTGAGTTACCTAAAAGTGTTATATTAAAAGTTGTGTCTGCGCCTCCTGAAATTAAAAAGGCAACAGCAACCAATTCTCTAAGACCTGTTGAAGTGGAAAATGGATTAAGCATCAACGCACCAGCTTTTGTTAAAGAGGGTGACATGATTAAAATCAACACCGAAACATTAGAGTATCTGGAAAGAGCCTAAACATGACTCCTGAATCTCTTCCCAATCAAGAGTTGCCGGAAACAAATATCCAGCTGGATTTACCAGAAGATGTTGCACAAGGCCATTATTCCAACCTGATGGTTTCCAATTTTTCCAAAGAAGAATTTGTTTTGGATTATGCCTTTTTGCAGCCTCAAAATCCACGTTCAAAGATTAGATCGCGGGTTGTGATTACGCCTGGAAATTTGAAAAAATTTGTACAGCTTCTTCAACTTCAGCTTGAAGATTATGAAAAGAAATTCGGGCCGATTGAAGAAGGTATTAACCCTGGCGGTATCCAAATTAGCTTTAATTAATGATATCCGAGGCTATAGAACGGTCGCTTGAGGAAGCTCAAAAAGCGTTTCAGCTTGGAGAGGTTCCAATAGGTGCGGTGCTTGTTTCTCCTGATGGTGATATCGTTGCCGCTTGTCATAACCTCAAAGAAACCCATCACGACTGTACGCTTCATGCCGAAATGCTGGTGTTAAAACAAGGTATGGATACGTTAAAAGACTGGCGTTTGGATGGATACACACTATATTCAACACTCGAACCTTGCCCAATGTGTGCAGGTGCCATCATTCATTCCCGACTTAAAAAAGTCGTCTATCTTGCCAAAGATCCCAAATGGGGAGCTTGTGAATCCATTTTAAATTTATTTCAGTACAAGCAGTTTAATCATAAGGTAGAACTTGAATATCTGCCGGATAAACGAAGCGTAGATCTACTTCAATCTTTTTTTAGAGCGTTACGGAAATAACATGTCGCAGTCGCCTTTGTGGTTTCCTTATGCTCAACACAAAACAATGACGCCCCCTAAACAGGTTGAAAAAGCTGAGGGGATTCACTTATGGATTAACAACGATTCAGAACCTTATATCGATGCTATTTCATCCTGGTGGTCTGTTATTCATGGGTACAATCATCCTCGTTTAAATCAGGCGTTGTTTAATCAAATCCCTCAATTTTCACATGTGATGATGGGTGGACTTACCCATAAACCAGCCGAAAAACTGGCTGAAACACTTGTAAAGATTACACCTGAGGGTTTGACCCATGTCTTTTTTACAGACAGCGGCTCGGTTGGCGTGGAAGTAGCCTTAAAAATGGCTATCCAGTTTTGGAAAAATAAAGGCGACTCCTCTAAAAAATCCTTTATCTCACTTCAATATGCCTATCATGGCGATACATTTGGGGCCATGTCCGTGTCTGATCCTGTAGACAGCATGCATCATCTTTTTTCCGATTGTTTCCCCAAACATTTTTCGCTTCCATCTCCAGCAATAAATCTGGAAAAATCCTTATCCGAGCTTAAACAGTTGTTGCACAATCATCATCACACCATTGCTGCTTTGATTATTGAACCTCTTTTGCAGGGTGCAGGTGGCTTAAAATGTTATGCACCAGCTTTTATTCAGGAAGCTTACCGTTTATGTAAAACCTATAACGTGTTGTTGATTGCCGATGAAATTGCTACCGGATTTGGACGAACAGGATCGTTATTCGCCGTTAACCAGGCCTCTATTTGTCCTGATATCATGATTTTGGGAAAAGCCTTAACGGGTGGCTATATGGGACACGCTGCAACTCTTGCAACGACTGAAATCTTTAACGCTTTTTATGATGAGGATCCTTCAAAAGCCTTGATGCACGGGCCAACATTTATGGGAAATGCGCTGGCATGCTCGGTGGCTCAGGCAAGCATTGATGTTTTTTTTGACGATCAGTACCTCGATAATATCTCAAAAATAACTTTGTATTTAAAGTCTCAGCTTTTGGAGTTTAAACATCCAAACATTAAAGAAATCCACGTATTGGGTGCAATGGCTGTAATTCAGGTAAAAGACAGTGCTTTTTTAAAGGGATTTAACGACTTTGCATTCTCACAACATGTGTGGATGCGAACATTTGGAGAGGTCATATACCTCATGCCGGCCTATATCATTACAGATGAGCAGCTTCTCAAAATGTGTACTGTCATGAAACAGTGGTTTACGCTACAATCTAGGTAAAATTTGTTGGAAAGAGGAGTCTATGTTTTTACCAAAAAGACGTGTAACACCTTCTGTTCTTATTGGTGCTGTGCCTATGGGTTCCGAACATCCTGTTGTTGTTCAATCCATGACAAACACGCCCACTGCTGATGTAAAAGCGACTGTTACTCAAATCCGTGAACTTGTGGACGCAGGCTCGGAACTTGTGCGTCTCACCATCAACGATTTTGATGCGGCAAAGGCCATTCCTGAGATTTGCAAACAGCTTGAAGATAAAGGCTATAACGTTCCTCTTGTTGGCGATTTTCATTACAACGGTCATATTTTATTAACCAAACATCCTGAAACGGCAAAATTGCTGGCCAAATATAGAATTAACCCTGGAAATGTTGGAAAAGGAAAGTCTCACGACGATAACTTTGCAACGATGATTCATGTTGCAAAAGCGTTTAATAAAGCCGTTAGAATTGGTGTGAATTGGGGATCTTTGGATCAGGATTTGTTTACACAACTGATGGATAAAAATGCAACGCTTAAAGAACCTAAATCGTTTAAGGAAGTTGTTTATAAAGCCATGGTAAAAAGTGCCCTGGACAGTGCAAAACATGCTGAAAAACTGGGCCTTGCGAAAGATAAAATTGTATTAAGCGTTAAAATGTCAGAGTTGCAGGACATGGTAAATGTGTATCAGCAGCTGGCAAAAAAATGTGATTATGTCCTTCATTTGGGACTTACCGAAGCTGGAGGAAGTGTTAAAGGAATTGCAGCCAGTTCGGCGGCGTTAGCGTTATTGCTTCAACAAGGCATTGGCGATACGATTCGTATTTCTTTGACGCCAGAACCCGATGTCAGCAGAGATTTGGAAGTTAAAGCCTGCAAAGCCTTGTTACAATCAATGGGATTAAGGTTTTTTATGCCAAGCGTTACCAGCTGCCCAGGCTGCGGACGAACAAACAGCAACAAATTTGTTCACCTTGCAAAAGATGTAACAACCTACATTGAAAAGCAGATGCCTGGATGGAAAAGCAGATATCCGGGGGTAGAAAAATTATCGGTAGCCGTTATGGGATGCGTGGTAAACGGACCTGGAGAAAGCAAATATGCAGATATCGGGATCAGTTTGCCTGGAAGTTCAGAAAAACCGGCTATTCCTGTTTTTAAGGACGGACAACTGTTTAAAACATTAAAAGGGGATGATGTTAAAGAGCAATTTTTAACAATTTTGGAAGAGTATATAGAACAACGATTTTCGATTGGAACACCACTATGAGTAAACAAGATGAGATTTTAAAGGCTTTGGAAGCCATTATTGATCCTGATTTAAATCAAAATATTGTAGCATTGGGATTTGTAAAAAACCTGACTATTACAGACGATAACAATGTATCGTTTGCCCTGGAATTAACAACGCCGGCCTGCCCTGTAAAAGATGTATTTAAATCTCAGGCTGAAGAATTGGTAAAAGGATTGGGCTGGCCTGCAAAGGTGGATGTGTCTATTACGGCATCCAAACCGAATAATACGTTATTTAAAGCGTCTAAAGGCCTTGAAAAAGTTAGAGCCGTGATTGCGGTATCCAGCTGTAAAGGTGGTGTTGGGAAATCAACGGTTGCCGTAAATCTGGCTTACAGTCTGGCTCAATCCGGGGCGAGGGTAGGGCTTTTTGATGCAGACGTCTACGGACCAAGCCTACCCACAATGGTGTATGCTCCTGACACAACGCTTTTAATGGAAGGCAACTGGATTTTACCCATCCGTCATGAAGGTGTAAAACTGATGTCTTTCGGCTACGTAGAAACGTCTTCGGGAAATAATGGCCCTGCCATGATGCGTGGGCCTATGGTGTCTCAGGTTATCAACCAACTGCTAACCGGCACGTATTGGGGAGAGTTGGATTATCTGATCATCGATATGCCTCCGGGAACCGGCGATATCCAGTTAACACTGGCTCAGCTTATCCCGTTAACAGCCGCTGTCATCGTAACAACCCCTCAACACATCAGCCTTATCGACGTTGTTAAAGGCGTACAGATGTTCGATACCCTCAAAGTGCCAACCATTTCCGTAGTAGAAAACATGAGCTATTTTATATGCGACTCCTGCGACAAAGAACATCATATTTTCGGTAAAGGCGCTTTGGATGCCCTGGTCCGTCAATTTGGCTTCCAACACACCTACCATTTACCGATGGATGCTCAACTTGCCCCAGCTTGTGACAACGGAACCCCGTATGTTGTCTCGGCACCGGAAAGCAAGGTATCACAAATCTTTAAAAACATCTCGGAAACGGTTATTCGTGAAGTCAGCAAGCTTCAGCACGATAAACCCGAAATTCCCATGCTATCTGTTTCAAATCAAAACATTACTGTTCAATGGCCACATCTTGAAGCGTTTGATATTGAATCATTAGATCTTAGAAAAAGATGCCGTTGTGCCCATTGTGTAGAAGAGTTCACAAACAGAAACCGTATCAATGAAGCGACTTTACCTGCCGACATTCATCCAAGAGATATTAAAAAAGTAGGTAATTATGCCTATGGTATAATTTGGAGTGACGGACACAATTCATTATACCCGTTTGATATCTTCAAACCGTCCGTAGTTTCAGCTGCAATTTAAATCATTTTTTTGCGATAATACATTAACTCTCATGAATGAAGGGATTCATACATATGGCTACAGGAAGTGTACAACCACCATCAGGTTTCCAAGCACCAGCGTTAAAATTTCAACCAAAACCACAACACCATCATCAAACAAATATGGCTGCTGCGGCTGTTACAGCAGCACGTATCCAAACTGTTCGTTTACATTTTGGAAAACAAACACATTCAAGGGATGCAACCGAACTTCTTGAGCAATTAACAGGAGATCTTATTTCTCGTGCTGGACAAGCAGGTCAGGGAACGGTTCAAGCTCAAACATTAGCCTCGCAATCCAGACATCTTTTGGATTTTATTTTGCAATCACAGGCTAAAATGTCAGACGAAGATCTACTTCGACTACTACGTAACGATCAAAGTGTAGATACATTTTTAAAACAATTATCCTCAACGTTAGAATCACGATATAAATCCGTTATCATTGATACAACAGCACCGTTTACACCGTCATCCACACGCTATCTTAGATCTTCTGGAGGCCGCTATGCTCAGGTTTATGTAGATTTGACGGATCATAGTCCATTGCCAGCTGTTCCACTGTCCCAAATAGATAATGACTCTATTTTAGGAATCGTTTCTCAATCCTTTACGCCTAATCAAGTAATTCCTCTTGTTAAAGATCGCATTGAAACATTATCTCAAACAAATCCACAAGAAGCACTTGTGTTTACCAATTCTGTTATTGAATCCTTACAGAACAATATCTTTATCGATACAGCAACCAAAAAAGATTTAGTATCTAGCGCAGCATCATTTATTATTAGCCTTTCTTTGGACATATCACCTAATTCATCGCCGTCACAACAATTAGACGCCATTATTAAACTATTAGATGATGTGCAATTTGGATCTCTGGAAGCACTGCGTAAAGAGCTTCAACGTCAGGAACTTGAAAACTCGGGCGTTATCACTCCATCAGGCGCAAATCGTCGTTTATTTGATAAAAATGACAAAGGATTTGTAAATGTTTAAGGCGGATCGAAATCAATCGATTAATGCCTAATTTTATTGACTAAACGCCTTAAAAAATCTATTATTCTGGGGGGTAATTAATATCTTCCCACAACAATCAAAATATACAATTTTCCTGAAAAAGTGAGGTCACTTATGGCTACAGAACTCCAATTTATTATTAAACGCAATGGGCAAAAAGTGCCTTTTGAGAGAGCTCGTATCCATAATGCGATTAACCTTGCTTTTTTGTCGGAAAACGTAGCCGATCCTTATGCTGTTGACCAACTTACAGACGAAGTTGTAGATACCGCTCAAACACGTTTAAGCGACAACCTGGACACCACACAGGTAGAGTTTATTCAAGATATCGTTGAAGAACTGTTAATGCGCCGTGGTTACCATAGAATCGCAAGAAACTATATCGTTTATCGTGAACAGCACAAGCTTGCCAGACAAGAAAAAGTACTCTCACAAATTAAAGAAAAACGCCTTGAAGTTTTAGTATCAGATACTGAAACCGTTATTTTTGATTCCAACAAAATCGAAGAACAACTTCGTCAACTAGCGCCTGATTTAATGAGAGTGTCTATCACCGAAATGGTAGAATCTGTAACCAAACAGATTTATGACAAAATCCCAAAACATGAAATCGAAATTCTGGTTTTAAGTGCCGCAAGAGAGCGTATCGAACGCCACTATGAATATTCGTATCTGGCATCTCGTATTTGTTTAAACACCTTGTATAAAGATGTGTTAAACGAGCCGTTAAATGGCCCGGATATCAACAAAAAATACGATCAGCAATTTGCAGACTATATTAAAAAAGGGATTGAATTAGATCTTTTAAATCCTGAACTTGGACAATTTGATCTTAATAAAATTGCTGCAGCTATCAATCCAAATAGAGACAAATTATTCTTCTATCTTGGTACTCAAATTTTAACAGATCGCTATTTACTACGTGACAGAACATTGGACAGAGCCGTATTCGAACTTCCTCAATGGTTCTGGATGAGAGTTTCCATGGGATTGGCCATCAAAGAAACCCAAAGAGAAGACAGAGCCATCGAGTTTTATAACGTACTATCAAAAATGGACCTTGTATCGTCAACGCCAACCTTATTTAACAGCGGCACCATGCACAGCCAGATGAGTTCCTGCTACCTGAATATCACAGAAGATTCGCTTTCTGGAATTTTCAAACTGTACTCAGATAACGCAAAGCTAAGCAAATGGGCTGGGGGAATCGGATCCGACTGGACACCGGTACGAGCGACTGGGTCTAAAATCCACGGAACAAACGGAAGTTCTCAGGGCGTTATTCCATTTATCAAAATTTTTAACGACGTAGCCCTGGCTGTAAATCAAGGTGGAAAACGCAAAGGCGCCATGTGTGCGTATATGGAAATGTGGCATCTTGATTTCGAACAGTTTATGGAATTAAAGAAAAACACAGGAGACGAAAGACGCCGTGCCCACGATGTGAACACAGCCGCCTGGATTCCTGACTTATTTATGAAACGGATGCTTAAAAATCAGGATTGGACATTCTTCTGCCCATCTGATGTTCCTGATCTTCATGATCTATACGGAAAAGCGTTTGAAGAACGCTATGAGTTTTACGAATCACAACAGCTTCCACGGGCAAAAACCATAAAAGCTATGGATTTATGGCGCAAAATGTTAACCATGTTATTTGAAACAGGTCACCCATGGTTAACCTTTAAAGATGCCGCTAACGTAAGAAACCCTCAAGATCATGCAGGTGTTATTCACTCGTCAAACCTATGTACTGAAATCACGCTAAACACCTCTACAGATGAAACAGCGGTATGTAACCTGGCCAGTATTAACCTGGCTAACATGATTACGGACGGAAAACTGGACGAAGAAAAAATCAGACAAACGGTAGAAACTGGCATCAGAATGCTGGACAACGTTATTGATAATAACTTCTACCCAATTCCAGAAGCCGAATACGCCAACTTCCAACACCGTGCGGTTGGATTGGGTATGATGGGTTATCAGGATGCATTGTTTAAATTGAACATTAAATTTGATTCCAATGAAAACGTTGAATTTGCAGATTTATCCATGGAAATGATTTCCTACTATGCAATTCTGGCCAGCTCTAATCTTTCAAAAGAAAGAGGCAGCTATCCATCCTATAACGGAAGTAAGTGGAGTCGTTCGATTTTCCCTCTTGATACGTTAAAGCTGCTGGAAGAAAACCGAGGTGAAAAAATCACGGTCAACATGCAGCATAAAATGGACTGGAATGCCTTAAAAGCAACAGTTAAAGCAAATGGCATGAGAAACTCCAATACCATGGCTATTGCACCGACAGCGACTATCGCCAATATTTCAGGTGTTTATCCATGTACGGAACCGGTTTACAAAAACATCTATATGAAAGAAAATTTGTCAGGTAACTTTATTGTTATCAACAAATATCTGTTAGATGATCTGGACAGATTAGGCCTGTGGAATCAGCAGATTCTGAACAAAATCAAGCTGGCTAACGGATCTATCTCTACGATTGCCGACATTCCTGAAAGCATTCGTGACAGATATAAAGAAACGTTTGAAATTGATATGAAATGGCTTGTTGAAGCTGCGGCCAGACGCTCCAAATGGATTGATCAGTCTGCATCGACAAACATTTTCATGAAAACAACAAGTGGTAAGGATTTAAGTGACGTTTACGTGTATGCCTGGGAAGCAGGTCTTAAAACCACTTACTACTTAAGAACTTTGGGGGCTTCGCAAATTAGTAAATTCTCAGTTGAAGAATCTGTTGAAACTCCAAAAGAAACAACCTTCACATCTGTTACACCATCAGACGCAGCAGAGATCAAAGCCTGCAAAATCGATGATCCAGATTGTGAGGCATGCCAATAAAGAAAAAGGAGTTTATTTATGAGTGTTAACGACAATTTATTTCAAGCCGAATTTCAGGAAAATGCAATGTCTAATGAGGAAATCATTAACAAAAGACGTGTAATCAATGGATTTGATGACGGTCTTATGCAGGCAAGCCCGCTAAAACACCCCTGGGCGAGAGACATCTTCAAAAAAATGCAGCGTAACAACTGGGTTGCTGAAGAAATCCCTTTCCAAACCGACTACGAGCAATGGACAAACAACAAGCTGACAGAAGCCGAAAAAACAGCGTTTATTCGTGCGTTGGCTTTTGCATCAAACCTCGATGGTCTTTTAACAAAAACCTTATCTGAATTGATTAAACCACATATCACCAGCCCTGAAGTCTGTCTGGCCATTGCAAGACAAATCTACGAAGAAGCCTTACACGTAGATTCTTACTCCTGCATGATTGAAGCCTTGTCGTTCAATCCTGAAGAAGTATACGGTCTTTACCGAAAAGATCAGCATTTATTCTATAAAAACAGAACCGTTTTAAAATCTGTATCTAAAATTGCATTCCCTGGTTTTAAAACAGGTACATTTGAAAACGACAAACTGTTTTTAGAAGCCTGCACCACCAACCTGATTTTAGAAGGTGTATTTTTCTACAGCGCATTCTTGATTTTCTACAACTTCGGACGTCAAAACAAAATGCCTGGCAGTAAAGAAATGATTCAGTTTATCAACAGAGACGAAGATCTTCACGTGGCGTTGTTTGTTAATATCATCAACTCTATCAAAGAAGAACAGCCAGAACTTTGGACACAGGATGTTCAGGACATGATCACCGCTAACATCATTGATGCCGTTCAAATGGAATACGAATGGGGTCTATCCTGTATCGGAGATGGCATGTTGGGTCTTACACCTGAAAACATGAAAGAATACTTACAATTCATCGGCGATGCCCGTTTAAGCAGCATCGGTTTGAAAAAACAATGGAATGCGAAAAACCCATTTGCCTGGATTGATGAGCTGACACAAGGCAACATGATCGAAGTAAACTTCTTCGAAGGCCGTGTAAAAGAATACCAGACTGGTACGTTACAGTGGTAAAACCGGTTTAGCAGATACATGAAAACGTATAGAAAAAAGCCCTCGTTATGAGGGCTTTTTCATTTATACGGATTGTCTTATACTAAATTCTGTTATGACCCTTCGTTCATTTTCAAAGTGGCTAGCAAAAACATTACCTTTTTGGGGAGCTTCTCTTCTGATTGGGGCTATTGCTGTTGGCTATGCTCACATCTTCAAAATCGTTGAACAATTCTCACAACAACTTTTTATGGCTCACCCATTCGTTATGCTTGTTTTTACACCAGCCTGCTTTTTATGTGCCTGGGGACTTGTAAAATTAGCACCAACAGCAAAAGGAAGTGGCTTGCCACAGGTCATGACAGCCGTTGTTGCTTCGAAGCGAAATCATATAGATCTTTTAGATCGTCTAATAAATATGAAAACAGCCATTATAAAAATACTCAGCTCTATTGTCTGTGTTTTAGGGGGTGGAGCCGTAGGCCGTGAAGGACCAACTGCACAAATTGGGGCCAGTTTGTTTTATGCAATTGGACAATGGTTTGAAAAAAAAGGGATTAAAAAAATCAGCCCTGATATATGGATTGTTGCCGGAAGCTCTGCTGGAATTGCCGCTGCTTTTAATACGCCTTTGGGAGGAATAGTTTTTGCAATAGAAGAATTATCCCAGGGAAATTTCCACAAATTAAAACTGAAACTTATAGGTGCCGTTATTACAGCCGGACTGGTTGCGCAGGCATTGGCAGGACCTTATCTCTATCTTGGCTATCCGGTACTGCAACCTCTAACACCAGAAGGCTTTTTATGGGCAATAGGCTTTGGTATTTTGGCAGGTATTTCAGGAGCTGTTTTTGCCGTTATCCTGTATAAACTGATTCAGCAAACAAAAAAAATCAAACCTCTTTTTTTTCCTGTTTTTGTTGTAGCAATGGGAGTTTGCGTAGCCTTAATTGGTATAAATTTAGGCATTCTATCTATTGGAGCTGGACGGGAGGCATTGATTGCTCTTTTATTTAATCATGCCAGCATTGACTGGAAAATTGCTTTAGCACGATTTATAACACCACTTTTAACCTATATTTCAGGTGTTTCAGGTGGAGTCTTTGCCCCGTCATTATCCGTTGGGGGCTGTCTGGGATATCTGTTTGCAACGCTGTTTCACATACCAAATGTATCCTTGTTTATCATGCTGGGAATGATAGGTTTTTTAACAGGAGTAACCCGTGCACCCTTTACAAGTTTTGTACTTGTTCTTGAAATGACAAACCGACATGATGTTATTTTTCCAATGATGATTATTGCACTGTTAGCCTCATTTGCAGCCAATAGAATTGACCCACGATCATTTTATAGCAAAGTAAAAAGGGATTATTGGACCTCTAAATAAAGTTTCGTTTATAACACTGAAATTTCCCTCCATCTTTTTCGATAACCCAACATGAAAACGAACAGATGGGGATATCAATATAAAATAGTAAGTGTACCCAAACTCGACTGGAAGCCAAAAACCTTAGGTGAATTATGGGTTTTTCTTCTACAACAACTTAGCGTTCATGCTATTCCTATAGACCGTTATGACTTTCCAGATAGAGAGCTTACATCTCCAGATATCTCAACGCCTAATAAAACTGAAAAATTGATAAAAACGCTTTATGAAAGAGTTCCAGAGTCGGTAGAGGATGAAAAACTGGATGCCTTTATCCAGACATTTAGATCCAGGCTTCAGGAAAGTGAACATCCGCTATGGAAATTGGCACGATCAGAATCACCCGATATCGACGCTATTGTTAAAGCTATTAATTCAGCAGGAGGTACATTTAGGACTATAAAACGTGCCTATACAGCCTCAGATCAAACATTGTTTGAACTGCTTTTTGAAAAACAAAATCCTGCAATCATTGCTGCATTAAAATCCATTAACGTTACTATCGACAGCCTATACACCCCAGATACTCTTTCAAACCTCTTTCGCAAAATCCCATCTGAAGCTTTTTTAAACAAATTGGCTCAAGATCTTCCCGAATCTTTCCGAATGGCTCTGGCAAAACAATTCATCACCGATCAAGCCATTCCAGACGATAAAAAAATGTCTTTGTTACTAGCGCTTATTCCCGAACACTGTGATTTACCGTGGGATCCCGTTTATTCAGCTGTTGGCGAGCATCCCGATCTGGAAAGGGTTCTTATTCAAAAAGCTGTCCCAATCGCCAATTTAAGCTGTTTAGAACTGGATAGCTGTGAACTGGCACAAAGCATAGAGAAATATCGACCTCTGATTACAGCCGAAAACCTTTCACACTTGTCCGGAAACTATCTCTCGGATCTATTTGATGATCTTCAAAAATGCAATAAACAGTCTTTGCTTTTAACCTGGATAAGCTGGTTTTCACCACAAACATCGCCTCAGGAAACCCTGGACTTTTATATGTGGTGTAGAGAATCCGAGTGTTTTAAAGCCATACCTCTTACTTTCATAGCAGGCATGACAGAAGACGATATGTCGCATATACAATCCTATATGTTGGATAACCCCAAATCTCGCCTGGGACTCCCAGATTTTATAAGCAGCCCGTTTCCCTTTGTAAACCCACAACGTGTGATGACAGACCTGCTTCAAAACGATGGCCATCTTCCTTTTACAGAAACCGGATTTCAAACCCTTGAAAAAAGAGTAGGGGAGTTTTTAAAAGATATGGATAAGCAAGATCCAGATATGCAAAAAATGGCTTTGTTTTTTCATTCGTTATTCCCCTTAAATCCTATAAGAGACTGCGAAAACCGCTCGTTTTTCATTAGAAAATGGTTAAAAGAAGCAGGGTTTCAACATGTCTCAAATTGCATAATGAACGGCATATTCAGCGGAAATCTTCACCATACCAGCTTTCACTGGGATTTTCATGATACCCCAACACTGACCGTAAAGGGTACAACCTGGGCTTTGGATGCTATGTTTTCAACTCCTCAGACACTTACACAATGGAAGCAGTTTTTGACAGGTATCCGAACGTTACAACCCTTTGGGGATTCTGATGAAGAGCATCGGTCTCTTGAAGGTAGTGCGGGGTTGAATGATACACGATTTGAAGAGCCTGAGGTTGTACAACAGAAACTTAGAAAAGGGTTGTATCAGAGTTATTATAAGTTGTATCAGCAGGTTGATTTGCCGGTGTATTTCTTTTTGTAAAAGACTCTTATTGTTAAAATATAAATATGAAAATCCCTCAACCTACACAAAAGGTCCCAACTCACCCTAAAAAACAACACTGGATCCGAGTTATTTTAATAACAATAAGCGTTATCATTTCCTTAGCTATCTTTCCTTTTCTGACGCTAGCAATTCTCAATACATTTTCAACAGATATCCATCAAATTAACGATTCAGATTTAAAGGTAAAAATAATTGCTGTTCCCCAAAAAGACAACGCATATTTTGATTTAATAAAATTAAATAAAGTACCAGAGAATGAGTTCAAAATCATTCAAAATATGATTACAAGTAAAAAATGGGATGATAAAACTGCAAAAGATATCCTATCTCGAAACACTCACAATCTGACTTATTTTGCTAAAGCAGCCAATAAACCATACTACCAGGACCAAAATTCTATTAATCCTTTAAAGGCTACGACAAATGATGTTCCAGCCATCACTTATAGTATGACAGCAAGCCGTTTAAGTGTGCTTCGAGCCATTTACCTTGCAAAACAAGGAAAAGACAAAGAGGCCATAGAGGAAGCATTAAATTCGGTAAAAGTAGGTCAAAATATTCAAAAATCCCAATCAGCAGATTTTTTCGAGTATTTGATGGGCTCTGTAATAAAATATCAAGGGCTTGAAGCCATTCAAAAAATTCTTCCTACAACAAAATTGAATAGTAATGATTTAAAAGCATATGCCAAAACTCTTGATGAGTATTCCAAAAATGAAGAGCTTATTATTACTATTTTAAAAAACGAGTATAGAATACAAGCGCATATTGTTGATGAAAGTAGCTATCCACTTTTAGAGACATATAAGCTCAAAAACACCTTTAACTTTAAGCCAAACGAAACAAAGTTATTGTTTGCAAACAGTATTAGAGAGTCTATCAAACAGGCAAAGGAACCTTATAAAAAAGGAACAAAAAAAATAGATAAAGAGCCACCATCATTTAGTTATTTAAAGTTTTTTCTGGTCGAAAATTCGGCAGGGACGTTAATATTTGATTTATGGAACTTTCAAAATAGTGACCTGCTTAATAGGCATTATGAAGAAGATGTACGTGTAGCTGCAACTCAAACACTTATGGCTTTAAAAGCGTATAAACAAGATACAAACAGGCTGCCATCTTCGCTAAATGAATTGGTTCCTGAATATTTATCTTCTGTACCACGAGATCCTTATGATGAGAAAAATTTAAAATATTCCGAAACAAAAAAAATTATTTATTCTGTTGGGAAAGATAAGATTAGTTCGGGTGGGAGCGTAGGGGATAATTGGCGTGAAATGTCTGATCCAACATTTCGCATTAGTTTTTAATGGTATTAATACTAGAAAACAAAATTTCATGCTGGGCCTCAATATTTTTATGAAAACTGTCTGGAATCCTGGCCCAATCCAACAGATCAACCATAATAGGGATATTGCTTTGCTGAATTTTTTCTTTTAAGTCCATAAGCGTGCGAATAGGAAGTTTTTGAAGATTTTGATTTCTCACTACCAAATCCAGATCACTTCCCTCATGAGCTGTTCCATTTACACGGCTTCCATATGCCCATACTTCTATAGGACTATTTACTGACGCAAAAATATCCAGCAAACGAGCTTTATCTTTATCCCTCAATAGCATTGTTTTGTCGGCTGATTGCTTCTGCCAAATCTTTGGAGTCTACAATAAAATTAGGAAGTAAACGTAATGTCTCTTCGGCAAAATTCACGCCATAATCATGGGCTGTGTTATTTCGATTTTCACGATATTCCAAAAATCGTTCACATAATTCAGGAGAAATAAGGCTTCGTATTACGGCTTGTCTGAATATATCTTTAAAATAGAGCTGATCAACAGCTTTTGATGAATGAAAATAAGGCTTTAACACTTTGCGAAGCAGCTTACCACTTTGTTCCAAAATGAGTTCAAACTCTTTTACACAGGCTGAACGATACATGTCATAATCGAGGGTATCAGGATTGGCTTTTAGTAAAAGATCGTGGGCTTTTTCTAATGTGCTGATACAGCGTTGGTAGTAGGTGATATCTAATGTCATATTGACTTATTTTAGCAAAATTAAAGAGAAAATGCCTATATTTAATTTTATTTGTACCAAAAATTTGTGAATAATTTTTACTTATCAGAGAAAAACGAGGCTAAAAAGTGGCGCGCCCGGAGGGAATCGAACCCCCAACCTTCTGATCCGTAGTCAGATACTCTATCCAATTAAGCTACGGGCGCAAGCAGAAATTGTGTGGACAAAAAATATACCACAGTTTTATACTCAGTACAATTATGAACTTAAAAAACATAGCGCAGACATTTTTAACTTTATCGACATCAGGGCAGGTGGAAGAGGCTTTTTCGGCCTATGTTCACCCTAGAGAGTCTTTAAAACAAGGCATGATCGAAAGTGCGGAGCGTTTTCCTCAGAAGGTTTTTGAAATTTTATATACTATTGAAGAGAACAATAAAGTTGTAGTTCATGGGCGTATTAAACTGATGCCTCAGCACCACTGGATTGCGCTGGTGCATATTTTTCGGTTTGAAAATGGGCTCATTATTGAAGAGTGGGAAGCAACGCAGCAGGAGGAAGAGGATTCGCCTAATCAGAATGGGCTTTTTTAGTTAAAAAACGGGTTGGTTTGTTTTTCTATTCCGATTTGTGTTGGGCCACCGTGTCCGGGTAGGACAAGCGTAGAGTCGGGCAGGGTGAAGAGTTGGGTTTTGATGCTGTTTAACAGGGTATTGTGGTCACTGAGGGGGAAATCGGTTCGGCCGATTGTGCCTCGGAAGAGAGTGTCTCCAGAGAGTAACAGCGGGGTTGTGATTAGTTGTGAGTCTAAACGAATGTTTGAGGTTTTATTGTGGGTGAAAAAGGCAACATGTCCTGGGGAATGACCGGGGGTGAATAATACGGTAAAGGTTTCTCCGGCGAAGTCTAAAGAGGAGAGGGAGTGGAAATCGATATCGGGTTTTGGGGGAGAGAGGTATTCTGTGGGGCTAAATCCGGATTGACGGGCTACCATGGGGATGGCTTCGGCTAATATGATTTCGAGGTTGTGATATAAAATGGTTGGCTTTTTTTGTTGAGGTAATTTGGATAAAAGCGTTTGCACACCACCGGCATGATCGATATGACAGTGAGTCAGCCAGATAGCAGAAACAGTGTACTCGTTTAAATTGATTTTAGATAAAAGTTTGTTGATATCCCCACCAGGATCAAGACACACGACTGTCTTAGACTGATGATCAATCAAAAGACGGGCATTTTGCTGATACGGCGTAACAACCGTAGTAACGATCTCAAGCGGGGTCATTGGTATAGGTTTCTAAAATCGTATTAATAATAGAGGTTGTGGACATTCCCGGGTAAAAAGGAAGGATCTGAACATCGCCGCCATAGCTTTTAACAATGGGATATTCAGGCAGCTGATCCGCTTTGTAATCGCCACCTTTAACATGGATATCAGGTTTTAAAGTCTCAATTAATGTAAACGGAGTAGTCTCCTGAAAAAGGATCACAAAATCAATACTTTCAAGTGCTGCCATCACAAGCTGACGCTCTTTTTCTTTCACAACCGGGCGATGACTGCCTTTAAGTTGCTGAATCGAACTATCAGAGTTCAAACCAAGTACTAAAACATCACCTAAGGCTTTTGCTTCATCTAAATACATCACATGACCGGCATGTAAAATATCAAAACATCCATTTGTAAACACAATTTTTTTACCGGATGCCTTCAAAGCGTCTACACGTGTTTTTGCATCGTCTAAAGATTTTATCTTATCTAAAAGATTAGTCTTCTTCATGAAGGATGGCGTGTTTAAGTTCGCTGGTTGTTAATGTGGCGGTTCCAAGTTTGCCTACAACAATACCAGCTGCTTTATTGCTTAGTGCAGATGCTTTATCGATACTTAAACCCGAGGCCAAAGCAAGCGTAAGAATAGCAATAACCGTGTCGCCTGCACCCGTTACATCGTACACTTCTCTTGCGTGAGTAGGAATGTCCCATCTGGAACCAGACTTTGAAATAACCGTCATACCTTTTTCTGAACGAGTAATAACAAGGTGATGAAGTTTTAGCCGATTAATAAGCTGTAAACCCTGATCCAAAACATCCTCTTCAGAGTTTATTTTTTTATCGACAGCCTGTTGAAATTCTGAGAAATTCGGGGTTAAAACAGTTGCGCCCGTATATTTTGAATAATCGTCACCTTTAGGATCCACTACGATTGGAATGTTTAACGATGTACCTATTTCAATTAACTTTTTGACCATATCGGTTGTTATGGTTCCTTTAAGATAATCAGAAATAGCTATACCGTGAAGATCGTCCTGTAAAAGGGTTAATTTGTAAAAAAATTGAGCTTGAAGCGCCTCGGAAAGAGGGCTGCTGTCTTCTCGGTCTACACGGACAACCTGTTGGTGATGAGCAATAATACGTGATTTTAATGTTGTAGGGCGTAAAGGATCTTTAAGAATATAGTCATTTTCAATAGAGGCATTGTTCAACTGTTGAATCAGTTTTTGACCTGAGCTGTCATCGCCGACAACACCTAATAAAACAGGTTTTCCACCCAAGGATTTGATATTGTGAGCCACATTTGCAGCACCACCAGGAACAAGAGTGGTTTTTGTAACCTTACATACAGGAACCGGAGCTTCAGGCGAAATTCTGCTGACATGACACCAGTGAAATTCGTCAAGCATAACATCACCGGCAACCAGAACATTGCGCTTTGACAGTTCGTTTAACGAGGCTAGCAATTCATCGGGAGTGTTTTGCATTTGGGCACAGTATACCGCAATTTTACAGGGGAGGCTAGGATTTTAATAACGTTGAAATTATTATACAATAGGCCTTTATCATGAAAAGAATTCTTCATAAATGTCTTATAAAACTGTTTGAAAAAGCCTATGGCCCGTCTATCTATCTTAAGCTTGCCAGCAGCCTGTATTCCCTTCCTGAAAAAGTAGAGCATCAGGGTGATTTTGTCACCGATCCCAGAGAAGTGCTTCAAGGGGTTTTAAACAGCAGCGTTATTCCGTTTCATCTTTATAGAATTTGGCCATTTTGGGTATATAAACAACTTAATCCTCAAAGTTCTGATTTCACCTCCAGCGGACTTCCAGCCTTTTCCTTAAATACGACACACAGAAACTGGACTATTCTTAGCTTTCCTGGCATTAACGAACAGGGAATTGTAGATCCAACAGGTCTTATTACACCACTTCCAAACGGATGGTCAGTTGATTTTTGGATTCATTTTGAAGATCGCCTGTATTCACCATCCCGACTAACTGATATTCAACAAAAAATGGCCCAGAACAATTCTGTGGTACAAACCAATTTTGCATTAAAACAATCGCTTCAAATTGCTTCAGAGGCTTTTTTCACACAGGATTTGCACTATCAAGGTTATATTTTCAATAAAGTTCGTTTAAGAAATACGACAAACGAACCACTTTCAACCAGTCTTTTTTTTGCTATTCGTCCTTATAATCCGGAAGGCATTTCTCCAGTACGCGATATTTATTATCTAAGTCAGCAGGGCTTTGTTATCGATAACAGACTGGGTGTTGTTTTGGATCAGAATCCAGACAATGTGGTGTGCTTAAGCTTTGAAGACGGTGATGTTTCCGAACATTATAAAGATTGGGAAATGATTCTTCAGGCACATTGCCCACATGGTCTGGCCAGCGCTTTTGTAGAGTATAAGGTTAAACTGGATCCTTATGAAGAAAAAGCGTTTACCTGCAAAATGCCAACTACTCCGGTAGCTCCACTTTTAAAATTATTTCAAACCCATCTGCCTTTACCTCAAAAAGATGTTCTTCTTAAAAAAATAAACGGTATTAAAGCCTTTAAATGGGATGAGATGTTTGAAAAACACACACAATCCTGGGATAACCAGCTAAATCCATTGTCTGAGTTATCTGTTCCTGATAAACAACTAACCGAATTATTCAGAACCAATCAGGCTCAAATTCAGATGTTTATTGGAAAAGACAAGGTTTTTACACAGGGGTTTTCGTATCAAAGTGCCAAAATACATGAAAAAGTGTACGTGATTCTGGCTCTCAATAATATGGGCGGAAGTTTGTTATCTGAAAAGCTGCTACATCAGACGCGATACCTTCAAAAAAATGGTCCTACACGATTTTTAAAAGCCGAAGAAGCTGGGCAGTTGTTGTTTGCTATTCATAATACCTATCAGTTTACTCAGGATCCTCAATTCCTTGAGGAGTATTATCCAAAATTAGAAGCGTTCGTCAAAAAAATCAAACATTTTGCAAAAAAATGGAGTCCCAACCAATCGTTTCATGACAGAATTGGGAAACTGCTTACAGGCTATACGTCACAGGAAGAATATTTATACGGTTATTTTTGGGCACTTACGGGTCTTCGTTCCGCCATGCAGATTGCTCACAGCTTAAATAAAATGGATAGAAAAGACTATTTTAGCGACCTGTTTAACAGCCTGATGGCGTCTCTTCAAATGGTTTTACTGTACAGCATGGGCCCGATGAGTCGTTCAACCTTTATTCCGGTATCAACAAAGCGTTTGGTAGATTCTGGATTGGTGATGTCGTTGGTGTCTGTTTATCCATTAAATTTGATCTCAGTACACGATGAACGGATATCCAAAACCATCGATTTATTAGAGCAGTTTTTAGTGAATAATGTGTTATTTAATTCTATCGGATATTCCGGATACAGCGTGTTTCAAAACGCTCAGCTGGCTCAGCTTTATATTTTAAAAGAAGATAAAAAAGTTTGGGATATTTTAAACTGGATGGTTAAAACAGCCTCACAAACTGGAACGTGGCCAGAGTCTATTCATCCCATCAGTTTTGGCGGAAGCGGAGGCGATGGACACTCTGGATTAGCCAGTGCAGAATTTTTAAACCTCGTTATGCGTCTTTTATCACGCTCAGATGATTTTGGGCTTCATTTATGTCCATTTATTCCACCGGAATGGCTTGAAAACGAAGGTTTATCCTTAAAAAAATGGGCTACTGAATTTGGCACGTTCACGTTGTCACTTAAACGTATTCAAACACGCATTGAATTCGAATTTATACCGGATTTCAAAACATCACCATCAGAAATACGTCTATATATCCCGTATGAATTTGCATCTATTTACTGCAATGGCCAGCAAGTAGAATCTGAGCATCGCTATATCGTTCTGGCTCAACAACCATCAAAGGGATGGGTAGAGCTTAAAGACAATGTCTAATAACGTATCGTATAAAGGCAAGACGGTTGAGCTTGAAATCAAAGACATGCTATACCCAGGTGTCGGTATTGGATTTTGGGAAAATCGGCCTGTTCTTGTTAAAAATACATATCCAAACGAACAGGTTGAAGTATTACTCTATAAAAAAACAAAACAGGGAATCGAAGCCAAACTAAAACAGCTTTTAAAGCCTTCAGAACGTCGCCAAACACCCAACTGCAAACATTTTGGAATTTGCGGAGGCTGCCAAAGTCTGGATTTAGCTTATTCAGATCAAATTGATTTAAAACAAACCATTTTAGCCTCACTTTTAAAAGAAGAATCGCCATCTCTTTTGCCGTGCCTGAAACCCATAATCCCATCACAAACCTCTGAATATTATAGAAATAAAATGGATTTTTCTTTTGGATTATCCGACGACGGGCGTGTGATTTTAGGACTAAAACAACGTGGTTTTTTTGATAAGGTTGTTGAGCTGGATATGTGTATTGTTCAGGATCAACAAACCATCAGTATCTTAAAAACTACACAAACTTTTTTTAATGAGAAAAAATGCACAACCTGGGATTATCGTGCAAAAACAGGGTTACTTCGGCATCTTGTGTTGCGGCAATCCAAGTTTACAGGGCAGTTTTTAGCTATTTTAGTTGTATCTGAAGATCACCCGGACCTTTATCAGGAATTCAGCCAGGCATTAGTGCAACAGGTTCCCAACATCCAAACCGTATTATATGGAATCAACTCAACAATCTCGGACACCTCTTTTGTAGCAGACTTACATCTTTTATATGGACAATCTTATCTTGAGGAATCCCTTTGTGATTTGAAATTCAGATTTTCACCTCAGGCTTTTTTTCAAACCAATTCCCAGCAGGCCAACACCTTGTATCAAACTATTTTCGATGCAGCCGATGTTACTCAAAACGATACCGTTTTAGACTTATATTGCGGTACGGGAACCATCGGAATGACAGTCGCAAAAAAAGCAGGACGAGTCATCGGAGTGGATGAAAACGATTTCTCGGTGCAAAATGCAAAACTAAATGCCGATCTTAACAACATTACAAACATCACATTTGAAACCGGTAATGTACGGGTGTTTTTAAAAACGTTTAAAGATCCTGTGTCGATTGTTATTGTTGATCCACCTCGAGATGGCCTTATTCCTAAAGCCCTAAAACGGGTAGGTGAGCTTCAAGCCAAACGTATAATTTACGTATCCTGCAACTTTTCTACGTTTATTCGGGATATAAAAGAGCTGAAATATCATGGCTATCAGCTTGAAAGTATTCA
>CAZFCP010000002.1:74285-86212 GCA_964517775.1 uncultured Candidatus Marinamargulisbacteria bacterium | reverse complement strand
TAAAGACATTTCCCAAATCCATCAAAAAAATAATCTATATTTCGTGTGATATTGCCACGTTTACTAGAGATGCTGGTGCTCTGGCCAAACAAGGCTTTCGTATTGATGAGATTCAGCCTGTAGACATGTTTCCAAACACCTGGCACAGCGAAACCGTATCAGTGTTGACTTTAACACAACGTCTGAATTAGAGTACAACATATGTCACATGAATGGTCTTCGGAATTAAAAACAGGGCACGATCACATTGATAATAAGCATCAGGAACTTTTCCAACTGGTTTCCATGCTGGATAGAGCCATTTCAACATACACAAGACGTGATATTGAAAAAATTGTGATATTTTTAGAACATTATGTTGAAGAACATTTTTCCGAAGAAGAAGAATTAATGCTGGCTCATAACTTTGATGGATACACTCATCATAAAGACGATCATGAAATCTTTAAAGCCAGAGTATTTAGTCTAAGACATGATTTTAATGCAGAGATCCCTGAATCAAAACTGTTTTTTGCCATAAGAATGTTTATAGACAAACTGGCTTACCATATTAAAACTATAGATATAAAAATTGCTGAGTTATAGGATAGAAAAAACGTGAAAAATTATCATAAGGTTTTTGAAGATTACTTAAACAAAAACGAAGGACGTTACACCGTTCAAAAGCGCGCTATTGCGGATGAAATTTTCAAAGTCAAACAACATTTTGAAGTAGAAAATTTTATTGATAAATTACGTGCAGAAGGTAAGAAGTTTTCACGGGCAACCGTGTACCGCACCATCAAACAGCTGCTTGATGCCGGTTTATTGCAAAAAATATCCACAAAAGATGGAAAAGTGTTTTACGAAAAAGCAGTTCCTGATAAACATCATGATCACTTAATTTGCAATTCCTGCGGAAAAATTCTGGAAATTAAAGAAACGGTTATCGAAGAATATCTGGAAAAAGTCTGCCAAAAAGTAGATTTTCATCCTGAATATCGATCTTTGCACCTGTATGGACAATGCGGAAAATGCTTTAAAAAACTCTCTAAATAAGAGTACAACACCTTTTAGTAGATTTGCCTCCACTTATTCTGAAAACGCAAGCGTACAAAGCCACGTTTTTGATTATTTACTGGAAAAATTTAATGAGGTTGCCACAATACAACCACAAACCATTCTTGATTTTGGATGTGGACCTGGAACTCATACGCTCAAATTTTTAGAAGCGTTCAAAACACCACATATTATTGGCATGGATATTTCATCCGAAATGGTTGCTGAGGCAAAGAAAACTCAGAATAACGCTACGTTCCTAACCGCAGACGAATTTAAAGACTCTCAGGAAACATTTGATCTCATCCTGGCGAGTTCTGTTTTTCAATGGGTTGATGACTGGAATGCCAGCCTCACGTCACTTTATGAACGCCTTAATTCTCAGGGCTGGCTGGCACTTTCTATTTTTGGGCCACAAACCTTTCATGAACTGGCTCATTCACTCTCTATTCTTATGGGTAGACCTCAACAACTACCGGCATCTCGATTTCGTACAGCTCACGAATGTATTCATATTCTTGATCCCATTATGAACATCAAAGTCAAAACATCCAGCCTTATTAAAAAATCATACCCATCTGTCATTGCATTATTAAAAAGTATTCAACACACAGGAACAAGCGGGTGGGGGTTATCAGAAAAAAGAGTGTGGACACCAGGATTTATCAAACAATTGGAACAGGTTTATCAGTCATTATACGGTGGAATTTACGCATCCCATCACGTGTATTTCATCATTGCGCAAAAACCATGAGTTCGGCGTATTTTATTACCGGAACAGGTACAAACATCGGAAAAACACTGATTACAGGTTTTCTGGCACGATTTATTTCCGAACAGAATAAATCGGTTGTCACTCAAAAATGGATCCAAACCGGGTCCGATTCCCCAGATGATATTCTAAACCACGATTCTTTCTCCAGGTTAACTTACACACCGGACATCCAAAAACACAGGTCGTCCTATGTCTTCCCTTTGGCGGCATCTCCACACCTTGCCGCAAAACACACCGCCACACTCATTTCACAAGACAAGCTTTTAAACGACTTTACAGCACTTTCAACACGCTTCGATTATGTTTTATCAGAAGGAGCCGGTGGTGTGTTAGTCCCATTTAATGACAAAGACTTTCTTATAGATTTGGCCATATCCTGCAACATGGGCATCTTTCTTGTGATTCAAAATACATTGGGAGCCATCCATGCAGCCTTGTCTGCAATTGAAAGTATTAAATCCAGACAGGGACACATTAACGGATTGATTTTTTCAGGCAGCGCTATAGAAAATCCAGCTATTATTTTAGAAGAAAATGTGAGATTTATTACGCACTATTCCAAAAGTCCAGTAGTTGCAGATTTACCTTACAATCTCGATAGAGAAGCGTTGTATATGGATTTTAAAACTCAGGCCAAAAAAAGTTTTAATCTTTAAAACTGATTCGCACCCAACATAACCAGAGTGCAGTTTTCTACAGCTTCAATCCCTAGGTGTTTTGCTTTTTCAAATAATGGTCTATTTTCTGTCCCTGGATTAAAAATAATGCGTGAAGGCTTTACGCTTAAAATCTCATTTTCCATTTTTGTTGAGGTCTCAGCATTTACATACAGTGTGATTGTATCTATTTTTTCTTTAACTTGAGTAAGATCAGCATATACCGGAAGTCCTTCAATGTCTTTTAAAACAGGATGCACCAAAAACACCGTGTGACCAGCGGCCTGAAGCATTTTTAAGGCCTTGTATGAAAAGCGATCAGGCTTATTTGAAGCGCCGATAATTAACACATTCATCGTTTTTTTACTCCAAGTTCATAATTTATTTTTGGAACTCGATAAGGATCCTGAACAAGTGACGTTGCCATCCCAAATAATATCGCCCCGTTTTTTCTTAATTGTAAAATGTGTTCCGAATTCTGGATACCGCCTGTTGCCATAATCGGAATCCCAAAAGGAGCTAATAAGGCCGACATTTCCAGCGTCCGTTTAAATAAAGTCGGACCGCTTAACCCACCGCCGCCAATACTAATGGCGTTTTCAGGAAGTCCGATAGCCGTACATTTTCGATACGACGTATTACCAAGATTTAAAAACATATAGGGATAAGGCCTGATAATTTCAGCAAACTGCTGCAAAGACGTGTTGGATTGATCTGGTGACAACTTTATTCCCACAACCCGCATGGGATCATGATGACGAATAAACTGAATCAAACCATCCAATAATCCCGGATATTTCAACATATCCTGACCATCCGGCGTATTCGGACAACTGATGTTAATCTCCAAATACGTCTGAAGTTTACTGTAAATAGGATCCTGTTTTAAAAACTGAAGAACATCAAAACAGTTCTGTTGATACTCTTCAATACTATGACCTCCGATACTAAAACCCAGTGGTTTTTCTGCTGAAAAACAAGGGCCGGTTTGTAGATAGTCCAAAAATCCCTTTAACCCTTTTCCAGGAAGCCCCATGGCGTTTAACAGGCCTTCACCTTCTGGCATGTCCACTTTTTGAATTCTTGGCCTGGCATTTCCGGTTCGTGGTTCTTTTAAAATGGTTTTAAAGGTAGCCGCCCCAAAACCAAACTGCATCCAGATTTTCACAATATCAATATCACCTTCAAAAGCCGCAATTGTTACGGGAGATGGAAATCGCAAATGGTACAAATCCTGATGAATCCCCGCTGGAACAGGAAAGTGAAACACTGTTTTTTCAAGAAAGCTCAATCGTTTTAGCCACAAATGACCTGATTCTATGCAAAATTCAAAATCATTTTTATAGCGTGAACTTACCATTCGTCTTACCGTGCGATAACAACCAGATAAAAACTCTCTTTTTAGTGACATGATGATATGGTACACTAAGCACCCGGAAAGAATCAAAATGTATAACGAACTAAAAAACAAAGTAGCATTGGTAACAGGGGCAAGTAGAGGTTTCGGACGTTCTATTGCGCTTCGTCTTGCAGAAGAAGGCGTAAAAATCGTACTTAATTACAGAAGAAGTATGACGGAAGCCGAATCGGTTTACAAAGAACTTAAAGATATGGGTGCCGATGTGCTTTTAGTAAGAGCAGACATCGGAAAAGAAGATAAAATTGATGCTTTATTTGAAGAGATTAACAAAACTTACGGGCGTCTGGATATTTTGATTGCCAACGCTTCGTTTGGAATTCCTGGTAAATTATTGGAAGCCAAAGCCAAATATTGGGATGTTACCTTTGACTCAACAGCAAAATCACTGTTATTGATGACTCAAAAAGCAGAGCCTTTAATGAAAGGCTGGGGTCGGGTTATTACCATTACAAGCTACGGTGGACAACGTGTTTTAAACGGATACGGGGTTGTTGGCCCAGCAAAAGGTGCCGTTGAATCGTTAACCCGTGCTTTAGCCGTTGAACTTGCGCCAAAAGGTATTATCGTCAACGGTGTTATGCCTGGACTTGCAGATACAAAATCGTTTCAGGCAATCCCTGGTTCTCAGGAAGCCTTGGAACGTGTTGCCCAAAACACACCAATCGGGCGTGTGGTAACTACCGAAGATGTAGCTAATGCGGTTGCGTTTTTATGCTCAGATCAGGCGTCTATGATTGTTGGACAGTTTCTTGTTATTGATGGTGGAGCGTTCATTGTCGGGTAGATTTTATTATCTGTCAGTGCTTTGCATTGGGCTTTTTATTTTTTCTGGATGTGAAAAACAATCGGTTTCGGTTTATACGGTTCCGAAAGAAACACTGACACAAAACCTGCCTCAAGCAAACAAAACTGATCATGATCACCCAGCTTTAGAGTGGGAAGCTCCTACACAATGGGCTCAACAACCTGAAACAGCAATGAGATTGGCTGGATTTAAAGTTAAAAGCAAAAAAAATACGGTAGATATAACCATTGTAACCTTATCCGGTGAAGCTGGCAGCCTTCTAGCCAATATTAACCGCTGGAGAGGTCAGATTGAACTTGCACCGATTACAGAAATCGAAGCCGAACAATCCGTTCATGAGTATAAAACCTCCAAACAGACATTCAAACGTATTTTTATCCAAAATACACAAACCAAAAAAGCCATCGATGTGTCCATTCTTCAACTTGGTGCGGACACTTACTTTTTCAAAGCAATGGGAAGTCTTGACGATGTTATGGCGGTAAAATCTGAGCTGGATCGTTTTTTAGATACGGTTAAACCTCATGAACATCATTAAAAAGATTCCTCATTTATTTTCTTCATTAAAACTTACAATTGTCCTGCTTTTCCTTACGATTTTACTTGTTTTCTTTGGAACACTTTTTCAGGTTGAACACGGACTATACCTTGTTCAAAAAAGTATGTTCCAAACCTGGATTATCACATGGCATCCTACAGAAGATTACGCTATCCCTATATTTCCGGGCGGCCGGCTTCTTGGTGTTTTATTACTGCTCAACTTAATTTTTGCTCATTTTTTCAGGTTTAAATGGACATGGAAAAAATCTGGAATATGGCTGACACACTTCGGGCTTATTTTCTTATTGATTGGAAGTGGAATCACCTCTTTCTTTGCCGTTGAAAGCCAAATGGCTATTCAGGAAGGGGAGACCAAAAATTATACAACCAGCCTCGATGAAACCGAATTGGCTGTTATTTCAGATCAAACAGACTCAACACAACAGGTTGTCAGTATTCCTCAAACCCTTTTAAAACCTGATGCTGTTATTGCAGATAAAGCTATTCCATTTACATTAAAAATTAATTACTTTTGGAAAAATGCCGATCTTAAAATGAACACTACCGGCGCAGCGCCTTTGGCAAATCGTGGAATAGGGCTGCAGTTAATTGCAACACCTTTACCGTTTAACACCAAAAACACAGCCGAAAATGCCGTCACAGCTATTGTGGATGTGCGTGATAAAAACAACACATCTCTTGGTATATTTTTACTATCAAGCAAATTAGGCGCACCTCAGACCCTTACGGTTGCAGATAAAACCTACACCTTATTTATCCGTCCAAAACGCTATTATTTACCTTTCACTGTTACCCTTTTAGATTTTAAACATGATCTGTATCCAGGTACAAACATTCCTAAAAACTTTTCGTCAAAAGTTGAAGTCAATCATCCTGCGGCCAAAACAAAATCAGACTTCTTGATTTTTATGAACAATCCTTTACGTTATGAGGGTAAAACCTTTTATCAGGCCAGTTTCGGCAATAATGATACATTATCTGTGTTTCAGGTTGTTGAAAACGCAGGCTGGCTTATTCCGTATATCTCCTCCGTAATAATGGCTATCGGATTGTTGATTCAATTTTCATTGTCTCTTTGGACATTTTTAGTTAAACGAAAGAAATCAGACTCATGAAAAAAGCCTCCGTTTTAATTACAGCAGGACTTGTTATTTTATTCAGTTTTACCTCACTGATAAAACCTATTTTTTCTCCATCACTTCATCAAAAACTATCTAAAATAGCCATTCTTGAAGGTGGTAGAGAAAAACCTCTGGACAGTCTTTCAAGAAATACACTGGTTGTTTTAAGCTCCAAACAAAAATTTAAATATAATGCAAAAACCATAGAGTCACAGGAATGGATCTGGGATGTTTTTCTTAACCCTGCCAAAGCTGATGACTATCCTGTTTTTAGAATAGACAGCCCTGAAATATTGGGCATGTTAGGATTGGAATCAGGAAAAGAAAAATTTTTTTCCTTTAAAAAACTCACACCTTTTTTTGATATTATCCAAGAACAAGCTACCCAAGCGGATGGCGTAGAGGCTCAGGCCAGAAACCGGATTCAAAAAGACATTATTCAGCTTCGAAACAAACTTGCATTGTATTTCCAGTTAAAAAACTCTATTGCTATAGAAAATCTACCTAACTTTAATCAGGATGCGCTTGCCTTTCTAAATAAATCATCTGAATTATCACCTATATTTCAACAAAACGGACATACGGATACAACGGCCTTTACACCAGAGCAACGTACGAGCATGCAGCATGTTTTAGTTGAATTTAACAAATATAAATATATATCTGAAAAAGCCTATTTTAGACTTGTACCTGGATCTTTAACGCCATCCAAACAATGGTTAAGTATGGGCGACGGGCTTATTATTTCTTTATCTGAACCTAAAATCAGACCCTTTTTAACTCAGTTTATTCAACTGTCAGAATCTGTAAAAACCAATCATCCGAATCCATCGTTACTGGCGCAGTTTACAGCGTTCAAATCCAAACATGTGGAGTTGGAATGGCTGTTTAATCAGTGGAATCCGTTTTATTATGCCATCTGTATTTATTTTGTGTTGTTTTTAATGGTTTTCTTCGCCTGGTTATTTGTAAAACCGGAATGGTTTTCATGGATTTATGGCGGCTTACTTGGAACGTTTATCATTCATTCCGCAGCCATTTTGTGCAGAATGTTGATTCAAGGTCGTCCTCCTGTGACCAATTTATATACCAGTGCTGTTTTTGTGGGCTGGATGGCTATTCTTATAGGATTGATTTTGGAACGCTTCTATAAAAATGGAATTGGATCCATTGTGTCTGCTTCAATTGGCTTTTTAACGCTGATTATTGCGCATCATTTATCGCTGCAGGGAGATACACTTGAAATGATGCAGGCTGTGTTAGATTCAAATTTCTGGCTATCTACGCACGTTGTTACCATCACGATTGGGTACAGCGCCTGCTTCCTGGCTGGAGTATTGGCTCATGTTTATATTTTCCGAGGCGTATTCAGTAAATCATTGGATACAGACACTCAAAAGCAACTGGCGGCCATGGTATATGCCACCGTATGTTTCGCCTTATTCTTTTCTGCTGTCGGAACTATTTTAGGGGGAATCTGGGCGGATCAATCCTGGGGGCGTTTTTGGGGCTGGGATCCAAAAGAAAACGGTGCGCTACTGATTGTATTATGGAACGCCATTATTCTTCATGCTCGCTGGGGCGGATTTATCAAACAACGAGGTTTAATGCTGGCAGCAGTTTTTGGCAATATTATTACGTCATTCTCCTGGTTTGGCGTTAACATGCTGGGAGTAGGGCTTCATTCTTACGGATTTATGGATAAGGCCTTTTTCTGGCTGATGTTATTCGTCTTTGTGCAACTGGTTGTGATCTGGGTGGGATCTTTACCTGCAGCCTATTGGAAAAGCAAGATTTAAAAAGGGAGTACGCATGGAAAACGTATTGGCATATATTGATCAGCATCAAGACCGTTTTTTAGATGAGCTAAAAGAGTTTTTAAAAATTAAAAGTGTGAGTGCAGACTCAGCGTTTAAATCTGAAATAACCCGATGTGCCGATTTTGTAAAAAATCATCTTGACTCTATAGGATTAAATAACGTAGAAATCATTCAGACATCTGGATACCCCGTGGTTTATGCGGAAACAGACATTGATCCAACAAAGAAAACCATTTTGCTATACGGACATTACGATGTTCAACCGCCTGATCCCTTAGACCTATGGGAAACGCCACCCTTTGAGCCATCTATCCGTGACGGTCAGCTTTTTGCACGTGGTGTTTCCGATGATAAAGGACAGGTTTTTTGTCATATCAAAGCTATCGAAGCCTGGCTTAGAACAGAAGGCAAACTGCCTGTAAATATAAAGATTATTATAGAAGGCGAAGAAGAAATTGGAAGTCCAAGTCTTCAGCCGTTTTTAAACCAATACAAAGAGAAGCTTTCTGCTGACATTGCATTGGTATCGGATACCCCGATGATTGGATTAAATCAGCCATCCATCTGTTTCAGTCTGAGAGGGTTGCTTTACCTGGAGTTAACGATAACCTCCGCCGGAACAGACCTTCACTCGGGTCAACATGGCGGAGCGGTTCCAAATGCCATCCTTGGAGCGACACAAATCATCCACGCCCTAAAAGATGCTTCTAACAAAGTTACCATCCCCGGTTTCTACGATGACGTTGAAGAACTATCTCCGGCATTAAAAGAGGAAATCCGATCACTGCCATACTCGGAAAAGGAGTATCTCGACAGTATTGGGGCTTCCCATTTGTCCGGTGAAGCAGGGTACACTGCTTACGAACAACGCTGGTTCAGACCAACATTGGACTGTAACGGTATCTATGGCGGCTATACTGGAGAAGGAGCCAAAACGGTTATTCCTTCCAAAACCACCATAAAATTAAGCATGCGCCTTGTTTCAAAACAAAATCCTTATGATATTTTTGAAAAATTCAAAGCGTTTTTACCTCAAATTACACCCAAAGGCTACCACGTTGATATCCATTCCCATTCCTTTGCGTTCCCTGCACAAATTAACCCGGAACATCCCGCTGTAAAAGCAGGGTTAACCGCATTGGAAAAAGCCTTCGGTGTAAAAGCCAAACGCCAGGGAGAAGGCGGAACCATCCCCGTAGTTGCCGATTTCAAACAAATTCTTGGCCTTGAAACCGTATTAATGGGCTTCAATCTTCCCGATGACAGAATCCACGCCCCAAATGAACGATTTTCTCTCTACAACTTTTTTAAAGGCATTACAGCCTCAAGTTATTTCTTTAAAGAACTTTAATCCCACTACCATTTTTAGACCAATAAAAAAGCCCTTGAGATAGTCCCAAGGGCTTTTGTTTTTACTGCACTATACCAGAACTTATTTTACACTGGCTGCACGTCTGAACGAATCCAAACGGCCACGTCTGGATGGGTGACGCAATTTTCTTAAGGCTTTTTCTTCAATCTGACGAATCCGTTCACGGGTAACGTTATATACACGTCCCACTTCTTCCAATGTTCTTGGGCGACCGTCATCAAATCCAAAACGAAGCTTTAAAATCATTTGCTCACGTTCGGTTAGAATATCCATGGATTTCAATAATTCTTCTCTCAGGATATTTCTTTCAGTAATAGTATCTGGAGACTCGAGATTTTTATCTTCGATGAAATCCCCAAGCTGAGAAGAATCTTCTTCACCTATTGGCATTTCCAACGATAATGGAATCTGCGAATATTTTTTTATGGCCATGATATTTTCAATCGAAATATCTGTTTTCTTTGAGATTTCATCTTCCGTAGGTTTTCTACCCAGTTCCTGCATCAACATTCTTGTTGCTTTTTTAACTTTGTAGATGGTTTCAACCATATGTACCGGAACACGAATCGTTCTGCTTTGGTCAGCAATAGCGCGGGTGATCCCTTGTTTGATCCACCATGTTGCGTAGGTTGAAAATTTAAACCCTTTTGTATAGTCAAATTTTTCAGCCGCACGAATAAGACCAGTGTTTCCTTCTTGAATCAAATCCAAAAACAATAATCCTTGACCGGTATATTTTTTTGCGATAGACACAACAAGTCTCAAGTTAGCATTGATGAGTTCCTGTTTTGCAGTTTCTTCACCTGCAATAATACGTTTTGCCAAATCCACTTCCTCTTCCTGTGTAAGAAGATCAATGGTTCCAATTTCACGTAAATACATTTTAACGGAGTCGTCCAAATCGATATTTCTATCAATTTCCTGAGGTACCGTTTCCTTAACTTCTTCATCAATTTCAGGTGGAGGTGCATCCACAATATCAACACCGTTATCTAAAATAGATTCAATATCATCTAAAATAGATTCTGGTCTGTCGTATAAATTTAAAATATCATCAGGAGTTAAAAATCCGCTCTCTTCGCTCATTTCTTTTAACTGTTCTAATTTTTGAGAATCTTCAACAGCAAATTCCATATGTATAGCTCCTAGAATAGTTTGAAAGTAAAAATGACATGCTTTAGAAAAGTTTATCGAAGAACACAATGACCTTAGTCATGTTCAACCTTAAATAAGGTTTGTAGGAATGGAAATTTTCCAAAAGCTCTATAGTAACAAAAGAAAACTACTTTTTCAAATAATTTTTCTT
This sequence comes from uncultured Candidatus Marinamargulisbacteria bacterium, assembly GCA_964517775.1. Lineage (GTDB taxonomy): Bacteria > Margulisbacteria > Marinamargulisbacteria > SXXA01 > JAHFDB01 > CAZFCP01. Next base: position 75,338 of record CAZFCP010000002.1, on the reverse strand, counting down.
TCTAATCTTATTATCGAGTGGCAGGTAAAAAAATTTCACACAATTTTACCGACCAGATCGTATCCTTTTGTATGAGTAATCTTTACAGGGTAAAAAGTTCCCGGAATTAAATCCTTTTTGGATTCAATGAAAATCACGCTATCCACATCGGGGGCTTCTCTATAAGAACGGCCAATACCGTCACCTTCATATAAAACCTCTAATTCCGTGCCTATCAGGTTTTGATTTCTTGCTTCAACCAGTTTTTTCTGTTTGGACATCAGGGTTCGAATACGTTTTTGAGCCACTGTAGACGACACTTTGTCTTCAAATCGTGCAGAGCGGGTTTCTTTTTCTTCGCTGTAGGCAAAACAGCCGATGTGAGCAAAAGGGTAGGTTTCAATAAAATCCAGAAGTTCCTGGAACATCTCGTCGGTTTCACCTGGAAAACCTACTATAAAGGTCGTGCGGATAGCCAGATGAGGGATATGTTTTTTAAAGTCTTCCATAACCTGAATCAAAAACTCTTTATCATGAGCACGGTTCATTCGTTTTAACAGTTCAGAGTTCACGTGTTGAATCGGCATATCGATATAAGGACAAATGGCAGGTGTTTCGGCCATGGTTTTAATTAACTCAGGCGTTACACGAGATGGAAAAATGTACATGGGGCGAATCCATTTAACAGGAAGTGTACCCAATTCTTTTAAAAGCAATGGAAAAGCCGGTTTTCCGTACAAATCTTCACCCCAACAAGTTGTATCTTCAGCAATCAAAAGCAGTTCTTTTGCACCGTATTTAATCTGTTGTTCAGCCTCTTTTTTGATAACCTCGATGGTTTTGCTGGTATGTACACCTCTGATTTTTGGAATCGTACAAAACGAGCACCAGTTGTTGCAGCCTTCTGAAATTTTTAAATAAGAATAATGAGAGGGAGTAAGTTTTGTGTAGGCAACTTTAGGTTGAGGAGCTAAAAACTTTTCTCTAAAAACAAGTTCGGATAAGCGTTCATTAATGTCTTTTTCTTCATGAGTCGTCAACCACAAATCCACTTCAGGAAATTTGGTTTGAAGA
>CAZFCP010000002.1:51187-74275 GCA_964517775.1 uncultured Candidatus Marinamargulisbacteria bacterium | reverse complement strand
GATCAGGCAGCTTAAATCGATTGGTATAACAACCTGCAACAACCAGAAATTTTAAATCCCGATTTTTCTTACGTTGAATCAGGGCTTTAATATTGGATTCCGTTTCATCAATAGCCGATTGAATAAACGAGCAGGTGTTTAAAATAGTAACCGCTTCCTTAGAACCTTCCGCAACAAGATTAAAGCCATTAACTTTTAAGGCATTAACCATATTTTCAGAATCCACCAGACTTCTGGCGCACCCTAGAGACACAAGACTTACATTTACATTTTCTGTTGTCATAACAGGAACTAATCTAGCACAGTTCACTTTTCTTTATAAGTCTTTAATGCTAAGATTTTATCCCGTTTAAATACTAAAATTACTAAGGATTATACGTTTTATAATGAAGACTGCTCGTTTGGCGTTTGAAAATGGAAAAGTATTTTACGGGGAAGCGTTTTCAGGAGAAGGTGAAAGATTCGGCGAAGTTGTATTCAACACCGCTATGTCTGGATATCAGGAAGTTTTAACCGATCCGTCTTACTGCGGACAAATGGTTGTGATGACCTATCCTTTAATTGGCAGCTATGGGATCAACAAAGCAGACGATGAATCCCGCTCTATTTTTTTAGAAGCCTTTATTACAAAAGAGTATATTGATTTTCCAAGTAATTTTTTATCTGAGAAAACCTTAAAAACGTATTTAAACGAACATAATATTTTAGGTGTACAAGGTTTTGATACCAGAGCCTTAACCCGCTTTATACGTGAAAATGGAGCTCAGAAAGCTATTTTAACCACGTTAGATGAATCTGATGCAGCTATTATTGAAAAAGCAAAACGCTCTGCAGGGATGGTGGGACAAAATCTGGCTGTAAAAGTGAGTACAAATGCATCTTATATTTGGGAGAAGAACAACAGTGCTTCTTTTAAAGTTGCGGTGATTGACTGCGGTGTTAAGTACAACATTTTACGCTTACTGACAAAACTAGGTTGTGAATGCCATGTGTTTCCAGTATCTGTCACAGCATCAGAGATTTTGAATCAGGGATTTAATGGACTATTCATCAGCAACGGACCAGGCGATCCAGAGCCGGTTTTATCTGTGATCAAACTTATTCAGGATGTATTGGGCAAACTGCCTGTTTTTGGAATTTGTCTTGGGCATCAGCTTCTTGGACTGGCTCTTGGAGGTAAAACCTACAAGTTACAGTTTGGTCATCATGGCGCTAATCATCCGGTTAAAAATCTATTTACTCAAAAAGTTGAAATCACCTCTCAAAATCATGGTTTTTGTGTGGATATAAACTCTCTTAATACCAATGATGTTGAAATTTCGCATATCAACCTGAATGACAATACGGTTGAAGGAATCCGGCATAAACGTTATCCTGCATTTTCTGTTCAATATCACCCTGAAGCAGCACCTGGTCCAAACGACTCAATGTACTTATTTACAGAATTTATTCAACTTATGGAAAAACACAAGGAAAACGCTTATGAAACTGCCCTTTGATTCTCTTGAGGAAGAGTGTGGGGTTTTTGGAGTTTTTGGCTGTAAAGATGCAGCAGCATTATGTTATTTAGGGCTATATTCCCTTCAACATAGAGGTCAGGAAAGTGCAGGAATTGTTTCAAGAGACGGATCTCATTTATATGTTGTAAAAGAACATGGTCTGGTTTCGGAGATTTTTAATCCTACCAATATTGCTTACCTAAAAGGCAGTTCTGCCATTGGTCACGTCCGCTATTCAACAACAGGGTCAAATAATCCCAATAATATTCAACCGCTTTATTCCAAAACATCCAAAGGGAATATTGCACTTGCTCATAATGGGAATCTTACAAACGCAGCTACGTTATTTAATGATTTTCGGGCTCAGGGTGCGCTATTTCAATCTACAGTAGACTCTGAAGTTATTTTACATCTTTTATCGCACTCAAAATCAAAAGAATTATTGCCCGCTTTACAGGAAACATTAAAAGCTATTGAAGGTGCGTTTTCTATTACCTTACTTGGAGATAACTTCCTGGTTGCAGCACGGGATTTAAATGGATTCAGGCCGCTGGTTTTAGGAAAGCTTGGGGATGGCTATATTGTCGCATCCGAAACCTGTGCTTTTGATTTAATCGGTGCAACCTATATCCGTGATGTTCAGCCTGGTGAAATTATTATTATCGATCAAAAAGGAATTACCTCCGCATTTATACCTGGAAAACCAAAGCCAGCCATGTGTATTTTTGAGCACGTTTATTTTGCTCGACCTGACAGCCTGGTTTTTTCAGACAGCGTACATTTGGTTAGAAAATCATTTGGACGAATATTGGCAAAAGAACATCCCGTAGACGCAGATTTGGTTATGGCAATTCCAGATTCTGGAAACAGTGCAGCATTGGGATATTCCGAAGAATCAGGGATTCCTTATGAAATAGGTATGACACGGAATCATTATGTTGGCAGAACCTTTATTCAACCCGAACAGGCTATTCGTGACTTTGCCGTAAAAGTAAAACTTAATCCTATTTCAAGCATTTTAAAGGGCAAAAGAGTGATCGTTGTAGATGACTCGCTTGTAAGAGGAACAACCTCCAAACAACGGGTATCCGCTATCAGGCGGGCAGGTGCGAAGGAAGTGCATCTTCGGATCTCTTCGCCTCCGATTACGCATCCCTGCTATTTTGGAATTGATACGCCTAAGCGTAAAAAATTGATTGCGTCTCATAAAACGCTGGAAGAAATCAGAAAATATGTAGATGCAGACTCTTTGGGATATTTGAGCTTGGATGGCATGTTATCTGCCGTTACCAGCCACAAACCAAAAGACTTTTGTATTGGTTGTTTTAGCGGAAAATATCCTTTAAAAGTAAAAAACAAAGGAAAATTCTCTTTAGAAACCGGAAAGATAAAATTATATGCCGAAAAGGACTGATATTAAAAAGATTTTATTAATTGGCTCTGGACCTATTATTATCGGTCAGGCCTGCGAATTTGATTACTCGGGAACTCAGGCCTGTAAAGCCTTACGCGAAGAAGGGTTTGAAGTTATTCTTGTGAACTCAAATCCAGCAACTATCATGACGGATCCTTCATTGGCCGATAAAACCTATATCGAGCCTCTAACCCCTGAAATTCTAGCCAAAATCATCGAAAAAGAAAGACCGGACGCCATCCTGCCAACACTTGGCGGGCAAACCGGACTTAACCTTGCGATGACACTGTTCAAACAAGGAATTCTGGATATTTTTAAAGTTGAAATGATTGGCGCCAATGCCGAGGCTATTGAAAAAGCAGAAGATAGAAAAGCCTTTAAAAAAGCCATGCAGAAAATTGGCCTGGATCTTCCGAAATCATTTTTAGCGTACTCACTTGATGAAGCCAAACAAATGGCTACTGAACTTGGCTTTCCTTGCGTTGTACGTCCTTCATTCACAATGGGCGGAACAGGTGGCGGCATTGCCTATAATGTTCAGGAAATTGAAGAGATTTCCAGATCCGGTTTACGAAACAGCCCGACCTCTGAAATTTTGATTGAAGAGTCTATTCTGGGTTGGAAAGAATACGAACTGGAAGTCATGCGGGATAAAAAAGACAACGTGGTTATTATCTGCTCGATTGAAAACCTGGATCCTATGGGTGTTCATACAGGAGATTCCATCACCGTAGCGCCTGCGCAAACTTTAACAGATAAACAATATCAAATCATGAGAGACGCAGCTATTGCGGTTATTCGTGAAATTGGAGTTGAAACCGGTGGGTCCAACGTTCAGTTTGCCGTTAATCCGGAAAACGGACGCATGATTGTTATTGAAATGAATCCGAGAGTATCGAGAAGCTCGGCTTTAGCCTCAAAAGCAACTGGTTTTCCTATTGCAAAAATTGCTGCAAAGCTGGCTGTTGGGTATACACTGGATGAACTTTCAAACGATATTACACAACAGACTCCGGCCTGTTTTGAACCTACGTTAGATTACTGTGTGGTTAAAATCCCTCGGTTTAATTTCGAAAAATTTCCTCAGACAGCAAACGTTTTAGGGACCTCCATGAAATCCGTAGGGGAGGCCATGTCTATCGGAAGAACCTTCAAAGAAGCGTTTCAAAAAGGCCTTCGTTCTTTGGAATCAAAATTCAAAGGGTTTGAAAAAGGTGCTTTAGATGCCTCTCAAGTCGATGAAAAAACACTTATTTATCATTTATCAACTCCCAATTCCAATCGTTTGTCTTACATTTATCTGGCATTTACAGCCTTTAATTTTTCAGTGGATGATATTTTCCATTACACAAAAATCGATAAATGGTTTTTAATCCAAATGAAGCAGCTTTTAGACTTCCAAACAACAGCCACACAATCAAAAGAAGATATTTTAAAAGCCAAAAAATGGGGATTTTCAGATGCTCAGCTGGCACAACAGCTTAACTTCAAATCTGAAATCGAGTTCAGAACATTCAGAAAATCCTTAAATATTCATCCAACTTACAAACTTGTAGATACCTGCTCTGCGGAATTTGAAGCCTTTACACCTTATTATTATTCAACTTATGAAGATGAAGACGAATCCCGTTTAAGTGACAAAAAAAAGGTCATGATTTTAGGCGGTGGCCCAAACAGAATCGGACAGGGAATTGAGTTCGATTATTGCTGTGTTCATGCCTCGATGGCAACGCGTGAAGAAGGTTTTGAAAGCATTATGGTGAACTCAAATCCTGAAACCGTTTCCACAGATTTTGACACCTCAGACAAGCTTTATTTTGAGCCTTTAACATTTGAAGATGTCATGAATATTTATGAAAAAGAAAAACCAGAAGGCATTATTGTACTATTTGGAAGTCAAACGCCGCTAAATCTATCTGTTTCGCTTGAAAAAGCAGGTGCTAAAATTCTTGGAACATCCTCCAAAAGCATCGACCGTGCCGAGGATAGAAAACTGTTTCAGGAGCTTATTATAAAACTGGGCTTGAAACAACCTGACAACGGAACGGTGACCTCTTTTAATGAAGCTAAAGTTGTTGCTGAAAAAATAGGCTATCCGGTTCTTGTACGCCCGTCTTATGTATTGGGCGGAGCCGCCATGGAAATCGTTTACAACGTCAATGAACTTGAGCGTTACATGCAAAACGCCATCGATGTGTCGTCTGACAGACCGGTTCTGATTGACCAATATCTTGATGAAGCCATTGAAGTAGATGTGGACGCGTTATCTGACGGTCAGGACTGCGTAGTAGCCGGGATCATGCAGCATATCGAACAGGCGGGGATTCACTCCGGCGATTCGGCTTGCTCCTTACCACCGTTTTCACTAGCTGATGCCATCCTTTTTGACATTAGAGAGGCTACTTACAAATTAGCAAAAGAACTCGCTGTTATCGGACTTATGAATATTCAATTTGCTGTTAAAAACAATGAAGTTTACATTTTGGAAGTAAATCCTCGTGGATCAAGGACAGTTCCATTTGTAAGTAAAGCCACCGGTGTTCCATGGGCAAAAATGGCTACTAAAGTTATTTTAGGTAAAACCATTAAAGAGCTTGGTTTGCAGGAAGTAACACCTCGTCACGTGTCAGTAAAAGAAGCTGTTTTTCCATTTAACCGCTTCCCAGGTGTGGATATCCTGCTTGGACCTGAAATGAAATCTACAGGTGAGGTTATGGGTATTGATACCGATTTTGGAATGGCATTTATTAAATCGCAACTAGCTGCCGGTCAGGTAATTCCATCTAAAGGGCGTGTCTTTTTGAGCGTAAAAGACAGTGATAAATCTAAAATTATTGAAGTAGCTTTAGACTTGTTTAATTTAGGATTTTCAATCGTTGCAACAACTGGAACGGCAAAGCTTCTACAATCTCACGGTATCGAATCTGGAACCGTTTTTAAAGTTGGAGAAGGACGCCCAAGTATTGTTGATTTTATCAAAAACGGAGATATACAACTTGTGATTAACACCCCATTTGGAAAAAATCCGATCAAAGACGAAGTGATTATTCGCCAAACGGCATTACATAACAATATTCCGGTTATCACAACGATTGCCGGAGCCATTGCTACCGTTAATGCCATGAAAAATATGAACAGAAAAATGGACGTAACACCTATTCAGGATTTCGCAGGGATTCCCACATGCTAAAAACAAAATCAGAGTCCATTTTTAATTGGATCATTCTTATACTTTTACTGATTTTATTAATCGGTAATCCATTATTATTTACATCCATGACCCGTTCGGTATTTGAAGTGAACAAGCTTCTCTGCTTACGTTTAACCAGCATGCTTGTGGCGGTTGTGTGGTTATTTAAATATTTACTGTACAAACGCAACGGAAATGATAATGCTGTAGAAGAAAGTTACTCTGTTTTTGGATTGAGATGGAAAAAAATCGGCCTTGAAATTCCCATGCTTATCTGGCTGGGTTTTAATCTTATTTCAACCGTTTTTTCCACAAACGTTATTATCAGTATTATTGGGGCTTATGATAGATGGGAAGGTATTTTTACCGTTGTAAACTACTCATTCCTGTGGTTCATGTTTGCAAAACTTGTAACCGAAAAATTCCAGCTCAACTATATGCTGATTGCCATCGTTTTTTCTACATTTTTTTCATCGATTTACGGTATTTTTCAAAGCCTTGGCTTAGATTTTATGAACTGGAGCGTGAATGCTTCAGCTCGGGTATTTGCCTGTATTAACAACCCGGTTCATTTTTGTGCATTTGTGGGCATGGTCATTCCGTTAGCTATCGGATGGTTATTGTTTATTTCTGAAAAAGGCTATTCACAACTAGACGCCAAAACAACGAAATATTTAAAAGCGAGTCTCTTTATTGTTATCTCAGTGATTTTTTATGCACAGCTACTCTCTTTTTCAAGAGCAACCTGGTTAGGTTTTTGTGCGTCCATGACCTATTTTTACCTGTTAATTTCAGGTTCTTTAATTACAAAAACAAAAAAATACTTTACATTAGATTTCTTTATTAATCTTGCTGTAGTTGCTGTTTTCTATCTGGCTTTCATTTTCAAAATGTACTTAAAAGGGCCGTTGTTCTCTATTCCATTACTGCTTTTGATTGCAGGTTACTGCATCTATTCGTTTTATGCGCTGATTCCTCAGAAAAAACTTAGTACCATACTGGTTGCAGCCGTTTCCATCATTATTCTGGCCTTGTGTTATGTAGCTGATTTAAGAGAGCTATTCGGACTTACGGGCATCCTGATTTCCATAGCACTTGCGCTTTACTTCCTAAGAATCTGTACGAAAGCAGACGATGATTTAAAAGTATTTTTATCACGTTTCGTTATTATTATTCTTTTTGCAATTCTTCAATTTGTGGCTATTTCGGTAGTATCACTTCTACTGTATATGTTGCTCTGTGTGTCTTTCTATATATTGGAATTTAGAAAATCTGGAGAAACAGCCACAGAAAAAAACAAATGGCTTGTTGCATTTATTATTGCCTTTGGGTTTATCGTCAGTATCCCTACCATTCACCAGTTTATTGGAAGCTTAACCACTCAGGAAAAAGATATTCTGGCTATTAAAAATGCTCAAAACAAACTTCAGACTTATGGTAGAGACGCCTTAAAAGGAACAGCTAGAACCTCTATGTGGAAAAGCTCGATTCCCTGGATTAAAGACTACTGGCTGATTGGAAGTGGATTAGACACCATTAAATACAAATATCCTGATTATAGACGCCCAGAATACGGTATTCTTGAAGGTGGCCATAACTTTACTCCTGATAGACTCCATAACGAATATTTAAATACATTGGCTACAAAAGGCATTCCAGCAACTGTTACGTACTATGTCTTTTTGATGGGCGGCTGGTATTTATTAATTCTTAGACATTTTTTTGAGAAAAAGAATAACCCCTATAGCTACATTTTGGTTGGATGTTTAACATCAGCTGGTGTTTATCTGGGACAGGTATTCTTCAACTTTGGTGTCGTAGCAACACTTGTTTTATTCTATGTTTGCGTTGGAATAGGTCAAGCACTTGTTACACAGCCTTCATTTAACGAGGAGGCCTCTCATGAGTAAAAAAAATAAAGAAACTCAAGCCGAAAATCAAATCCTTCTTTCAAAATTAACGACTAAAGACTGGATTGTACTGGGGGCGTTTTCCTGTCTGGTTCTGGTAGGTGTATGGCAGGCAGCTCTGCCTTATTTTGCCGAACGCCATTATCGTGATGCGTATAACTTTGAGGTGTATCAGCGTCCAAAATACGCGATTGAAGAATATGAAGCGGCTGTAAAACTGGCCCCTTGGGAAACACAATACCAAATGGATCTTGCCAAGGCATTATCTGAATTCGGTATGCAGCAACCTTCGGCAGCAGAAAAACTGGAGTATTTAAACAGAGCCGAGCAGATTTCTTTGCATATGATTGAACTGGATGAAAAAAATCCCTGGTACAAAAATCGTATTGCAACCATTTATTTAATGATGGCAGAAGTAAATCCTGAACAAGGAGTTGTTTACACTCAAAAAGCTGAAGAATACATTAGGGAATCGGCTAAAAATGATAAAAAAAATCCTCTGTTTTTATTAAACCTGGCATACTTTTTACACAGAACAAAACGTCTTGATGAAGCCATTATGTACTACAATAAAACACTTGAAATTGACGACAGATTAGTTGAGGCCAATTTTAATCTGGCTGATATTTATAGAAGTCAGGGCAATATACAAAAAACCCTGGAACAATACCTTCAGGTCTATAAAATGAAACCTGATTTTCCAAATATCAATACAGCCATTGCCAGCACCTATATGGATATGTTCTCTAAAACAAACAACATCACTATCCTGGCAAAAGCCATTCCGTTTTTAGAAGCTGATTTAAAACAAAACTCTGCTAATCTGGATATTTTAAAGAATTTAGCCTCCATTTATTTTCAGATACAAGACTGGAAAAATGCAGCAAAAACGTATGAGCAGATTCTACTTTTCTATCCAAACCTAAACGAATTTAAACCGTTATATCAGACCAGTCTTGCCAGATCCAAATCTTAATTTATCGGTTATTTTACTTGGACTAAAACATCCTTTTGAAAGCAAAAAAGGATGGTCTGTGTTCGATTCCATGACCGAACTTTCAGAGCTGGCCAAAACAGCTGGCTTTGTTGTTCATTCACAATTCATACAGACCAGAGAATCACCTCATCCTGGACACTACTTTGGTGAGGGAAAAATAGAAGAATTAAAGACGCTTATAACCTCAAATAATATAAAACTGGTTATTACGGATGATGAACTTACTCCGGCCCAACATAAACGGCTTGAAAGCATTCTTAATACCAAAGTTATGGATCGAACAGGGATTATCCTGGATATTTTTGCAAAAAACGCAAAAACATATGAAGCACAGCTTCAGGTAGAGCTGGCACAGTTAACCTATCTTTTACCTCGACTGACACGGCTATGGACTCACTTATCCAGACTTGGAGGTGGAATTGGTACAAAAGGCCCAGGTGAAAAACAGCTGGAAGTGGATAAGCGTCAGATTTATATTCGTATCGATACCATCAAGGCCAAACTGGAAAAAATTAAAAACCACCGTACGGTTCTTAGAGAAAAACGCGAAAATGTTCCAACCTTAAACGGTGCTATTGTAGGTTACACAAACGCTGGAAAATCAACCTTAATCAATGCCTTAACGCAATCCAAGGTTTTAACCGAAAACAAACTATTCGCAACCCTGGATCCCACAACCAAAAAACTCAATCTCTCAACCAAGCAGGAGGTATTACTGACAGACACCGTTGGCTTTATTCAAAAACTTCCTCACGAGCTTGTTTCCTCATTCAGAGCCACACTTGAAGAAACCATTCACGCTGATTTTTTGCTTCATGTGATCGACTGTTCCCATCCCAAATGTGACGTATTTATCGAAACCTCAAAAACGATTCTTACCGATATTAAAGCCGCAGATATACCTCAATTATTCGTCTTTAACAAAGTAGATCTTGCCTCGGAAGAACAACTCGAACACCTCAAAAAACGATATAATCCGCATGTCTTTATCTCCGCGTTACATCACAGTCATCTGGAGGATTTATTAGCAGCAGTTGAAGACATGCTGGCTCATTTTCAAGCTCAATTTTCGTTTAATATTCCGTATTCACGTATGGATATTGTTCATTTGCTTAATAAATACTCTAAAATTCTTTCCCAGGATTTTGGAGAAACGCAAATCACGATGAGCGTTATCATGAATAGAATCATAGGGGAAAAGCTGCTAAAAAGTCTGTATCAGGCTTAAGCTCTTTCTCTAAACAGGGATATGCCAGCAAAATCGGCGTTATGGATAGCCTGTGGCTTTTCAATGTATATCTCTATCGCCTCAATAAGCGAAAACTGATTAAAAAGCAGCGTTAGTATCTCAAAACTCATATTTTCGATTAAATCGAAGGATTTTGACTGTACCAGCTGTTTAACAGATTCAGAGACATTAAAATAATCCACGCTATCTTCAAGCCTCGATTGGGGTAAAAGAGGTTTGATATACAGGTTCAACGTTATATAAACAGGCTGCCGAAACTGCTGCTCATGCGAATAAATGCCTATAAGAGCCTCCAGCTTTAAACGGCTGATCGTTATTCTATCAAAAGAAGATGGCTTATTTTTTAACGATGTCATCAAAACTGTTTATCTCATCCAGAATGCTGTAATAAATTCTCATAATTTGACCGTATATTTTGCCAATCTGACGAATCAAGGCAGGTAAATCCTCAGGTTTTACAACAAGAATGATGATTAGCAAAATAACAAATAATTCATTGCCGCTTAAGCCGAACATCAAGATTCTCCGAATTTAAAAAGTTTCGCGACTAAAATGGTCAGGTAATATAAGAGAATCAGTACAATAGCCAGACCAATTTGGGATAGAACATCCGGTGCAATAATGGCGGCCACAACAAACATCACAACAACAGCAAACCGCCCGCTTTTTATTAAAAAGGCTCTGGAAACGATATTGAGATACAGCAAAATTTCAAGAATAACGGGGAACTGGAAAATCAGCATGGTGTAAATAATAAAGTTAAAAATATAGAAGATGTTTTGCTGAAACTGCAACATAAATCCAACCTGATGAGGGATAAATTCCATACTCATTAAAAAGGCAAGAGAGTAGGGAAGCAGCTTAAAATAGCTCACATAAAAACCCAAAATACTTAGCAGGGTACTACCTATAATTGAAAACAGAATCAACTTTCTTTCACTTGGCTTTAAGCCTGGAAACATAAATTTTAGAAGCTGATACAAGTGGAAAGGAATAGAAATAACAATCCCGGATATAAACGAAAATTTGAATCTGGTAAAAAAGCCCTCAAGTAAGGATGTCACGTAAAAAATAGGCTTTTGCTGGTTATTTTGAAATAAGGCCGAAAGCGGTGCTGCTAAAAAATCTATAATCTGATTGTAATAAAAATAACAAAGAATCCAGCCTAAAAGAACGGCAATACAGGAATAAAACAATCGCTTGCGTAATTCTCGTAAATGTTCAAAAAAAGTAAGGTGATCTGTCATTAATTTAAATTAAAAAACTGTGAGGGAAATTTTAATGACGGAGACGATGAAGACGTTTTTTCTTCAAAAGGATTAAAGTTTTCAGGACGTGATGCACGTTGAGTTCCGGGTTCGGTTTTTAACACATTGAATGTTAAGCCTGTTTTTTCAATAAACTCAAACGTATGTGAAGAGATTTGTGCTTTTTCATAAGGAATAAGATACATCATAACCATGGATGATTTATCGATATTGATGATCATACAGCAATCCATTTGGGATAAGTCGTTCAGCTTTCTTTCAAAGTTATCCATGTTTTTCTGCAACATGTCATCTTCAGTGCTTTGAGTCGCGTTGGTAGAAAAAGACTCTTGATTTAAAGCCTTTTTTGAAACAAGACGGTGCCAAAGTATTCGAATCATAGAAAAAAGCCGTTTAAACACGTTTATTGGCGTCCGTAATCATCTTGAAGTCGGATAATATCATCTTCGCCAAAATATGTGCCGCGTTGGATCTCTATAAATACCAATGTGTCCTGATGAGTATTTGCAACTCTGTGAGCGGCTTCTTTTGGAATATGCACAACATCGCCAATCCCATAGGTTTTAACAACATCATTTAAGGTAACTGTCGCAGTTCCTTGAACAACAGTCCAAAGTTCTTCGCGTTTAAAATGTTTTTGATAACTTAAGCGTCCGCCCGGATTAACCGTGATTTTTTTAACTTTACAATAGTCTTCTTCAAGCAATACATCCCAGCGTCCCCAGGGTGCTTCGGAAAAACTTAACGACATAGTAGATACCTTTCCAAAATAATAGAGTTTTATTTTAAACCAAGCTTTCAGTTCAGTCTATCCTATCTATTTAACATAATATATATTATGCGACATCAAAAATAGGGCATTTTTAAATAATGATTTCAGACCTTTTAAATCTTAAACGGCATCCTCACTTACAGTTTGAATGAATAACTCCTGCAGTTGCTTTTCGGCAACAAAGTCAGGAGCCTGCGTTAACGGGCAATATGCCACTCTGTTTTTAGGAAATGCGATGACATCCCGAATCGAGTCAGTTTGCAATAACATGGATATAAGTCTGTCTACACCCAATGCTAAACCGCCATGCGGCGGCGTTCCGTATTTTAACGCTTTAACAAAGAATCCGAATTTCGATTCGATATCCTCAGGACTTAGACCCAACAAAGAGAAAATCTGCTGCTGCTGATCCCAATTGTGGATACGAATACTTCCGCCCCCTACTTCTTCGCCGTTAATAACAAGATCATAGGCTCTAGCATTAACAGATAGAAGCTGTTCTTCGGAAAGACCTTCCAAAGACACCTGAGGCTGTGTAAACGGATGATGAACAGACGATAGTCTTTCATCAGAACGTTCGAAAAGTGGAAAATCCACAACCCAGCAGGGTGCGAATGTGTTTGGTTGAATAATGCCCAGACGTTCAGCCATAATCGTCCTGAATTGTCCCAGCGCCTGATTTACAAGCTGATGGTTCGTATCGGCCACAAAAACCAACACGTCTCCATCCTGAGCATCCATCAAAGGAAACAGGGTTTGTTTTTCAGATTCAGAAAAAAACTGAACAATATTCGATTCCAACTGTCCGTTTTCAACTTTCATCCAGGTTAAGCCTTTGGCACCCAGTCGCTGAATCAACGTCTTGGCCAAATCATCCTGAAGAACATTTTTACTTAATTTTGAGGCCTGACCTTTAAGATTGATCCCTTTAATGATTCCTTTTGAAGAAACGATAGTGTTAAAAATCTTATAAGAGGTCTGTGCAAAAACCTGTGTAACATCCACCATTTTCCAGCCAAAACGGATATCAGGCCTGTCGTTTCCGTACAGTGACATGGAGTCCTGATACGTAATTCTTGGAAATGGCGCCTGAAATTGAACCCCAATAGAACCAAAAAGATCTATCATCAAACCTTCAAGCAGTTGGAAAATAAAGGATTCATCAATAAAAGAGGCTTCCAAGTCCACCTGGGTAAATTCCGGCTGTCTGTTTGGGCGTAAATCTTCGTCTCTAAAACAGCGTACAATTTGATAGTAGCGGTCAAAACCACTCATCATTAGTAATTGTTTAAATAATTGAGGAGATTGAGGCAAGGCAAAAAACTTGTTGGGGTGAGTACGGCTTGGAACCAGATAATCTCTTGCGCCTTCTGGGGTGCTTTTTGTAAGAAACGGGGTTTCGATTTCAATGAATCGATGAGCGTGTAAATAATCTCTGATGATTTTTACAAACGCATAACGGGATTGAATATTTTTTTGCATCGTTGCGCGGCGCAAATCCAGAAATCTGTATTTTAAACGGGTTTCTTCATCAACATTATCAGTTGTGTTGGACGACTCTCCAAAACCTTTTTCTGAAATCAAAAATGGAGGTGTTTCGGCTTTATTCAAAATCACCAAAGACGTGACCAAAATTTCAAGCGCACCCGTAGCAATATGAGGATTTACCGTTTCTTTCAAACGCTCTGAAACCACACCTTCGATCTGAACAACCCATTCACTTCTAAGCTGCTGGGCAAGTTCTGCCGTAGCATCCGTTGAATTAAAAACAAGCTGAACCAGGCCAGAAACATCTCTCAAATGAAAAAAAAGCAGGGAGCCGTGATCTCTGATGGCATCAATCCATCCAAATAAAACCACAGATTGTCCAATATCGCTTTTGTTAATATCTCCACATAGTCTACGCTGCTGCCACTTCATCTGGGTCTCCTTATAAATGGTGATAGGAAATCATACCGCTTGAAAACGGAATGGAAATTTTATTTCCGCTGCTAACAAATTCACTTACATTAATAAGCTCGGAAAATTCAGAGCTTAACTGAAAGGCAATGCGCTGACCAACACGAATGTCCTGGCCTTGATCTTTGGAATGAACGGAGTAATAGCCGTCTTCCGTTTTTAAAACAAACCGTTTTATCTTTTCTTTTGTTGAAAACGTTTCATCGGTAGTATAGCCGGTCTGGATATCCTGAATGGTGCCCATAATCCATTTTTGAGATGTCTTATCTAAATAATCCTCATACATACTTTGACGCAACAAAAAGGCCTCAATAGCATTTTTTTTGGAAACCGGCTTATCTTTTAGATCTGGGTACAACTGATAATAAGCCTGAAATACCATTTTTTTAGGAACTTTTACACCTTGAACAAACAAATAATTAGGATTGATAAACTGCCGATAAATCCCTACCCCGCCAGCAACAAGCGCTATAATTCCAACAATAAGAATAAGTGTACGGATCGTTGCTTTATTGCGAATCATGAATCAAGTTATATCCTAGATCGAAATTTCTTTCCAGTTTTTTCCTTCGGAAAGATCCACATCTAAAGGAACCTGCCAATCGGCAACATTTTCCATAATGCGTTTAACCTCGGCGCAGAGTCGTTCTTTTTCCGATATCATCACATCAAAAACAAGCTCGTCATGAACCTGAAGCACCATTTTTGACTGAAAGCCAAGTTCTGCAAAACTGTTATCAATGGAAATCATCGCCATTTTAATGATATCAGCTGCAGTACCTTGAATTCTCGTATTGACGGCCGCACGTTCCCCAAACTGACGCACCGCAAATTGAGGCGATTTTAATTCGGCAATCGGCCTCACGCGACCAAACTCTGTCACAACATGACCATGTTCTTTTGCATAGTCTATTGTTGTTTTTATAAACTGATTAATCGTAGGAAACTGATCAAAATAATGTGTGATAATGGTTTTGGCTTCTGCTGGAGAAATACCCAGCTGTTCAGACAATCCAAATGGAGAAATCCCATATAAAATCCCAAAATTTACAGCTTTTGCCTTATAACGCTGTTCTTTTGTTACCTCGTCCAGCGGAACTGAAAAAATCAAAGCCGCTGTTGATTTATGGATATCACGTTTTTGTCTAAACGCTTCAATTAAATGAGGATCCTGAGACAAATGCGCCAGAATACGAAGTTCAATTTGAGAGTAATCCGCCGAAACAAGCACACGATCTGACGCTGATGGAATAAACGCCTCTCGAATTAACAAACCTTCTTCACTTCTCACCGGAATATTCTGCAAGTTCGGATTTACGGAAGATAATCGCCCTGTTGAGGCAATTTTTTGATTAAAATACGTATGAATACGCTGTGTTTTTTTATTCACAAGCTGTGGAAGTGTGTTCACATAAGTGGATACGAGTTTTTCCAGACTTCTGTAATCCAAAAGCAAGGCGGCAATCTCGTGGTGGGATTTAAGCTTTTCTAACACTGAGGAATCTGTTGAACGCCCTGTTTTTGTATGTTTAATAACGGGTAATCCAAGCTCATCAAATAAAACGTCAGCCAACTGCTTTGGAGAATTCAAATTAAAAGGCTGAGATGAAAACGCCTGACATTTTTTGATAAGAACAGCCAGCCTTTCCTCAAAAATCTGTTTAATGTTGTCCATATAGGCCAAATCCAGTGTAACGCCCGTTTTTTCCATTTTTGCCAAAACAACAGCTAATGGAGCCTCTATATAGGTATAAAGTGCCAGCACATGCCGGGCATCCAGTTCATTATGAATGCGCTGATAAAGATGAAGGTTATGGCCAGTCGAATAAGATTGGTTGATATTAAAATAAGCAAGAACGCCTTCTTTAGATTGAGTGGCAATAGGATCGATTAGAAAAAGAGCCAGCCCAGTTTCAAGCTTTACAGGTTTCGGGGCATAACCCAGGTCTATCCAGTGATAATACAGCGAACGGGCATCGAAAGTTACAATAACGTCACTCCTTGTAAACAGGAACTCAAAAATAGCAGACGTTGTATCCGTAAGTGTATAAACTTGATCTTCGGAAATAGCAATTTCCAATGACGCTTCCGTATACTCAACGCCAAGATCCAGACTATGAGATGAAAAACGTGCTAAAAAGTCTTTTTCGGTTATGAATACGGCTGAAGAGATTTCAATGGAAGGTGATGATTCCGAAAAGAAAGAAGTCTGCTGTGGTTCTGCTATTTTTTGATACTTTTGATAGAGAGATTTAAAGTTATATGTATTAAATTGAGCTAAAATCACGGCCCAGTCGGGAGTAAAGAAAAACGTATCTAAAGTTTGTTCAAGTGGCACCTCACAAAAAATAGTAGCCAGTTTTTGTGAAAGAAGCGCAGAGTCTTTTCCATTTATCAATTTATCCTGAACGCCTTTTGGCTGAACAGTCTGAATATTCTCATAAATCGATTCTAAAGTTTTATATTCTGAAAGTAACTTAATAGCTGTCTTATCCCCTATTCCTGCCACACCCGGAATATTATCGGAGGTATCCCCTTTTAAAGCCTTAAAATCAACAATTTGTTGAGGTGAAAGTTGGTACATTTCCTGTATTTTTTTTTCATCACATTCGATGATGTCAGACTTCTTATTCATCACCACATGCACAAAATCATCAACAAGCTGTAGCGAGTCATGATCACCTGTAAATAATAACGTTGAAACCTGTTGCGCCGTGGCCATTTTTGACAACGTTCCCATTAAATCATCAGCCTCAAAACCAGGTTTTTCCAATAAGGGAATTTTCATTTCGGATAAAATGGATTTCAATAAATCAACCTGAAAAATAAGATCCTCAGGTGCCGGTGGACGATGAGCTTTATAACCTGAAAACATATCATGCCTAAACGTAGGTTCTTTTCTATCAAAACAGACAGTCAGATAGTCTGGTTTATACAAATCATAAACCTTAAAAAAAAGACTGATAAACCCGAATGCCGCATGTATGGGATGATTATTCCATGTCAGTGTAGGAGGAAAGGCATAATACGCCTTAAAAACCAGAGCATGTCCATCTATGACCAAAAACGTTTTTTTCATGTCAGAAGTATACATTGCCTAAAACGGACCTGTCATCTATAATTTCAAGCCTTATGAAAAACGATACACCCTCAATGCAATTAGTCTGCGGTTCTGCCCATCAGGAATTGGGTCAGGAAATCGCAAAATGTTTAGGTATAAACCTTGGAAAAATGCGTCTTTCCAAATTCAGCTGTGGTGAAAACTACGCAAGAATTGAAGAATCGATTCGTGGCCAGGAAGTTTATGTCATTCAAACTATAGGACATACGCCAAACGATGATTATATGGAACTCTTTCTTATTATGGATGCGTTGAAACGGGCGTCAGCATCAGCCATTCACGTTATTATTCCTCATTTCGGATATGCAAGACAGGATAAAAAATCAGCACCAAGAGAACCTATTTCTGGCAGATTAATGGCCGATTTATTATCAGCCGTCGGCTTCGATAGACTTATTACAGTTGATCTTCACGCTGATCAAATTCAGGGCTTTTTCTCCCAACCGGTTGATCATTTAACTGCACTGCCTTTATTTGTAGATTATTTCAAAAAGAAAAACCTAAAAGACCTTGTTGTTGTAGCACCTGATGCTGGACGTGCCAAATTCTCCAAAAAATTAGGAGACAGATTAGGCGCAGAACTGGCTATTATGCACAAAACACGGCCTGACCATAACAAAGCTGAAATCGTTAATATTGTTGGAAACGTTAAAGATAAAACGGTTCTACTTGTAGATGACATGGTTGATACGGCGGGATCTGTAACATCAGGCTTAGCTACACTTAGAAAATTTGGCTGTAAAGATGAGATTTATCTTGCAACAACACACCCTGTTTTCTCTGGGCCGGCAATCGAAAGATTATCCAACGCCAACCTGAAAGAAGTGATCGTAACCAATTCGATTCCTATTCAACAACAATTTGATGGATTAAAGGTTTTATCTCTGGCACCTATGCTTGCGGAAGCTATTAAAAGAAACCACGAGCGCAGATCCATTTCTACGCTTTACGTTTAACCGTATTGACTTGCGTACATTGCTTCCTTAGAATCAAGGTATGGGTTTAGGTGTAACCGGAGCAAGCGGACCACGAAAAGGCGGATTAGATCCTGCTTCATGGCAACGTGCCGGCGCAGGTGGATCCGTAGATAAACCTTTTTCGGTTGAAGAGTCCCAGGGAGTTAACCGATCTGTTGGATCAGCACCAGCAACCGAAGCGGAAAAAGTATCGCAAACGTCTCAGGTCAAAGAAGTTGACTCTACAAAACAAACCACCACACAAACTCAAAAAACTATTGCAAGACCGGTATCCGAATCAGATATCGTAGACCTTCTGGTTAAATTTCAAAAATCTCCTTCTCCTGAAAACAAGAAAATACTGTCTACTATTATTCAATTTGGCCTTGAAGCTTCGCATGAAAATTTAGATACAGTTTCCCGACTTGTTCAAAGCAGAGGTCAGTCCAATGCGGTTGAATCGGCCGTGGTTAGTCATTTAAAAGGCGTCTCAAGCTCACCTAAAAGCGTGGATATCCTGGCAAACTTTCTAAGCAATCAAAGTCAACTTGGACAGGTTTTGGATAAAATGCAGCTTACACTTTCACGGTTTCAATCCAATTTTCAGCAGTTTCAGGTGCTTTTAAATCCATCATTATATAGCGGTCTTGCCTCTATTGTGTCCCAAATGGACGACACTTTAAAAAAATGGATGAATACGCAATCTGAGAATTTAAGTATTACCAATTTAAATCGGGCCGGAGTTATTCAGGATTTCAGGTTATTCAATGATTTTCTTGGCGGATTGATAGCCTCGCTTCCTGCCAATGCAAACCCGGAACTGGCAAGGCTGCTTCAACAGCAAACAGCAATGATTAAAGGTCAGATTTCTCAGTTTTTGGAAAGTGTAATCTCTCAATCGATTATCTCAAAATCCAGCTCTGTGCTTCCATTAGGCACTGATCAGTTTGCTTACTGGCAGATTCCAAATCCTTTTTCCCAGCAAAAAAAACCTATCGAAATTTTAATGCAAAAAGATCCTCAACAAAAAAAGAGAAAATTTAATCCTCAAAAAACAAAATTTATCCTGCGTTTTGAAACCGAAGATATAGGCGAGCTATCCGTCTCCGTTGAGCTTTCAGAGAAAAAAATCTGGTATGTTTTTTATACAGAAAATACACAGACAAAAGATTCTATCTTACGAACAAGCCCTGAACTCAAAACAAGAATGGCTGCTTTAAATTATGAAGTTGTGGGCATGCAGCTTGTACCTAAAAAACTAGACATCAAAAAACTCATTCTTCCCACCATCAACCTTGATAAGATTTCCAGAGTCAGCGCCGAAGTATGAACCCGAATAAAAAATCCTTACAGGAAAAATCCAAAAAATTAAAACGCCATATAGAAGACTTAACGCTTCCCGAAAAAAAGAAGCTTAAAGCCATAGCCGTTAAATATGAACCTGGGAAATCGAAAGCCCCAAAAATCGTAGCCACAGGACGAGGAGCCGTCGCCGAACAGATTTTGCTTCTAGCCGAAGAAAACCGCATTCCAATGTACGAGGATCAGGCCTTAACAGAACTATTGTCAAAACTGGATCTGGACATGGAAGTTCCACCAGAATTATATACACTGGTGGCCGAAGTTTTAGCCTTTGTTTATCAGCTTAATAAACTAGCCAAAAAGAAAAGAAAGTAGTAGACTCATAACCGTGAAACGGTCTTTTTTATTTTGCCTCTTTACAATGTCTCTTCTTTTTTTTATTTCAGCAAAAAAAAGTTTTGCTGAAATATGGCCCTATTATGACGAAATGCCTCATCCCGCCCTCAAAACAGCCGTACAATCCATGATTGCTCACCAACGTCAGTGGTATAACTTTGCGCTTTACACCTTACATATGGATACACCTGGCTATGTAGAGGCTGGCGGATACAACTACAGTAAAAATGGAAGAATTGCTATCAAATCTTTTTTCAGATGGAGACAAGGGCCACCCGAAGAAACCTTCCAACCGCTTGATGCTATGATTGAAGCTGGAAATAGAGGCTTCTTTTGTGTTAGATTACCTACAGGTAAAGTTGGCTATACACTTGATGGACGTTTTCGCCTGGACAATAAAAGAAGATTAATTCTTCTTGCAAGCGAATTTCCGGTTTTAAGTGAAAGTGAAACCGAAATCATTTTACCTGAAGGAAAAGATATCGCTATATCTGTATCCGGTTTAATTTTTGTAGATAATGCTCCAGTTGATAAAATAAAAGTAATTGTATTTGAATCCGAAAGCAATATGAACGAAAAACTGGAAACAATTAATGGAACGATCTTTTTCGCACCTGAAGATCCACCAAGACTGGATCCAAAACCAGTCTATCAGGTACGTCAGGGATTTATTAGAAAAACGGGGACAATTAAAGCACTTATGGGAGACGGAACCTATGCTAAATACGGTAACGAATCCAGCGCAAAAGCAGCAAGAAGCTCAATGAAAATGATGACAACAGTCATCCAAATGGCCAACCCCTAACTTAAGGAGCACAGCATGATTAATCAATTGTTTATGAGCAAGTCCGGTCTATTTAATTTTCAACGAAAATTACAGACTGTTGCGGCCAACATTTCAAACTCTCAAACAGTAGGTTATAAAAGACGCCGTGTGGAAATGGAAAGTATCTTCCCCTTAATTTTAGAAGGAGCGCTTACTGAAAGCGATGAGGCAACAGGCACCGTAAATAAACGGAAAAAGTATACAGAATATGGGTCTGGGGTACGGATTGTAGATATCAGTAAAAACTTTGAGCAAGGTACAATAGAAATTACAAACCAGCCTATGGATATTGCTATTGAAGGACAGGGATTCTTTCAATTCAGATTATCAGACGGAAGCATCGCTTATACCAGAGCAGGAAACCTTCACGTGGATTACGAAGGAAACGTGGTCAACCCTAATGGACAACCTCTTGAACCGGCTATCAACATCCCAAGAAATGCAACTGAAGTTATTATTAACGAAGAAGGACGTGTATTTGCACAGGTCGCCGGACAAACAACACCTCAGGAAATTGGGCAAATTCTTCTTGCATCCTTCCAAAACCCAAGCGGTTTAAAAGACGTAGGTCAAAACCTGTTCCTTGAAACGGCAGCTTCCGGACAACCAAGCTTTGAAACCCCTTCTCAAAACGGGATGGGAAATATCAGACAGCGAGCATTGGAATACTCAAACGTTAACGTTATTGAAGAAATGATGGAAATGATTGTAACACAACGGTCTTTTGAATTAATTGTAAAAACAATTCAAGCCGGTGAAGCAATGCTTAAAGCGTCCAGCGACCTTGGAAAATAAGTTTTTTTTTAGCTGTCTGTTTCTCTTTATTTTTTCTTCTCACCTGTTTGCTGCTTCATTTGAAGAAAATCTAATAGACATAAAAAATCAAATTATCAAAAAAACATTAGAGCTCAATAGCTTTGCATCAACACCTGATGTTTCCGTAAAAATTTTAAACGAGGGCTCTTTAAAAAAATATATGGACTCTGCTCAATCCGTACAGATTTTATTTACAAATACAGATAGCATTCTTGGTGGGCTTGTAACACCGGCTGTTTTTTTAAATCAATCGAAGGAAGTTATTGGCAAAGCCAGCCTCATCTGTCAGGTAAAATTGAGCAGGCATTATGTAAGAGCAAAAAAATTCCTCTCAAAAGGAAGTAAAATATCCTTAGATGATGTTGAACTTGTATATGAAGACACACATGGAAAATCTGTCAAAAATATCCATTCACTTGATGAGATTGCAAACAAAACAACAACGTTAGGCATTGCAAAAGGTGCCTTTCTCACTGAAAACAGCTTAAAAGATATGCCCGTGATTAGACGGGGAAATCCTGTTACAATATGGTATTTGGATAAAAATATAGAGCTAAAACTTAAAGGCAAAGCCGTATCCGACGGTTATCTTAAACAACCCATCACAGTGCAACCACACTTAAATGAAAATAAATTCCTGGAGGGAGAAATCATTGATTCGCAAAACGTTCGCGTTAATAGTCTTCGTTAGTTGTTTATCCACACTACTGTATAGCGATTCATTATGGGATAGTGGAAAGCCATCCTTTTACACAGCCTCAAAAAAAGACGTTAAAGTTGGTGATGTTATTACCATTTATATTTCAGAATCAACGTCAGCTGCTCAGGAAGCCACCACCAAAACAACAAAAGAATCTAATACAGGAGCTGGTTTTTTATCAGGATGGAACCAGGTTGCCAACTTATTAGGAAACAGCACCGATAGAAAAACCCTTGATCTTCAGCTTAAAGGGAGTGATCAGTATAACGGAACCGGACAAACCACCCGTAAAAGCCGTGTAACAGCCATCGTAACCGCAATCGCCACTGAAATTTTGGAAAACGGAAACATTTATGTTGTAGGTGAACATAAGGTTAAAGTAAACAACGAAGTGGAAACCATCCATATTTCAGGTATAATCAGACCTCAGGACATTGGATCAAACAATACAATTTATTCATATCAACTGGCTAAAGCCGAAGTTTCTGTAAATGGAGCCGGGGTAGTCGGATCAAAACAGTCGCCTGGTGTTCTAACAAAAATGTTTAACTGGTTATTCTAATGAAAAAAAATATCTATAGACTTTTATCGTTACTGGTTTTTTTATTAATAAGCGGCAATACTGTTTATGCAGATGCTCAGGCTATCCGTATCAAGGATATTGGGAAAATTATCGAAGCGCGTGAAAATCAACTGATTGGATTTGGTCTGGT
>CAZFCP010000002.1:26003-51177 GCA_964517775.1 uncultured Candidatus Marinamargulisbacteria bacterium | reverse complement strand
ATCACCGGAAATCCATGGTTATTGGATTAAGAAATAGCGGCGATACCAAAAACACGGGTTTTACAGATACAGCATTAACCAACCTTTTAAAGAAAATGGGGATTTCCGATTCCAAAGGATTTAACTCCAAAAACGTAGCGTCGGTTATTGTAACAGCCAGCTTGCCTCCCTATATCAAAAAAGGTCAAAAAATCAGCGTAACCGTTTCCTCACTTGGAGACAGCACAAGTCTTGTGGGCGGAACATTATTAATTACACCGCTTCAAGGTGTGGATTTAAAAACATATGCTGTAGCACAAGGCCCTGTTATTGTTGGTGGGATTTCTGAACAATCTGCAACCACGCAGGTATTTAAAAATCAGCCAACAGTTGGTTATATCCCTAATGGAGCCATTGTTGAAGATGAAGTTCCTGTTACCAACTCAGATCAGCTGAACATCACCATTGTTTTAAAAGAACCGAATTTTATAACCGTAACCAAAGCCACAACCGCCATTAAAAGCAAAGGCTTCCCCAATGCCAAGGCTATCGATGCCAATACCATTAAAATCCCTTTATCCGATCTGGATTCAGCCGATGTCATTTCAACCGTTGCAAAAATCGAAAACATCACGTTTGTACCGGATTCCTCATCAAAAATTATTATTAATTCAAAAACAGGAACTGTTGTTATCGGCGAAATGGTTAAATTGTCTCCGGTAGCTTTAACACATGGCAACATCTCCATCCGCATTAACAACCAGCAGCAACAAGGTGGCGGAGCAGGTGTTTTTGGTGGAGCCGGAGGCGAAGCTCAGGACTCTTTAAAAGTTGAGGAAAGCGATAATAAAATTCTTTATCTAAATCCATCAGCAACCCTTTCTAGTCTTGTAAATGCACTTAATGAAATTGGTGCAACTCCTAAAGATCTTGTGTCTATTATTCAGGCATTGCATGAGTCAGGAGCCTTAGTTGGAAATATAGAAGTGTTATGAAAAAGTTTGTCTTATGTTTAATTATTCTCTGTTATTGGAACACTTATATTCATGCAGAAAATGACTACGACAATATGTTAATGATGCCAGATGCCATCCAAACACTGCCGTTAACAAAATCGAACAACCCTAAAAAAATACTTGAAGAAACACAATCCTATCTCCTTGAGGAAGTATTTATTTCATCATTTATGAATATGAATACATCCCTACTCACAGATGAGGAAAAGGAGGATATCAACGCCTTTGGAGTTGATAGCACCTATCAGGATGACATCATGAAAAAAGCATTTGCAAATGCGTTGGCCAAACAAGATGTGTTAGGATTTAAAAAGCTGTTTAAAAAATACTATAAAGAGGATAAACCAACTGGAAAAAAAGCAGCAGCCTATAAATATTAACTATCTGCAACAGCAATCAGCTCTTAACATCCAGAAGTCTGACAAAATTCCAGATTCCTTAGTTGCTGAAAATATGGGCATGATTCAAACCATATCCTCACAGATTTCCTCAAAAAAACAGCTTCCTGTAGGCATTGAAAATGATGATTTGATCAGCTGGGGTATCGAAGGCCTTATAAAGGCCTATAGAAATTTCAAGGCTAATAAAGGATCAAAATTTGCCACGTACGCCTATTACAGAATACGAGGCGAAATTTTTGACCGTATTAGGGAAGAATGGCAGTATCGTAATCCTACGACCTATCATGAGCAGCGCAAACAGATCCAGGAAAAAATCGCTGATTTACTTGAAACCTCATTTGAAACAGGTACGGTTTTGACGCCATCCATGATTGAAGAACATGTTCAGCGTATTGTAGCTGACACCTCTGTATCCTATCTTATCTCTCTGGATATGCTGGAAGATAATGACCAGAACCATTCCCCTGCCAAACAAACGGATAACAGCAAAACCCAGGTATTGGAAGACTCGCTTCTGTGGGATGAAATCAAACAATTGGAACCTGAAGAAGAAAAAATCATTAAAATGTTCTATATTGAAGGTAAGAAACAAAAAGATATTGCTGAAGAGCTGAATTACTCCAATAGCAAAATCTGCAGAATCCATACAAAGATTTTAGAAAAACTCAGAAAAAAACTAAAACATCGTCTGGAAGAGGAAAGCGAATGAAAAGACTTGTCACAGCACTGCTAATAATGGTACTTTTTCATTTGGATGCTGTGTTTGCTCAAGCTCCGAACCAAAACCTTGAAACCATGTTTTACAACAGCCGTTATCTGGTACTTCACGAAGGCATTAGAGAAACAAGTAGAAAACAAGCCATTTATGCGTACAACATTGCAAACTTGGCATCACCAGGTTTCAAGCCAGTATTACCCCCTGACGATCAAGCACTGTTAGACGAATTAACAGCTGCAAAAGGAAATTCACAAGAAGTTTTACTTGATTTTTTAATGGCCCGCATGACTGAAAACAGTAAACGTTACAATGCTTATGTCGCAATCTGGAAAGCAAAACTAGACAGTGTAAGGAGAATCATAACCCTTGGAAAATAAATATATTCGGCTTTTTTTTCTATGTGTTGTGTTGGTAGTATCTGTAAATAGTGCTGCAGTTGCTCAGCTTGCCAAAGCCATGGGTTTTGACAGTGCATTAGAATCCAGCATGTCTGGACTGATTGCTCAGCGTATCCGAATGGGTATAGTGGCGGAAAACGTATCCAATATTTCTACTCTACAGGTTGAAGAAACCGGAAAACCTTACGCTAAACAATATGTAGTTTTAGAGCCTTACAAAAATGGTGTAAAAGTAAAATCCATCGAAAAAAGTAAAGAACCTTTTTTTAGATATAATGATTCGGCTGTTCCTCAGGCAGATGAATCAGGATTCACCGTATGGCCCAATGTTAACTTACCTGAAGAAATGATGAATATGACGTATACTGAAGCAATGTACGAAGCCAATGCAACCTGTTTTAAAACAACAAAAGCGTTATATCAATCTACTATAGATATTCTAAAATAATGAACACATCTTCTATCAATGCTATAAAATCAAGTACAGATATATTTAAACAAAAAGCAAATCCTGCTCAGCAAGCTGGTGATTTTCAAAATATGCTGCAGCAATCCATGACAGCTTCTCAGGCATCTGATACGACAAAGGCAAACTATGTTAGTCAAATTTTCAATAATGCTCTTGAAAAGCCAAAAACCAGGGCTGTCAGATTAGCTGAAGATGACACCCTCGAAGCCAAAGAAAGCCTTGTTTCCGATGATAACGAAAAAGCAGCTGTAAAAAATATCAAATCCATTCTTACAGGCATTTTAGAAGAAAGCGGAATGGTAAAACCAGAAAAAAACACAAACACACCCTATCTTGGAGCTTTACCTAAAGATCCTCTAAAAAAAGATATTTTAGTGAGTCAGCTTCCAACTCAAAACACACCTCAAAATATATTAAATCGTATTCAAAATAGACAAAATGGGAATCAGCAGGTTCAGAATCAAAATGCACCATCTGTTACTCCATTCCAGATTTTTTTGGATAAAGCCGTTGATTTTTTTGAAACGGTTAGTGATTATGAGAACAAAAGCGATACAATGATGCAGGATTATATTGAGGGAAAAATGTCTCTTGAAGAAATTACAGTTGCCAGAACAAAAGTAGGTCTTGCAATCAGTTTTTCAATAACATTGATTAACCAGGTAACACAAACGTTTAAAGAAATTCAAAATATGCAGGTGTAGTGAAATAATATGGCTGAGCTTGACTTTGATGACGATAATATAGGAACAGATTTACCCTCCCAACAGCTGACACAAACCAATCGGTCACTTTTTTCCAGGTTTAGAGTTGTTATTTTTGGAGGTATTTTTGGTGTTGTAGTGCTTTCTGGCGTTTACTTTTTCTTTTTTAAAGATAAAAGTGATGATGCATCAGGGAAGCGTAAAATTTCTAATCTTAAACTGGATGGTACAGCAAAACTTGATGAAAAAAATGCGGCCAAAAAAGATAGAAAAGAATACAACGAAAATACAAAGAAGCTTAAATACACTAAGCTTTATGATTTAACGGCAGATGAAACATCCAAAGCACTTAAAGAATTAAGTATGGCGAACCTACCGTTTACAACAGAACAAAAAGGTAAAAACTTTGCCCTGTCTGTTGATGAAAAACGTGTGGAAGAAGCTAAAAATATTCTGGCTATTAAAGGCATACCAGGTGGCGGAAATAAAGGGTACGAATTATTGGATAACAGCCAGACACTGGGCGTAACCGAATTTGATAAACGTGTCCGCTTTGTAAGAGCGTTATCTGGAGAACTTGAAAAAGCCATTCTACAGTTTGATGTGATTGAAAACTGTAAAGTTCAAATCGTACTGCCAGAACAAAAACTGTTTGCAGTGACTCAACCGCCTGTGACTGCCTCTATTTTGATTAGAAAATATCCTGGAAGTCAAATATCGGATGATGTGGTGTTTAGCATTATCCAGCTGGTTGCCAATGCAGTTGAAAACCTGCAACCAGAAAACGTATCCGTTATTGATACGGAAGGCGTTGTATTATCCAATGGTATTTTCGAAAGAATGGCCGCTCGTGATGCACGATTAGGAAAAAAACCAAATCAACCAACCATTAACGAAGTAAATCTTGATGAAGAAGTTGCCTTAGGCACACCTGTCATCCCAAATTTTGAGGACATTAAAAAATGGCAGGAAGTAAAGCTTAAGTTTGAGCATTCTCTTGAAGAAAAAGCATTTGAGCAGCTTGTAGGTATTTTACCTGAAGGAAGTTTTAAAGTGGCTATCAATGCCGATTTAGGGCCTTTAGAAAATGGTGAAATTGTAGATGTTAAAAGACTGACAACCAGCATTGTTCTGGATAACAACAGACAGGACATCTTCCTTGATCAAAACCTTAAAAAACAAATCTTTAATACGGTTGCCAGTGCTATTGGTTACGTAAAAGGGCGCGATACTATCCAGTTAAATAAAGCCGACTTCTCGATTATGACGGAAGACGAAAAAAGAAAGCTGGCTCAAAAACAACGGTTCATGAGAATTGTTAGGAAAGTGGGTCCTTATATTCCCTATACTGTGGGTGGAGCTATCAGCATTGCCCTACTCTTCTTTGGTGTAAAATGGATTCGCAAACAGCTTAAAAACAGTTCGTTATTCAGCGAACCGTTATTGGAAAATACCAGAGATTCTGACTTTTCCAGTTTACAGGAAGAATTAAGTACGGAAACTCAGCTTGATCGTGTTAAAACCATTGCAAACGATAACCCAGAACTTATTGCACAGGTCATGCAACAATGGCTTGGAGCTGAAGAGGAATAACCCATGTTAACCGGAAAACAAAAAGCAGCGCTTTTACTATCGTTACTTGAAGACAAAGGAAAACTGGTTTTAGAAAAGCTTTCAAAAGATGAAGTATCAGAATTAACAGCTGCATTAGATGATGTACCTGAAAATGATCCTGAAATTATAGAATCCCTACTTAGAGAACTTCAGGTTAATTTAAGCAGATTACGAGTAAAACGACCTGCGTCTGCGGCTAAGTCATCGGCTCCATCTGTAGAGTCATCATCTTTATCACTGGGCAACAGTTCTTTATCCAGCGGAAGCTTATTCGGCGGTAAAAGTTCTGGCAATGACGAAGAAGAAAATACTATTCTTTCGGGACTTCGTCCGGTTGAAGAGATTGCCGATATTTTATCTAAACAAAAACCTCAGGTTATTGCGTTTGTGCTATCGAAAGTTGAACCTGAACTTAAACAGATTGTGCTTGAAGCTATGGATACCTCATTATCCCAGCAGATTTCAGCCATTAATATCAAAAACATGCCGCTTCCAGATTCGGTTTTCCAAAGAATTTATCAGACCGTGTTTGTTATGCCTCCAAAATCAGAAGAAGAAGACGAATCCTCAAACTCCAGCGGAGCGTTATTCGGCTAAAATTACGTTTGCAACAGCTACAGCGTAGTTACGTTCGTGTGAAATAGAGATGTGAATGGTATGAGGAAAATGTGCTTTTAAGGTCTCAGATAAAAAAAGCTGAGGTGCTCCATTATCATCCGGTAAGATCTCCATATGCAGCCAAAAATCTTTGGGACCCTGCTTTATCACTTTTGCTACAGCTTCTTTTGCAGCAAAACGACCAGCAAACCGCTCAAACGGATACTTGTAACGGTTACAGTAGGCTTGCTCTTTATCTGTAAAAAGTCTGTCTAAAAAATCCTGTCCGAATTTTTCAACACCCTCTTTGATGCGCTGTATTTCTACAATATCAATACCAATCATAAAAGTCTTAATCC
This sequence comes from uncultured Candidatus Marinamargulisbacteria bacterium, assembly GCA_964517775.1. Lineage (GTDB taxonomy): Bacteria > Margulisbacteria > Marinamargulisbacteria > SXXA01 > JAHFDB01 > CAZFCP01. Next base: position 44,922 of record CAZFCP010000002.1, on the reverse strand, counting down.
AATCCTCATAAGAAGCTGTATCATACTCTAAGAAAATGTAAAAAAAAATAGCCTGAGCGCATTGAGCGTTTTCGCTTGTAGTGCTAAAATCCAAAGATAATGTTTAAAGAATACGCCCCCATCTTAATTCAGTTTATTGTTGTTTTTGGTTTTGTAGGCGGAACCATTCTTATCACACACCTTTTAGGGCCAAAACGGGATACACAAAGTAAAAGTGAAGCCTTTGAATGCGGTGTTGAGTCTGTTGGAGATTCCAGAGTTCCTTTTTCCGTACATTATTTTTTAGTCGCCATACTTTTTGTATTATTTGACGTTGAAATTATCTTTTTTTATCCGTGGGCTGTAAATTTTAAACAGCTTGGCTGGAATGGATTATTTCAAATAGGATTGTTTGTCATTCCGCTTTTTATAGCCTTATGGTATTTAAATCATCATAAAATCCTTAATTTTGAACAGGAAAGCACGCAATAATGTCATCGCCAATTATTACACAAGCACCAGAAGGACTTTCAGGACAGGGATTTTTTGCCACATCCTTACAAAAAGCAGTATCTTTAGCCAGAAAAAACTCCATTTGGCCTTTACCGTTTGCAACATCCTGCTGTGGAATAGAATTTATGGCTACAATGGGATCTCATTATGACTTTGCACGGTTTGGATCAGAAAGACCCAGCTTTTCGCCACGTCAGGCCGATTTATTGATGGTTATGGGAACCATTGCAAAAAAACTTGGACCGGTTTTAAAAAAGGTGTATGAGCAAATGGCAGAACCTCGTTGGGTTATTGCGGTTGGAGCCTGTGCGTCAAGTGGCGGTATTTTTGATACCTATAGTGTATTACAGGGCATCGATAAAATTATTCCTGTAGATGTGTACGTTCCAGGCTGTCCGCCAAGACCTGAGCAAATTATTGATGGGCTTTTACGTATTCAGGATCTTGTTTCGGCAGAATCTTTAAATAGACGATCTTCCCCTGAGTACAAAAACCTGCTTGCTCAATATGGAATCGAATAATGTCTGATTTAGTTGAACACATTCAAGCAGCCTGTTCGCCAATTACTGTGGATATCAGTTCGGATATTCTTACTGTGACTGTGGCCAAACAGGATCTTTTATCTACCGTCAAACAGCTGACAACCGACGATAAATTCGGATTTACATTTTTAACCGACCTTTGCGGCATTCATCACCCTGACTCATCACCTCCAACGCTTGGTGTTGTGTATCATCTTCATAACCTTCGTCACAATCAACGCATTCGGTTAAAAACATTTACACCTGTTACAGACCCTACCATTCCAAGTCTCACATCTCTTTTTTCATCTGCAGACTGGATGGAACGTGAAACCTATGATTTTTTTGGTATCCAATTTGAAGGACATCCAAACCTGAAACGTATTTTAAACATGGACGATATGGACTATTTTCCCCTAAGGAAAGAGTACGCGCTGGAAGATTCAACCCGAGAGGATAAGCAAGATGACTACTTCGGACGATAATCTTGTAACGGTTAATCTCGGGCCAACCCATCCGGCTACTCACGGTGTTTTTCAAAACATCATCAAAATCGATGGCGAACGCATAGTCAGTGCAGAGCCAACTATCGGCTATATTCACAGAGCTTTTGAAAAACTGGCCGAGCATCGTCCTTACTACCAGATTACGCCTATCACAGACAGGCTAAATTACTGTTCCTCCCCTATCAATAACATCGGGTGGCATATGACAGTTGAAAAACTTCTGGGCGTTAAAACGCCTAAAAAAGTAGACTATATGCGCGTCATTATTATGGAACTTGCTCGTATCGCCGATCACCTGATTTGCAACAGTATTTTAGGTGTAGATACCGGCGCTTTTTCAGGCTTTTTATACATGTTTGAACAACGCGAACACATCTATGAACTTTACGAAGAAGTGTGTGGAGCCAGACTTACAACAAATATCGGAAGAATCGGTGGTTTTGAACGTGATTTTAGCCCGGTTTTTTATCAAAAAATCAATGCCTTTATCGACAGCTTTACTCACACATTAAACGAGTTTGAATCGCTGTTTAACAGAAACAGAATTTTTATGGACAGAACCATCGGGGTTGGTCCTATTTCAGGGGAAAGAGCCTTAAACTACGGGTTTACAGGTCCAAACCTAAGAGCCGCCGGTGTAGATTATGACGTCAGAGTCACCTGTCCTTATTCATCTTACGAGGATTTTGATTTCATCATTCCGGTAGGAACAAACGGTGATACCTATGACAGATTCATGGTAAGAAACGCAGAAATGTGGGAAAGTCTGTCCATTATCAAACAGGCACTTCAAAAAATGCCTGAAGGCCCTTATCATGCCGATGTCCCCGAGTTTTATCTTCCTCCAAAGGAACAGGTCTACAACTACATGGAAGCCCTTATTTATCACTTTAAAGTGGTTATGGGCGAAATTCCTGTTCCGGTCGGAGAAGTCTACCATTCCGTAGAAGGTGGGAACGGAGAAGTCGGCTATTACCTCGTCAGTGACGGAGGCCGAAGCCCTTTCAGATTACATTTCAGACGCCCAAGTTTTATCTACTACCAAGCCTATCCTGAAATGATTAAAGGATCTCTATTATCAGACGCCATTGTAACCCTAAGCAGCTTAAACGTAATTGCAGGAGAGCTTGATGCCTAGCCATTTTTCCCAGGACGCCTTATCCAAAATGAATGCCTTTATGAAAAATTACCCTGAGGGTAAACAAAAATCGGCAATTCTGCCCATTCTTCATGTTGCCCAGGCCGAAAATAACGGGTGGTTAAGCCCGGAAGTGATGGATTCTGTTGCTGAACTTCTGCAGATTCAACCTATCGAAGTCTATGAAGTAGCTACTTTTTATACAATGTTTAGATTAAAACCATCTGGAAAATATGTACTTGAAGTGTGTAGAACAGGCCCTTGCTGCTTAAGCGGTGCTGAAGTTTTGATCGAAAACCTTGAAAAAACACTGGGAATTTTGGATGGAGAAACAACAGCTGATGGCCTGTTTACAATAAAAAGTGTTGAATGTCTGGCCTCCTGCGGAACAGCACCCGTTGTTCAGGTTGGAGAAACCTATTATGAAAATGTGGATCCAGAAAACGTCTCAACATTTTTGGAAGCAGTAAAACAATCATGAGTACAAAAATTCTATTAAGTAATAATGACAAAGATATTTTCTCTATTGAGAACTACATGCGGCATGACGGAGGTTATGAGGCTGTAAAAAAAGCTATCACCACCATGACGCCGGATGATGTTATTAATCAGGTTAAATTGTCTGGGCTAAGAGGTCGTGGAGGTGCAAGTTTTCCAACCGGTACAAAGTGGAGTCTTCTGGACAGATCCACAGATAAAGCACGATACCTCGTGTGCAACGCCGATGAAAGCGAACCTGGAACCTTTAAAGATCGTTATTTAATGGAGCATATCCCCCATCGTTTAATTGAAGGCATGATTGTATCCAGTTATGCCTTGGGTTCCCATCATTCGTATATTTATATTCGTGGTGAATTATTATGGATTGCACACAAACTTGAACAGGCTATTAAAGAGGCTTACCGTGAAGGATTTTTAGGTAATAATATACTTGGATCAGGCTATTCACTGGATTTAACAGTGCATCCTGGTGGCGGGGCATACATTTGTGGTGAAGAAACAGCCTTGCTGGAATCGTTGGAAGGGAAACGGGGAAATCCTCGTTTAAAACCACCTTTTTCCGCTACGGTTGGACTGTATGGAAATCCAACGGTTGTAAATAATGTTGAATCTATTTCTGCAGTTCCATGGATTGTAAATCATGGCGGTGAGTCTTATGCAAAAATTGGCATTGGAAGAAGTACCGGTACAAAATTGATCTCAGCCTGCGGGCATATCAACAAACCTGGAGTGTATGAAATTGATATGGGACTTCCTGTTGAAGAGTTTTTATATTCGGATGAATACTGTGGCGGTGTTAAAAACGGAAAACAGTTAAAAGCGGTTATTCCTGGCGGATCCTCGGTGCCGATATTGCCGGCGCACCTGGTATGCAAGACAGCTCAGGGAACAGATCGGTTAATGACCTACGAATCCTTATCTGAAGGCGGGTTTGAAACAGGCTCGATGATGGGATCTGGCGGATTTATCGTTATGGATGAAACCACCTGCATCGTTAGAAACACCTGGAACTTTTCAAGATTTTATCATCATGAGTCCTGCGGACAATGCAGCCCTTGCCGCGAGGGAACAGGTTGGCTTGAAAAAGTTCTGCATCGTATTGAAAACGGAGACGGAAATCCACATGACATTGATACGTTGTGGGATGTTGTAAAAAAGATCGAAGGAAAAACCATTTGCTCATTTGGAGATGCAGCTGGATGGCCAGTTGCAAGCGCCATCAGACATTTCAGAGATGAGTTTGTATCCCATATTTCTCAAAAATCATGTCCTTTCTCAAAAAAACACGTACATTCCTAGCGTATTCCTTGCGTATATTTAGACTGTGTTTTATGCTTAAGTTTATAACTTTATGATTACCGTTAAAATTGATAACCACAGTATAGATGTTGAGCCTGGCACAACCATTTTACAAGCAGCAAGAGCCCTTGGTCCTGACAAAGCACCTCCAGCCATGTGCTACTACTCCTCTCTGGAAGGATCCGGTGGTAAATGTAGAACCTGCCTCGTAAAAGTTGTACAAAATTCGACAAACGATCCAAAAGGATCGCCAAAACTTGTAGCCTCCTGCAGAACACTGGTTCAGGATGGGATGGTTGTAGAAAACTATATTTCAGAAGAAGTGGTTAACGCCAGAAAAGATGTGGTGGAACTGTTATTAATCAATCACCCTTTAGATTGCCCGGTTTGTGATCAGGCTGGAGAATGTGACCTACAAAATCTGGCTTTTTCTCATGGAACTGTTAAAACGCATTATGAAGAAAAACGGCGTCAGTATCCGGTAAAAGATATTGGGCCAACCATTCAACTGCATATGAACCGCTGTATTTTATGTTACCGTTGCGTTTATACGGCCGATCAAATTACCAATCAACGTGTTCACGGGGTTTTAAATCGTGGGGATGCTGCAGAAATTGGAACGTATATTGAAAATGCGGTCAATAACGATTTTTCAGGAAACGTAATTGATGTCTGCCCGGTTGGCGCTCTAACCGATAAAACATTCAGATTTAAAAGCAGAGTCTGGTTTACAAAACCCATGATCGCGCACAGAAACTGCGAAACCTGCTGTGGAAAAACATTACTATGGCTTAAAGGAAATGATGTTTTACGTGTTACCTCACGAAAAGATGCTTTTGGAGAAGTTGAAGCATTTATCTGTAACACATGCCGATTTGAAAAGAAATCCTTATCCGATTGGACAGTTGAAGGGCCAGCACATATCAAACACAGCTCGGTTATTTCACAAAATCACTACGAACTTTCTCCGCCTCAATTACCATGTTAGATATTGCTTTTTTACTTGAAAAAATTATTTTGGTGAGTGTTGTTTTTGGGATAACCCTTGTTATTGCCATGTACTCAACATTAGCTGAACGTAAATTTGCAGCTTTTTTTCAAGATCGTCTGGGGCCAAATAGAGCTGGGCCATTTGGGCTTCTTCAACCGCTTGCTGACGGATTAAAATTTTTCTTCAAAGAAGAATTTATTCCTAGAAACTCCGATAAATTTTTATTTATTCTTGGGCCATCTCTCGCTATGATCTGCGCCTGTATGACCAGTGTGGTTATTCCATGGGGAGATAGCCTTCATCTTTTTGGCAAAACCATCCAGCTTCAAATTTCAGACTTGAATTTTGGGATTTTATATATTGCAGGCACAGTTTCGTTGGGTGTTTACGGTATTATGATTGGCGGTTGGGCCTCTAATAACAAATATTCGGTTTTAAGTGCGATTCGAGCATCGTCACAAATGATTAGCTACGAACTGGCGATGGGAACAGCGTTACTGGCCATTCTGCTTCAAACAGGATCATTAAGCTTAAGCGGCATTGTAAATCAACAAATCACCGGGGTATGGAACATTGTGATTCAACCTCTCGGGTTTATTATTTTTCTGATCTGCTCGTTTGCCGAAGCCAACCGTGTTCCTTTTGACCTTGCAGAATGTGAAACCGAACTTATCGGTGGCTATCATACCGAATACAGCAGTATGAAGCTTGGTTTTTATCTTTTTGCAGAATACATTCATATGTTTATTGCCTCAGCGCTTATCTCAACACTTTATTTCGGTGGCTATGCCATCCCTTTTATCAACCTGTTAAACTTACCTCATAATATTCAAACCATTCTTGGTGTTGCAGCTTTTTTTACAAAAATTTTCATGGTGATGTTTTTCTTTATCTGGGTACGCTGGACAGTTCCAAGATTTCGCTATGACCAACTTATGAAACTGGGATGGAAAATTTTACTGCCTTTATCATTAATCAATCTTTTAATTACAGCGGCTGTTAGCCTGGGATTATCATTATGAACCTTTCAAATCGATCAAAAATTGTTGTTAACAAAGAGATGACATTCTGGGAAAAATTATACATTCCCTCTATTTTGAATGGTTTAAAAATCACATTCAGACACTTTTTTAAGCCCAAAGTGACTATTTCTTATCCAGAAGTTAAACGAGAATTCAGCCCTGTTTATCGTGGATTACACGTTCTAAAACGTGATGAACAAGGTGCAGAACGCTGTACAGCATGTGGATTATGCGCCGTTGCCTGCCCAGCGGAAGCCATCACTATGGATGCCGAAGAGCGAAAACCAGGCGAAGAAACACTTTACCGTGAAGAAAAATACGCAAAAAAATATGAGATCAACATGTTACGCTGTATTTTTTGCGGACTTTGCGAAGAAGCCTGCCCTAAACAGGCCATATTTCTTACCGACAGAATTGTTCCAGCCCAATACGAAAGAAATGCGTTTATCTGGGGAAAAGACAGGCTGGTGGAATCTGCTGATCCAACACAACGCATCGATATATCTGAACGCCAGTTTTATCAAAAAGAAAAACCATGACACCTTTATTTTTAGCTTTATCAACGTTTATTTGTTTAACGGCATTTGGAGTTATTCTCTCCAGAAACCCTATTTACAGCGTCCTTAATTTAATCTGCTGTTTTTTTGGAATTGGAGGCTTGTATTTATTACTTCAAGCTCCATTTTTAGCTATTGTACATATTATCGTTTATGCAGGTGCCATCATGGTACTTTTCTTGTTTATGTTGATGCTTATGTCACCTAAAAAAGAAACAGAGCCTCGCTCGAGCTGGCTGGTTAAAGGCATTGGAATCGGATTGGGAGCAGGAATTGCTGCGCTAATAGGCATCTGGGCATCGGTTCAAAATACGGCTGTAGCTCAAAAACCGCTTATCACAGGTACGGCCACCGAACTTGGAAAATTATTATTTACCGAATACAGTATTCCATTTGAACTCACATCACTTTTATTTTTAAGTGCGGTTGTCAGTATTATTCTCTTTGGGAAAAAATCATGAACCCTTATATTATCCTAAGCAGTATATTGTTTTGTATCGGTCTGGCCGGCGTTATTATCAGACGAAATACCATGATCGTACTGATGTCTATCGAAATCATGTTAAACGCAGTTAATATCATTATGGTTTCAAGTGCGGCTTCATTTAATGATCTTCATGCTCAAATTAGCGTATTTTTTATTATGATTATTGCCGCCGCAGAAGTTTCGGTAGGATTAGCCTTAATCAGCTACCTGTATAAGCAGTTTAAAACAACAGATATTTCACATTGGAAAGACTTAAAAGAATGACAGCCCTAGCCGTTTGGTTCATGGTTGGATTTCCTCTTGCAGGATTTTTAACCACATTTTTATTCAGAAAACACCTACCAGCTCCTGTTGGGGGATGGATTGCAAGTATCAGTGCCTTATTATCTTTTTTCTGTACGCTGTATGTGTATACAACGGTACCCTCAACTGAAATGGTTATTCTACCTGTTTTTGAGTGGTTCAAAGCCGGCCCGATTTCCTGCGATTTTTATTTTTTAATCGATTCACTGTCTCTTGTGATGGCCTTGATGATTACTGGAATTGGAAGCCTCATTCACATTTATGCCGTTGGCTACATGAAGGAAGATCCTCGTTTTAACAATTTTTTCGCTTATTTCAATTTGTTTGTGTGTTTTATGCTGGTTCTGGTTTTAAGCAACAGCTATCTTGGCATGTTTGTAGGCTGGGAAGGCGTTGGACTCTGTTCTTATCTGTTAATCGGATTCTGGTTTAATGATCCAGCCAACAATAAAGCAGCTTTAAAAGCCTTTGTGGTTAATAGAATTGGAGATCTTGGCTTTTTATTTTCGATTCTGGTGATGTTTTTTTATTTAGGAAGTACAGATTTCGGAGAGGTATTTTCAAACATCTACGCCTTATCACCGACTATTTTGTTTGTTATCGCTATTGGATTACTTATCGGAGCCATTGGGAAAAGTGCTCAGGTTCCTTTATTTGTATGGCTACCTGATGCCATGGCCGGCCCAACTCCGGTTTCAGCATTGATACACGCTGCAACCATGGTTACAGCCGGAATTTACATGATAGCCAGGTCCCATATTTTATTTTCATCTGCACCCTATATGTCGAACATTATCGTAGGGATCGGACTAACAACGGCCGTACTTGGAGCATTGTTTGCCTTAAAACAATCCGATATCAAAAAAATACTGGCCTACTCCACCATGAGCCAACTAGGTTTTATGGTTTCAGCACTAGGATTTGGAGCCTACACCTCCGCTATTTTTCATATGGTTACACACGCAGGATTTAAAGCGCTGCTCTTTTTATCCGCTGGAAACGTTATACATGCCTTAAACGGTGAACAAAATATCTTTAATATGGGCGGTTTAAAAAAGTCCATCCCTATTACCTTCACCTTATTTTTAATAGGAACACTGGCCATTACAGGATGCCCGCCTTTTTCAGGTTTCTTCTCAAAAGACAGTATTTTAATGGCAGCGTATCAGCATTCCAACCTGGCATTCGGCATACTTGTAGGGGTATCACTTCTTACAGCTTTTTACATGTTTCGGTTATTTTTTCTAACCTTTTTGGGTCAGGAAAGACATGACAAACATCCTCATGAAGCACCTTTTTCCATGAATGCGCCACTCGTTATTTTATCTATTCTTGCTATTTTTCTTGGGTTTATCAACACACACAGCATGCCTCTTTTAGATTACTTTTTATCTGCAACACTGCCCATTTCTCATGAGGAAGCAGGTGCCATCAGCTCCAGTCTTCTTATCGGAACACTGATCCTTCTTCCGCTGATAGCAGGACTTACTTACTTCATGTACACAAAACCTGACCAAAAAGACTCATCACACATTCTTTCGGCACCTTTTTCAAAAGCATTTTATATCGATACGGTATTTGAACTTATCTTTGTTAAAGGCTTTTTATTTGTCAGTAGCCAGTTAAATCAATTAGTAGCTTTAGTTCAGGAGAGTATTCACTCTTTAGCCGCTACGCTTATCGCATCCTTTAAAGTTCCTTTTCAAAAAATTCAAAATGGTAACACGCAGGTTTATCTGGTCATTATGGGAATCGGATTATTGTTATTGTTACTTCAAGGATTACTTTTATGATGCTTTTACTACTGCTTACACCTCTTTTGGGAGCTTTAATTCTTCCTTTTATTCGTAAAAAAAACAGTCTGACTTTAGCGTTTTTCGCCATCACCAGTATTGAACTTTTACTTACACTTTACTTTTTTTCAACACAACAGATTTTTCTAAATACCTTTGTTAATCAACCCTGGATTATTGATTTTGGAATTCGCTTAAAGTTTGGTGTAGACGGACTTTCGGCACTGCTTATTTTGCTAACCAATGCCATCGTGTGGATTATCGGTTTAAGTGCAAAACAATCACAGGATCCAAAACCAGCATTTTTCTCATGCCTCCTTTTTTCTCAAGCCAGCTTAATCGGCTTTTTCTCAACACAGGATTTATTTCTGTTTTATATTTTTTGGGAATTATCTGTACTTCCGTTTTTAATCATCAATACAATTTGGGTTTCAGCTGAACATAAAAAGAAAGCGCTTACATTTACGTTGTACTCCCTGGCAAGCAGTCTTCTGCTGTTATTGGTAGTTGCTTTTATTTACAGCACCAGATTTTCTTACAGCCACCTTGTTTATCCCGACTATATTCAAGTTACTCTATTTGGATTAACCTGTCTGGCCTTTGCCATCAAAACACCTCTTTTCCCACTTAATAAATGGCAACCTGATGTGTATGCTGAAAATAAACCTGAAGCCTCTCTTTTTATGGCGTCTCTTTTATCCAAAATGGGACTTTATGGGATGATCAGAGTAACACTCAGCCTGTTTCCTTTGGGATTTGTGTTTGGATCCCATATCATTTTTATAGCAGCAACTATCAGCGTTCTTGCTGGAGCTTTTTTTGCACTTGTTCAGCCCAGATTTAAATATCTTCTGGCCTTTTCATCCGTCTCACATTTATCTTTAATTGTTTTAGGATTATTCAGCGCATCCTTTCAGGGTGTTCAAGGCAGTATTTTCCAATGCGTCTCACACAGTATTTGTGTAGCAGGTCTTTTTTATTGTGGAAATTTGATTCAACAGCATTTTGGAACAGATCATTTCGATAAGCTAGGCGGAATACGTAACAAATCCTCCCTTTTAACCGTTGCTTTTTTTGTGATTACACTTGGAAGTATCGGATTCCCGTTAACCAGTGGATTTATAGGCGAGCTGCTTATTTTATCTGGAGTCTTTTTCCACAATCCCGTTGTAGCCCTGATTGCCGGAACAAGCCTGATTTTTGGTGCCTGGTATATGTTAAAAGCGTTCAGCCAGATCTTTCTTGGACCAGAACAAACGCATCACCAACCTTTACAGCTTGAACTAAATCAAAAAATAATTCTAAGCCTCTTTATCGTACTTGTTATAGGATTGGGATTATTTCCAAACACCATCCTTACGATGACTGAACCTGTAGTGAATAAACTCTTATTTTTTGGAGCATTAAAATGATTTCCATCCTAATTTTTGCTGGCCTTGCTATCTCTTGGGTTATTTGCGACATCCTCAACAAAAAACCTTTCTTTCTTCTGTTATCCATTTTAGGAATTGCCTATGCCATGTACAGCGAATGGGATCCTTTTTATTTCAGCACCCAGCTTTTAGATCATTATCCAGGCCTTTCAGCTTTAAAACTTGGTATTATACTGTTTTCTTTTTTAACCATGCTGCTAAGTTATGCATCACTGGAAAAACCGGCAAAAACCATCAGCCTTACATTCTTTTCCACGGTGGGCGCCTTAGTTATGTTGTCTTCAACCCATTTAATTGTTTTATTTTTAGGATTGGAAATGATGTCCATTCCTATTTATGTGCTTGCCGGAAGTAAAAAAGACTCTGTTCTTTCAATTGAATCGTCATTGAAATATTTTATATTGGGATCCGTAGCCAGTGCCATTTTTTTATTTGGAATTGCCTTGCTTTATGCCGGAACAGGATCGTTATTTCTCCCCTATCATATTCATACCGTAGCCTCAATTGAGCTTGTAAAATTATCATCAGTATTTTTGTTATGTGGACTGGCTTTTAAAGTAGGATTAATACCGTTTCATAACTGGATTTCTGATGTGTACCAGGGAAGCCCGTCCCGATATACGTTTCTTATGACATCCATGGTTAAAATGGCTGCGTTTGGAATTATGTATATGATTTTATCGGCACTACTTCCTATATCATATGTATGGTCAACACCGTTATCTGTAATGGCCTTAGTATCGTTATTTATTGGGAATAGTCTTGCCGTTAAACAACGCTCTCTAAAACGATTATTTGCATATTCAAGTATTGCTCAGGCAGGAACTATTACATTAGCTTTTCTGCCTCTCACATTTACCAGCATTGTATCGATAAGCTATTACCTTTTAGCCTATGCTCTAGCTTCAGGAGCCTTGTTTTTTGTATTGTCTTTGTGTGAAGATCTATTAGAGTCCGATTCTATTGATGTGATACACAACATCAAATCATCACCGCTGCTGCTAGCAACGTTTGTAATAAGTCTGTTATCACTGGCTGGGATACCGCCTTTAGCTGGTTTTTTCGCAAAATATCTTATCCTGTCCCATCTATTCCATACCCATCAAATGGCAGAAGTCTGTTTTGCAGCGATATCCTTTATGATTGGTTTCTGGGCATACTTCAACGTTTTGTTTGCTGTATTTACCAAACAACAGGACAAACCAGCCATTCAGCTTAATTTCATACAAAAAGCATTAGCCGTATTTTTTATCGCGTCTATTACGCTAGCCGGGTTATTCCCTCATCTTATAAAAGTTTTAATCAAACTTTAATTTATAAGGTTTTTATAACGGCTAAAGCTCCATCCCATAAGGTTAGTCTTGCCTGTAAAGCTTCACGGACGGCTTGAGTAGCATCTTCCCATTTTTGGGCATCATCGCCACATTGTATGGCCAGCATATGAAACGCCATCGGCGCATGCTGATCATTATCCACATGAATATGACGCTCAAGATAATAATAAAAATCGTGAAGGATCTCAGGAAACTGGATTTTTAACGTCGCAATAATTGACATAAACATATCTGGTATTAGGCCTTCGCGGGCAAGTGCAAATACAGCGGTTACTTCGTGTAAAGGGGCTTTATCAACCAGATCCCATGTATTTTTTAAAAAATGGTAGACAGAAGGATTCCCATCCCAGGTCGATAGAATCTGTGTAAAGGAATGACCACATTTTACTTTTTCCATCAGGGAAATAATAGCGTCAGTTTTTGCTCCACAGGATTCCATGGCTTTCATATAAAGTTCAAAGTGACTCATTGGATGACCGTTTTCGGCTAAATCAGACTCTTCTATAAATACAATTTCGTTAATAAGACGACGTGATAGCGTATCGCCTGTAGGAAGCCACGGTAACGTCACACCTGTCAGTTTTTGCTGTAGACTTTTTAACAGGGTCATAAAATCCCATACGGCATAAATATGAAACTGCATAAAACACTGAAGATGCTCAAGGGTATGAATACTGGTATAAAGGGGATGATCAATAATAAGCTGTCTTAAATCAGCTGTTTTTGCTTGAATATCGGCAATAGCCGAATGGGATACTAAACCTACAACACTACGCATGGGACTCCTCCAAACAAAAATTTATAGAATTATACAAAACTTGAAACAGGAAGACCACCACCCCATACAATTATTAAAAACTTTATGATAAGCTAGCTCAATGTTCACCTACCTCCAAAACCTTATTGATAAAAAACAGGACATTCATGCCTGGATTAACGACCAGGAAAAACTTATTCCGATTCCGCTATACACCTCCGTTGATATACGAGATAGCGGCTTTAAAACAGCTATCGTTGATACCAATCTGTTTCCAGCCGGTTTTAACAACATTTCGCCAACAGACTGGCCAAAAGCATCAGAAGCCTTTAAAACCTATATTACAAAACAGCTTCCATCAGCAAAACATATTCTGATCATTGCAGAAGAACATACCCGAAACAAATTTTATGTTCAGAATATTGCAACCCTGCAAACCTTACTGCAAAACGCTGGATTTGATGTAAAAACAGCCACATTTTTGGATCCTAAAACCGATTCAATCTGCAAAGAAAATCACGATATCACACTGGAAAGCGCAGACGGTACGGATTTTCATTTATATTGTCTTCACTATTACCTGGATTTAGCCGAAAAAAACGAAGTCCAACTTGATGCAATTGTATATAATAACGACCTCACATCCGGGCTTCCCGAACGTTTAAAGAAGCTTCAAATCCCAGCATTTCCGCATCCAATATTAGGCTGGTACAACAGACGAAAAAGCGAGCATTTTACTCAAGCCAATACTATTATTGAAAAATTTGCAAAGGCTTTTGATCTCGATCCCTGGCTGTATAACACCTTGTTTACAACTGAAGAATCCGTTTCAATTAACGATGACAACGACAGAGAGCGTCTGGCAAAAAAAGCCAGTCAGCTTCTTCAGACTATCCAAAATAACTATGACAACTATGGAATAAAAGAAAAACCTACCCTGTTTTTAAAAGCAGATTCAGGAACCTATGGAATGGGTGTTATGCCAATACAATCTGCAGAAGATATTTTAAATCTGAATAGAAAATCCAGAAATAACCTTAGCAAAGGCAAAAGTTCTCAGATTATTTCGAATTTTTTAATTCAGGAAGGTGTGCCAACTCGTCTTGCGGTTAATGATCAGGTAGGAGAACCGTGTCTGTATTTAGCCAACAATACCCTGATTGGCACGTTCTACAGACTGAATAATCAAAAAAGCAACACCGAAAATTTAAACTCTCAAGGGATGAGTTTCTTATCCATGCCTTTATCTAATTCAGGCATTCCGTATATCGAGGCTTACGGCATTTTAGCCCGATTATATACATTGGCCGCTGGCTGTGAACTCTTAGAGAAAAAAAGCTCATGAATATCGTTTTTTTAATGGATCCTCTGGATACCATCAATACCTACAAAGACACAACCTATGTATTGATGCTGGCAGCCGAACAACAGGGACATTCGGTGCATTATCTTGGAAATGGTGGCATCACATTAAAAGATGGAGCCGTTCATTTTTCTACAACACTTGTGACACCAACAACAAGCCATAACCAACCCTTCATCGATTTACAGGAAAAAAAGCTGACTCAGGACGATGTGGATATCGTTTTTATACGTACAGATCCGCCTTTTGATGAACAATATTTAATGAACACCTGGCTTTTAGAGAGGCTTCCAGCCCATATTCCGGTGCTAAATTCACCTTCAGGAATCAGAACGGTTAATGAAAAAATCTGGGCAACCCAATTTACAGATCTTATCCCGGATACCGTTGTAACCAGGCAAAAATCAGAGTATTACGCGTTTCTAAAAAAACATAAAACCATTATTGCCAAGCCTACAAACGGATTTGGAGGCTCTGGCGTTTTCAAAGTAAATGATAACGACAGCAACCGTCACGTTATATTTGAATCACTTTCAAAAAACGGAAAAAGCGAAGTGATTCTTCAACGCTACATTGCCGAATCCTCTTTGGGCGACAAACGTATTTTATTATTAAACGGAGAACCTCTGGGTGCCGTTTTAAGAGTTCATGCGGACGGCGAACACCGCAACAACTTTTTCTCTGGAGGAACAGCTGAGCCGGCTACGATTACAAAGCGGGATCACGTGATTATCGAGGCCTTAAAACCGCATTTGAAACAACTGGGCTTATATTTTGTGGGCATTGATATCATCGGCGATTTTTTAATTGAAGTGAACGTCACCTCACCAACCTGTGTACAGGAGATGAACCGATTTAAACATACACATCTTGAAGACCTCGTGATAGAATTTGCTGTGACTCTGGCCAAAGAAAAACAAGGAGAATGAGATGAGCTCGGCCCATCCTGATGTTGTTTTATACCATGGAGATACGTGCAGATACTGCATTAAAGTGCGGGATTTTTTAGACAAAGAAGGTATAGAGATTCCCCAAAAAGAAGTATGGAACAACCCTGAATTCTTTGAAGAACTTTATGCCGTTTCAGGAAGAACGCAAGTGCCTTGTTTGGTCATAAATGGCACGCCCATGTTAGAATCTGATGACATAATTAAATGGTTTAAGGAAAACTGGTAATGGTTGACGATATAAAAGCTATAATTGCAGAAGCATTGCCTGACGCAGAAATTTATGTGATTGATCCTTATCAGGACGGTCAGCATTTTCAGGCTATTGTTATTAGTCCAAGTTTTACGGGTTTATCCCTGATTAAACAGCATCAGGCTGTTATGAATCCTCTCAGACATGCGTTTGAGGGAGCTGTTCATGCCCTGGGGTTAAAAACCTTTACCCCAGAAAAGTGGGAAACAGAAAAACACGCTTATTTTAAGGAGAATTAAAATGACTACACCTATTTTTCAGGAAATCGAAAACGATATTAAAAGCAATAAGATTTTATTGTTTATGAAAGGAACCAAACAGGTTCCTCAATGTGGATTTTCAGGTCAGGTTGTCAGTATTTTAAACAGCCTTGGCGTACAATACGATACCCGCGATATTCTTGAAAACGCAGAATTAAGACAGGCTATTAAAGAATATTCCAATTGGCCTACCCTGCCTCAGTTATATATCAACGGCGAGTTTGTCGGCGGATGTGATATCGTTACCGAGCTTTACGAAAACGGAGAATTAGCCCAACTAGTCGCGGAATAAAATGCCGCGTAAAATCGACGCATTTTCCAAGCTTCTAAACTGGTACAATACAAACAAACGCGAGATGCCCTGGCGATCCGATCCTGTTCCCTACAAAGTATGGATCAGCGAAATGATGCTTCAGCAAACCCAGGTTGATACCGTCATCCCCTATTTTTTACGCTTTCACGAAGCCTTCCCAACCTTAAAAGATCTTGCGGAAGCGCCACAGGAAGCCGTTTTAAAACTTTGGGAAGGACTCGGCTATTATTCTCGAGCTAGAAATCTTCATAAAGCCGCTCAGTTTATCCATAAAGAACTGAACGGTGTTTTCCCCAACACCTATGAACAACTCCAAACCTTACCAGGCATTGGCCCTTATTGTTCAGCAGCCATAGCCAGTATAGCGTTTAACGAACCCGTCCCTGTTGTAGATGGAAACGTGCTACGTGTTTTTACTCGTTTTTGGGGAATTTTTGAGGATATCAGACAACCAAAAGTCAGAGTTCTATTATTTGAAAAACTAAAACCGTATGTTGCAGCAGCAAAACCAAGCGACTTTAACCAGGCTATTATGGAATTGGGTGCATTAATCTGCAAACCCAAAACACCAAAATGTACAGAATGCCCGTTTCAAGATGACTGCGTTGCGTTTCAAACTTCAACGGTTGATCAGCTACCTGTAAAAGCAAAATCACCAAAAGTGCCTCATTATACAATTGCTGTGGGTATTATCTGGCATGAAAATCAGATTTTAATCGGGAAACGCAAAGAAGATCAGATGCTGGGAGGATTATGGGAATTCCCGGGTGGAAAACAAAAAGAGAATGAGACCCTGGAAAATACCGTAAAACGCGAAATATTGGAAGAAACCGGGCTTACCGTTAGCGTTGGAGATGAAATAGCCGTTGTAAAACATGCCTATTCGCATTTCAAAATTACGATGCATGCCTTTAACTGTCGCTATGTTTCAGGGGAAGCCATGCCAAAAACTACAGATGAACTTCGCTTTGTAAATGTGAAAGATTTAAACCGGTATCCATTCCCAAAAGCAAACAAAGTTATCGTTAATACGCTTTTAAACGTTTAAGCCACCTTTTTTATAGTCAGCACTATAGCCAGTAAACTTACTATACCTACTGCACTTAAAATCAGCATTCCAGACTTTAAAAAGACGGTAAACACAATCACAATAAGCAAAATCGTAGGGATTTCGTTGAAAAAGCGCATTTGTTTAGAATTAAATCGGGAGTAACCACCAGTTAATTCTTTCCTGATTTTACCGCAAAAAAAATGATAGCCTGTTAGTAAACAAACAAAAAGAAGCTTCAAATGAAACCAGGGTTGAGAAAAAGCATCGACATAAACGGCTAAGGACAGTCCAAAGATCCAGGTTAAACTCATAGCTGGCCACATAATGCCGTTAAGCAAACGCCGCTGCATGATTCTTAATTGATTTTGAATCGCAGTTTTTTCCTGATCCGGTTTTGAAAAAGCCTCTACATTATATATAAATAGTCGTGGTAAATAAAAAAGCCCTGCAAACCAGGCTACCATGGCAATAATATGCAGAGCTTTTAAATAAAAAAGAGTCACGTTATTTTTGTGGAGCCTGTTCTACAGAAGCTGTTGGAACAGCGGCTTCACCTTGTTTACGAATAAGGCTGGCTTTTAGGATAACAATATCCTGAACAGGGACATCACCATAATAACCAACAAAATGTGTTTTTGTTTTTGAAATTGTATCAACAACCTCTAAACCATCAATGATTTTCCCAAAAACAGCATAACCATATTCATTACTGTTTTCACTTCTAAAATCCAAAAAGGCATTATCAACAGAATTGATAAAAAACTGTGACGTTGCACTATCAATAATAGAGGTTCTTGCCATAGCAACGGTTCCTCTAAGATTTTTCAGCCCGTTTTTAGCTTCATTTTTAATAGGAGATTTTGTCTTTTTTTGTTCAAGTCCAGGTAAAAAGCCACCACCTTGAACCATAAATCCAGGAATAACACGGTGAAAAATGGTGCCGTTGTAAAATCCCTCCTGAACATACTCTAAAAAGTTTTTAGCAGAAAGTGGAGCCTTGTCAGCGTATACTTCAACAAACATATCTCCTGCAGACGTTTCCAACTTAACGATTGGATTTTTTGTTGCAGCAAAAGCATTTAAACTCGTCATAAAAATTACCATAGCACATACAAGCTTTTTGCTAAGCATGTGTCCTCTCCTTTGAAACCGTATTAATAATAGCCAGGAATGACTCCGGCTTTAAACTTGCGCCACCAACTAATGCACCATCAATATCCGCACACTGTATAAGTTCGGCCACATTGTCAGGTTTAACTGAACCACCGTAGAGAATTTGTATAGTGTCCGCACTAAAGCCTAACTGAGCCAGACTTTTTCTAATAAAACAATGAACATCCTGAGCCTGTTGAGGTGTTGCCACTTTTCCCGTACCGATAGCCCATACAGGTTCGTAAGCAATAACCAGCGGTTTTGAAGTATCGATGCCTTGAAGTCCTTTTTTCAATTGATCTTCAATAACAGATTCCATCTGCCCGTTCTCGCGCTGTTCCAGTGTTTCGCCAACACAAAGCACAGGAATAAGGTTGGAGTTTTGAGCGGCTTTAACCTTTAACTGTGTGCTCTTCCGATCTGGTGATCCCTCGGCGATGATCCGC
>CAZFCP010000002.1:8446-25993 GCA_964517775.1 uncultured Candidatus Marinamargulisbacteria bacterium | reverse complement strand
GTGTATGCTCAGACGTCTCACCAAAAAATTGACGACGCTCCGAATGTCCAATAATTACATAATCACACCCTACTGCTTTTAACATTTCTGCGGATATTTCACCGGTATAAGCTCCAGATGACTGATGAAATACATCCTGAGCGCCCAATTTTACAGACGATTGTTTCAAAATAGACGAAGCTGCGTCCAGATTAACAAAAGTCGGGCACAACAACACATCAAGTTGAGGAGTTTGTTTATAGGAAGCAAGAAAATCATTAAGTACGGTCTGTGTTTCCTGTTTGGTATAAAAAAGTTTCCAGTTTCCTGCAATCAATAACGGTCTCATAACGCTCCTTTATAAGCTTAAAAGTAAAATCAAATGGATCACTATAATCATGACACACCGCATAAAAATAGTCATACTTGGACTTAGCAGATCTTTCCAGGCATCACCAATATTGTCTGCGATAACGGCATAATCGTAATTTGGGCTCGTGTTACCACCATAGTAGCCTTTTTCAAGGTACTGTTTGGCACTATGTAAAATACCGCCAGAATTGGCATCGCCAAAGGCTTTTGCAAATCCCATAAGTAAGGTTCCAAGAGCAATTCCTGCCAGGACCTTAATCCCAAATACAAAACCAATAATTATCGGAACAAGCACCATAATGACACCAGGGATAATAAGAGCATCCATGGCCGCCCGCGATTTGGCATCCGATGCTTTTGTCATATCGGGCTTTGCTTTTCCCTCTTTTAAAAAAGGAATTTCATTAAACTGACGCTTTACCTCGAGAATAGACAATCGAATAGTAGAGATTAAACCTGACAGTAAAAACCCTGAAAAAATAACCGGGAGAGAAACCCCAACTAATAATCCGATAAACACTTTTAAATCAAAGAAAAACAAGGCTGAAAGACCCATTTTTGCTGTTAAAGAAATAATAAAAAACAGTCCAAATGTAGAACACAAGGCCGTTGAAACGGCAAAACCATTCCCCAAAGCCGCTGTAGTATGGCCCAGTTTATCTAATACTTTTATAGGCTTCAGCTCGGATTCATCAGCTTCACACAGGGTTGCAATCTTAACCAGATTGGCGGCAAGCGGTGAAAAAAATGTAACCGTCAAAATAATGCCTGTTGCGGACAACATCCCCAAAGACGCCATAATAATTCCCAAAAAGCCTGAAAAATAAAACGATGACAGTAAAACCACAATCATCCCAAACAAAAACCATACCTGGCTTTTTAAACCTGATGCTATGCCTTTAAGAATGGAAACAGCGGTACCTAACTCGAATGTTGAAGCAAGCCTTTTAGCCGGAGGGTACCAGTAAGACGTCAAATATTCAGATCCAAATCCAAAAAAAACAGCCCCAATAAGACCCATCACATAAGAACCAAAGGGATAAAATACCCCGTGAGTACCCCACAATACCGTCATTGGAACACCAAGCTCGAACGTTTTTAAAATCCACCATGTTCCAATTCCACACAATAGAACGGCGATATAAACACTTTCCAACAATACGTTTTGAAGTTTTTTCTGTTTGATACGAACAACCGCAAACACATAAGCCAAAACACAGGATATAAAACCTATGACCATAATTTTAAAAGGAAGTGCCATTAAAAAGTGAGCTTCATCAACAGAAATAAGCGCCAGCCTAAACAAAGCAAAAGAAAAAAGAACCATGGCTGAAATAGAAAAAACCAGGGACATCAAAATGTCTGAACCAAACCCAATAACTTTTCCAACAACATCTCCAATAATATCCAGAATAGTAATCGGATTTCGTGCATCAAATGACAGAATATTTTTTTCAGATAAGGCTAAAACATCGTAACCAATGTCAGCAGATGTTTTAAACAGGCTACCGCCCATTCTCAAAAAGAAACCGGCTAAAACCGCACCCAGACTAAAGCCTACAACTGTTTCCGTACCTAAAAGATACACGCAGCCAAATAATCCCGACACAATTAAAAAAATCATCAGAAAAGCCAGCCCGACACAGTAGGTGTAAAGGCTTAGGGTAGGATCCTGATGTTGTCGCTGAATAATAGGCGGAATATATTTTGCTACCGAAAACGTTGTAACAAATGAGCCTAAAACAAATAAGGCTCCCCCAATAATGAAGGCAATCCATTGTCCCCAGAGAAAAGGCTTTCCAAAATAATAGGAAAACAAAAAAATAGTAATGCTTGAATAGAGAATAATCTGTAAAACCGCACTAATAATGCGCTTATTAAAAGAACCAACACCCTCTATTAAAAATGATGAAATATCTGAAAGAAAATTAATGACCATACGCTAACTTTAACAAGAACTGGCCATTTAAGAAAGACTAATACACATAGAAGGACGTTTAAACTTTGATAACGGGGATATCGTAAAAGCTGATTGGAGGAGGAATAATAGGACCATTAAGAGAACTATTATCGTAAGTAGACTGATTTGACCACCGATTATGCTGGGAATTTTGCTGAGACTGACCGCCGGAATAACCGCCGCTTCCCTTCCCGCCACCGGAATAATTACTTATAGAACGAATTTGTCGAATATCCGTCATACGTCAACACTCCAGTTAAAATTAAAAACGTTCAACATAAACCGTAATCTTTCATTACTATACACCATTCTATCCAACAGAAAAAGAGCTGCCGCAGGAACAGGTTTTTTTGATATTCGGATTAATCAAATTAAAACCTGAACCTGTTAAGGCTTCTGAATAATCAAGATACGAAGCAATTACAAAAATATAACTGGTTTTTTCAATCATCACATTGGCACCTTCACGCTCAAAACATTTATCACCCAGCTCTTTTGCTTTATCTAAAAGTTCAAGGGTCATATCATAGGACAAACCGGAACAACCATCTTTTTTAACGGCGATCCGCAGACCCCACTGATCAACGGCTTTGTTATCCTGAGATAAAAAAAGCTTAATTTTCTCTGCAGCTTTTTCGGTAATATCAATTCCCGATATAACCGTTTTTACAGCCTCTACAGGCTTTGAAGGAAGAAAGACTTTTTTTACATCACCGCAATCAGACATAATGACTCCTTATGCTACGGTTACCTCAGGGCAAAGATAAACATCCTGAATCGCTTGAAGCAATTGAACACCTTCAGACATTGGTTTTTGAAACGCTTTACGGCCTGAAATAAGCCCCATCCCGCCCGCACGTTTGTTAATAACCGCTGTTTCTACCGCATCCTGCAAGTCGTTTTTACCGGAAGGTCCGCCAGAGTTAATTAGCCCCATACGTCCCATGTAATTGTTTGCAATCTGATAACGAGTCAAATCAATCGGATGCTCGGTGCTTAGTTTAGAATACACCTTATCAGATGTTTTCCCAAATTTTAATGCATTGAAACCTCCGTTGTTTGTTGGAAGCTTTTGTTTGATGATATCAGCCTGAATCGTAACACCTAAATGGTTAGCCTGACCGGTAAGATCAGCCGCTGTATGGTAATCGGTGTCGCCTACTTTAAAGGCACTGTTTCTTAGGTAGCACCATAGAATGGTTGCCATACCCAGTTCGTGAGCGCGTTCAAAGGCCTGACTTACTTCAACGATCTGACGCGCACTTTCGTCTGATCCAAAATAAATGGTAGCGCCAACAGCCGCGCACCCCATTTCATAAGCTTGTTCAATAGAAGCAAAAGGGATTTGATCAAATTTGTTTGGATACGATAAAAATTCGTTATGGTTAAACTTTAGGATGAATGGAATTTTGTGTGCATATTTTCTTGCTACGCTGCCTAGAACACCTAGCGTTGTTGCAACACCGTTACATCCACCTTCGATGGCTAGTTTAACGATATTTTCAGGATCAAAATAAATAGGATTTGGAGCAAACGATGCACCGCCGGAATGTTCGATGCCCTGATCAACAGGAAGGATGGACATAAATCCGGTATTACCTAAACGACCGTGGCCTAAAAGACGTTGGATGTTTCCTAAAACACGAATATTTCTGTCTGATGGAGCAAAGATTCTATCTACCCAATCCGGGCCTGGTAAATGTAGGGATTCTTTTGAAATGGTTGAGCAGGAATGTCCAAGAAGATACTGTGATTTCTCTCCAAGGATTGATTGAATATCTGAATACGACATAATTTCTGATTCTCCTTAGTCACCTATGGTAATTGGAAGAATTCTAACATAAAACCATCATTTTTAGCTATAGTTTTATCTAACCGTTCAGCTTAAAACAAAAACTTCCAGATCAATGTAAAAAACAGTAAAAACATCACTAAAATTAATACTTTTCTAATGACAGCTTCACCATTTTTTAAGGCAAGATGACTTCCCATGTAGTTTCCAGCCATTCCTGAAAACGCCAAAGGCAATCCAAGCATCACCCAGACTTTTTTATGCAGGAAAAAAACGATCAGGGCAGCCAGATTTGAAAAAAAATTAAAGACTTTGGCATTGGCTGTAGCTTCGACTAATCCCAAATGTAAAAAAATAAAAAATGATAAAGCCAGAAAACTGCCAGCACCAGGCCCAAAAAAACCATCGTACATTCCAAGACCGAAGCAAATAAGGGGGATTTTAACGAAATAGTCGTGTTTTGTTAGAACATCTTTGGAAAACTGTGTTTTCTTTTTGATGAAGATGGTGAGCATGCCGATTGGAAGAAGAGCTATCAGTACCTTGCCCAGATGAGCCGGATCAACCAAGAGAATAAGTTTTGTACCTACCCAGCCCCCTAAAAACGTAAAAACGATTCCGGCCAGTACCAGTTTTGGCATCACTTTGCCTTTTCTGGCAAAATTGAATACCGACACGCTTGTTCCAATGGTGCTGACCATTTTATTAGTACCTAAAGCGATTTGAGCAGGCAGTCCTGAAAGCAACATGGCAGGCATCATAATGAGGCCACCGCCGCCGGCAATGCTGTCGATAAAGCCTGCCACACAGGCTAAAACGACAAGGCCGGCGTAAAAAGCTGGTTCTATCATCTAGGACAACACGTAGGCGATTAAATTTCTAACCCCTACTCCTGACATCCCTTTTACGGTATAGCCACTTGTTTTTGAAAAGTGCATCATGCTGGCAATATCCAAGTGAGCCCAGGACGTATCTTTAACAAATTGTTTAAGGAAAATGGCTCCGGTACAGGTTCCTGCCAAGCGGGTTTCTGAGGCGTTAATCATGTCCGCAACTTCAGATTTCATATAATCAAAATACTCATCATAAAGGGGAAGCTGCCATAGTCTTTCGCCGGTTTCATGGCTGTTTTTCAATAATAAATCTACCAGTTTTTGATCGTTACCTAAAACTGCGGAAGCTACATCACCAAGAGCAATACTGCAGGCACCTGTTAATGTTGCGATATCAATAAGTTGAGTGGCATTTTGACTAACGGCATACGCAAGTGCATCGGCCAGAACCAAACGGCCTTCAGCATCTGTGTTGATGATTTCGACCGTTTTACCATTCATACCGGTAATAACATCGCCGGGTTTTAAGGCGCCACCGGACGGCATATTTTCTGTTAAGGCCATAATGGCAAGAATGTTCTTTTTAGGTTTTAACCTTGCTACAGCCATCATGGTGGCCATAACAGCAGCTGCGCCGCTCATGTCGCCTTTCATTTCGCTCATTTTTAGAGAGGGTTTAATGGAAATCCCGCCAGAGTCGAAGGTTACGCCTTTTCCAACAAGTGCTACAGGTTTTTTGCCTTTCAGAGGCTCGTAGCGTAAAACAAGCATGGCAGGAGGCTGTTCAGGAGAACCCTGTGCAACACCTAAAAACAAATTCATACCTAAGGCTTTTGCTTTTTTGGCATCAATAACCTCTACAGTTACACCTGATGATTTAGGGAAGGATTTTTTAGCAATTTCAACAGCTTTTGTTGGAGTGAAAAAGTTACAGGGCATATTGGCAAGATCTCTGGCAACGTTGACGCTGTCGCCGACTACCTGGCCTAACGCATAGCCTTTTTCAAATTTTTTAGCTTCTTTTGTGATTAAAAAGCTATGGGATGGAGCTGCTTTTTTCTCGGATTTGGAACGATAATCATCGCAGGTATAGGCACCCATTACGATACCTTCGGCCACTGCTTTTCCCAAAGATTCCGGATCTAATGTTAAATCATCCAGATGCCAGGAGGCGGTTTTGATATGCAAATCGATTAAACGACGGCTAATATTACCAGATAGATTCCGAATCGTTTCATGTGTAAAACTGTCTTTTTTACCACAGCCCACAACCAGAAGATACGATGCTTTTAATCCATTTTTTGAATGAATCACATCGATACGGCCTTCTTTTCCTTCAAGACCTCCGTCTTTTTTCAAGCCTGACAAGATACCTTTTAACGCTTTGTCGCACTCTTCAAGAGATTTCGACAGTTTTTTATCCTCAAAATAAAATAAAACCAAAGCCTGAGTTGAAACGGATACTAACGATTTTGACATAAACAACGTCTCCTTAAACTAGTGATTTATAAACTGATTCCAAACGTTTTGCCATTTCAGATGATGAAAAGGCCTGAACACGATCCAGGGCTTCCTGAGATTTTTGGGAATAAACATCAGAATTATTCAGTAAATTGAGGCAGGACTCAGCAAATTCCTGAGCGTTTTCCTCTACTAAAAATCCGCCTTTATTTCCATGTAAAATATCCTGAACACCCATGGCTTTTACACAGACAGCCGGCTTACCTGTAGATAAACCCTCAAGCAGGCTTAGCCCCTGCGTTTCTGTTTTTGAGGCGAAAATTACAATATCGCAACAGCTGTACAGTAAAAATACATCCGCATGGGATATATAACCTGGAAACACACATCGATTTTCAATGTTTTTCTCTTTTGCATACCGTTTTAAATTATCTT
The DNA here is from genome assembly GCA_964517775.1 of uncultured Candidatus Marinamargulisbacteria bacterium. Classification (GTDB taxonomy): domain Bacteria; phylum Margulisbacteria; class Marinamargulisbacteria; order SXXA01; family JAHFDB01; genus CAZFCP01. The sequence continues at coordinate 19,161 of CAZFCP010000002.1, read as the reverse complement.
TTTCTGGACCGTCGCCGGCAAAAACAAGGTTAACATCGGGATTTTGTCTGGCAATCAACTCAAATACATCAATTAAAAAATAAAGGTTTTTTTCCAGCCCCAGACGACCGACAAACACAAGATGTTTTTTAGACGAATCCAGATTCAAACGGTGTTTAAAGGTTTGTTTTTCAGCATCAGAAAAGTGAGGAGACGGATCAATGCCGGTTGGGATAAGAGTTAGAGGCTTTCTTACACCGTATTCCAGTAATTTTTGATGGATTTGGAGAGAAGGCACCACAACATGGCTGCATCGGTTACAAAACTGTTTGGAAAACAAAAAGTGGCTGATAGCTCGGCGTAGGCCTTTTGGGAGTACAGGAAAATAGTGAAGGTATTCATCCCAGAAAGTGTGATAGGTGTGTACAACCGGAATGGAATAGCGCCAGCCCAGATATTGGGCCAGATATCCCATAAAGAACGGCGTTTGTGCGTGGATAATATCAATATTTAAATCCTTAAAGGCTCTTAAACGGCGGGAAAGTGGGGAAATCATGCGGTACTCTTTTTGGAAGGGAAACGCCATAGATCTAAACCGCCACACTTTTTCCGTAGACTGTTCAGCCTCTTTTAGCTGAGGCCCTATAACCCATACATCATGCCCCATGGCTTCCAGTTCCCGAACAAACGTTAAGGTACTGGTTACCACCCCATTAATTTGAGGTGAGTAAGTATCAGTAAAAAAAGCTATGCGCATTTAGTCGTTTACCAGCTGGTTGTAAATGGATTCATAATCGGAAACGGCACTTTCAAGAGAGTGGCGCTGAACGATAGCCCAGCTTTCATCACCCATTTTTTTCCGTTTGGTTTCATCAGATAATAATTCCGCTAAAAACCCGGATAATTGCTGTTCGTTCATAGGTTCAAACAGGTAGCCGTTTTCTCCATGATGAACAAGTTCTGGCAACGCATATTTATCGGCAGCGATAACAGGAAGACCACTGGCCATGGCTTCTAAGGTGGTGATGCTTTGAAGTTCGCATATCGATGGCATGACAAAAAGATCGGCACAACGATAGAGCAATGGAAGCTCTTCTTCAGGCAAAAATCCAGGGAATGTCACGTGTTTTTCAATTCCCAAAGCAGCCACCAGATTTTGAAGCGGTTCTTTTTCACGTCCGCTTCCACCGATAACAAAGTGAACATCATGATTTTTTAATACGGCAGGCATGGAACGAACAAATACGTCCACATGTTTCTCACCGCTAAGGCGTCCAGCGTATAACGCTATGGGTTTTTCAGGTAAATTCAAACGATTTTTTAAAGGCGTTGCGTCTTTTTGAGGATTAAAATGCTGCAAACTCACACCATTTGAAACCGGGCGATGAGGCGCAGTTAATCCGTTTTTAGTCATTAAATCGATAGCGGTTTGAGTTGGAGATGTAACGAAATCACAAGCGTTATGAAAGGTGCTGATAAATTTCCAGTTCATATCTACCAAAAACTGCATATTGTTCAAAAATCTGAATTTAGCCATAAAGGTTGTGATGTTTTCAGGCAGCCAGTGATTGGTTGCAACAATAGGAACTTTTCTATCATGGCAATACGCCAGGGTTGCTTTTCCAATTGGGAACGGATTGTGAATATGGATAACATCGGGTTTGATGCTATCTAAAATCGAGTAGATTTCACGCTTTGGCCAAATAGCCAGACGATGGTCGTTTTTTACAAAGGGAATGGGCATGGAAGCCAGACGGTGAATCATCGTACCTTCATCAGGTTCTTTTCCGCCTTTCCACCCTTCGGAAGGGGCAAGAATATGAACCTCATGGCCACGTTTATGTAGTTCCAAAGCCAGGTGATGTTCAGCTACGGCTCCTCCGTCAATAAGAGGATAATAGGCTTCTGAGGCGATAACGATTTTCATAAGGGTTCTCCAACAGGTTTTGGATTTTTAAAAATGAGCTGTCTTCAAAAAACAGAGTGTATCTCTATCTTAGCTCATTTTAGGTTCAAATCCAATTTGATGACAAGCCCAAACAAAAAGTCCGGCTGACCAGGCAAACCATTGTTCACTCTTATAAAAAAGACGTTTTACAGGATTTCCTTCATGATAAACCTCATAGACACCCCCATGCTCGACAATTTTTTTGGCAATTCGGGACATCAGTGCATAGGCTTCGTCTGTTAGACCTACGGCATGTTTGGAGGCAGCATCTACGCAACCTATCCACAGCCATTGCAGTCCGTTGTGATAGTCACCCATCCCTATCGGTAAAAACAGCGAATAAATGTGTTTGCGCTCGTAACGGGGATGAACGCTGTAGGTGCTAAATCCCTCGTCTAAGCCATTTTGATGAACATGAGCCTGAATAGATCGCGCCTGATTGTCATTAGCACAGCCGAAAATAATAGCCAGAACATTGCCATCAGTAGAAAAATAATTGAACTTTTTCCCATCGTTTCCAATCCAGTCAATAAAATAATGTCCATTCCAAAAAAGTCTGTTAATGGTGTCCTGAATACAGCTGGCCAGATAACGATAATGGTCGGCCTCTGCGGTTTTTCCCAGATACTCACAACAATAGGCAAAGCTACTTACGGCTTTAAAATGCAGTACATTAGTGTATAAAACAGTTCCTTTTTTCTTTAGGCTGTCGGCCCATCCGGCGTAATAACCTTCTTCCATTAATAAATCGTGGTTGCTATCTCGGGTAAAATTCCACTCTACGGCTTTCTTGAGCTTATCGAAGGTCTTTAATACAAAAGGCTTGTCATCTGTCAGCTGAATATATTTTTCTACAATCATAAGTAACAGCGAGTTACTGTCTGTAGGCGTGGAAATTTCCTTATCTTCTCTGAAACGGGCTTTTGGTGTTTTGGCGTCAAATCCAAGAAATTTTAACAACATCCATTTCTGTCCGACTCGTAACGGAATCTGACCTTCAGGAGACTGATAATTCAGCATAGTCAGAATATTTTTTTTAACGATTTCATAATCACCAATGGCTAAACATCCAAGTGATGCAAAGCAGCTGTCTCGAATCCATAAATCTGAAAAATGACTTTTTCCAGCCTGGATGCCATCAGGCGTATACCGATCTTTTAAGGTTGCAAGTGCTGTAAAATAGGCTTCGGTAAGTGAATCAGTATCATAGCTGCTGTTTTTTTGAAGTGACATAAGAGGTACCCTTTCCTGGAAGTTTATCTATCTATTCACCAATACGCTGTTACCTAAACCACTTTTGCCAAAACGTCTGAGTGGGGCGTTGTCGTTTAGAGGGATCAATCGGGGATACTTTTCGGCGAGAAACAAGATAGTCGTAGATTTCCCGGGTCTTTTCCAGTGTGGTTGGAAGGCCTTTTAAATGCACCACATAAAACCAGGTTGAGGAGGCTTTGAGTAAAAATACAGGAGAAGCCGAGCATTTCAGCTCTCTCGCAATAATGCCTTCCCATTGTGTGGAAATGACATCGTGAACCGTACTTAAAGGCAGCTGAGGTTTGATATCCAGTAAAACAAAAGATAAATAAGTGATTAAAAAGCTGTCGGCATCTTCTCGTTGAACATAGAGTTTGGATGTGTGCAAAATCCCCTCTTTGGTCAGCGGCGTTTGAGCTGTTTGTACAGGTTCAGATGGCTTTGGCTGAACAGGCTTTGATTCTGATTTTATTTCTGTCTTATACACCGATTGAGGATTGTTATACACGATATCCAACAGATCTTTGGCAAAGCTGTCATCTTCCATACGGCCTTGTTTTTTAATCAGCAAAAACCAGTATTGAGATAATTTTGTTACAAATTCGGCTGAAAAACCGTTTACAACACCGGGCAAAATCTCAAGCCAGCGCTGCTTTGCATCAGCCACATCCAGGGACGCTGGAAGCTCTAAAGAACGGCCTTCCACGCTCAAACGCAGGTACTGCCGTAAAAAGCCTATAACGTCTTTACGCTTCACATAAGATTCTAATTCTGGGATTTTCAAAACCTTAGCCTCATAAATATATCGATAAAATTCGCTGCAATTTAAAAAAAACCTTTTCGATAAGTGATTAGAAACAACAAAATGTTCTGAGGGTTTAAAGCTCTCAGAGCTTTCTCAAATCCTCTTAAGTCTTCCCCCTTTGGCTTAAGAGGTGAACGAGAAGAAGTTTTATACTCAATTCCTTCAGGTCTTTTACCCCTTTTGACCTGGAGGGATTGAATGTAGAACTTAGGGTATAGGCAGGATTTCTTCTAATTAATTTCAGCTTCATTCTTTTTCAAGCTATCCTCATTATTTTCAAGACTTACTTCACTCAAAACTTGTCGTACCCCTAAGACTCCAACTTACTTAAAAAATATCCCAAAATTTTTCTATATAACTCATCTTTAGCAATACTGTCTTCAACTCCGGCATCGATATTAGGGTTGTCGTTTACCTCAATAACGTAGGCTTTATCATGGATATGTTTGATATCAACGCCGTATAATCCGGTTCCAAACCACCGTGTTACACGAATGGCTGTGTCCAAAACTGCAGGAGGGACATCTTCCAAAGCAAAGGTTTCAAAACGACCGTAGCGATCCATTCCTTTTTTCTTCCAGTTTAAAATCTGCCAGTGATTATCTGCCATAAAATATTTGCAGGCAAAAAGCGGTTTTCCATCCAGCATGCCTATTCGCCAGTCAAACGAGGTTGGTAAAAATTCCTGTGCTACGATCAGTTCGGATTCGGCTAATAAATCGAGGCATTTCGTCTGCAATTCGTCTTCGGAATGCACTTTGACAACGCCTTTGGAAAAGGAGCCATCCGGTTGTTTTAAGACGCAGGGGAAACCCAGTTTTTGGGTCACCTCGTCGATGTTTTCTTTGTGAATGATAAGCGATTTTGGGCAGGGAAGCCGATGCTGCTGAAGCAATTCGGCAAGGTATACCTTGTTGGCACATTTTAAAATGGACTGAGGATCATCCAGCACCACAAGGCCAGACGCTTCAGCCCGCTGTGCGAAGCGAAACGTGTAATGGTTTACTCCGGTGGTTTCCCGTATAAACAGAGCGTCAAATTCGGATAACCGTGAATAATCATCCTTCGTGATGAAGGTCATATCCATATCCATTTCATCGGCGATATCCTGAAACTTCTGCAACGCTTTTTCATTTGACGGCGGACAGTCCTGTTCGGGATCTATCAACACCGCAATTTCATATCGGGGATGTTTCGGTTTAGAGCGTTTTATTCCCGACCGTTCAAAATAAGCCTTTGCAAAAAGCTCTACATAATCCCGTTCATGTTCAGGAATATCTGCTGCGTGCATAGGCGCAATGGAAGACAGCATCCACGACTCTTTTTTTACAAAAGACGCCTGTAAAAGCGGAGCCTGAAATACGTTAAATAAGGCAAGACCCAGTTTTTCATAGTGTTTATCCACGGTTTTGCCAAAATAAATATTCAAATCCAAAATATCTGATTCCAGATCAGCAAGCCGTTTATCAATTTTTTCCTGAAGCTCCTGAGACACAATTTTAACAACGGCCGTAGACCGCATATCCAAAATGGAAGACAAACTGGGAACAGGAATATGGCCTCTGGCAGCAGCCAAAAGTGACACATAATAGCCTTTGCTTTGATATTTGTAGGAATAGCACAAATTAAACACATGCAACCGCTTGGAATGTCCCCAGGTGTGAGTGTTTAAATATTCTTTTGAAGACATCACCTTTACGCCAGGTATATCGAGAGGCCAGGTTAGCGGATTATCTACAACAAGGAGTACGTTCATAAAGAGATTCTTTCAGAGTCTGAATACTAGTCTTCAAATTATACCACAGCAGCAACAACCTCAATCTCAAGCTGACAGCCTTTTGGCAGATCTTTTACTGGAACAGCAGCTCTGGCTGGTTTATGCTCCCCAAAAAACTGGCCGTAAACCTCATTTACCGTTGCCCAGATCGCAATATCCGTAATATAAATCGTTGCTTTTAAGACCTTATCTTTTGATGATCCAGCCGCAATTAAAATAGCATCGATATTCTGAAGCGTGCGTAATGTCTGCTCGGCAACAGTTCCTAACGGTTTGGAGTCGTCATAAGGATCCAATGGCAGCTGGCCTGACACATACACCGTATTTTCATGGATAACAGCCTGTGAATAATGCCCCAATGCTTTCGGAGCATGTTCGGTAGTAACAAATCTCATCATGAATCCTCCTTCAAACTAAAAATAAATCTATGTTATATTAAGCCCTATGACTTTAAATACTCAAGAACAACGTAAACATAAACACATTACGTTTATCGGGATGCCCGGTGTCGGGAAAAGCACGCTTGGACGAAAACTGGCAAAAAAACTGGATATGAACTTCCTGGACGTAGATTCTGAAATCCAGAAAAATATTCCGTCAGCGTTACAGGATTATATTTCCCTTCATGGAGATGACTCCTTTATCGATCTTGAAGGCCGAACTATTTTGAATCTGGATTTAATCAAACCCACCGTAATTGCCACAGGTGGAAGTGCGGTTTACCATAAAGAAGCTATGGAGTTTTTACGTTCGGTTTCCCTTGTTGTTTACCTCAAAGATACCCTCCCCCATATTTTAAAACGCATTCCAAATCTTCAAACACGAGGCATTGTAGGCCTAAACGACAGACCGCTTGAAGTATTGTTTGATGAACGTATTGTATTGTACGAAGCATTCGCACATGTTGTATCGGATTTATCTGAATTTTTTAGTGATAAAAAAATTCTGGATGATATTGAGCCTCACTTATGAATCTAAAACGATCTTTATTTGTATTATTTGTTGTTGTAGCTACGGAATTAATTGGATTTGGGTTGATTATCCCGGTTCTTCCCCAGCTGGCTTTAAAATTTAATGTATCCAGTTTCTGGCTTGGCATTTTGATGGCGGCTTATTCGGCAGCACAGTTCATTGCAGCACCCTTTTTAGGGGCACTATCGGACAAATACGGAAGAAAACCGATTTTAATGCTTAGCAAAATAGGCACTGTGATTGGATATGGGGTTCTGGCGATATCGAACTCTTACGGGTTGTTTTTACTATCAAGACTTATTGATGGATTTACAGGTGGAAATATTTCTATTGCAAGAGCCTATGTCGCCGATATTACCACCCCGGAAAACAGGCCAAAAGGCATGGCGGTTATTGGGATAGCCTTCGGGTTGGGTTTTATTCTTGGCCCAGCAATCGGAGGTTTTTTATATGCGTTTGAAAACGGGCAGCAACTGGCCGCATTAACCGCAGGAAGCTGCTCTCTTTTGGCTTTTTTCCTAACCGCTATCTTTTTGAAAGAACCTGAATCCAGGCAAAAAACAGTGCCAGCCTCTCATTCCTTATTTTCAGGTTTAAAGCAGTTAACCTCATCGATTGTTATTGTGATTTGTTTGATTCAGCTGCTTTTCATGTTGAGTTTTTCAGGATTTGAAACCAGTTTCTCGGTATTTACACATCATAATTTTGGATTTAATACAGTTCAAAACAGCTGGCTGTTTGTATATGCCGGACTTATGACTTTGGTTGTTCAGGGGTATATCACCAGAAAAAAATCACTTCCTATCAAACGAACACTATTTACCGGTCTGGCTATCACAGCTACAGGTTATTCGCTTTTAGCCGCATCCCAGCATATCACCACGCTGTTGTTTGGTATTGGGATGATGGCGCTTGGCATGGGCGTTGTCGGCGCTTATTTACCAAGTCTTTTATCCACGCAGACATCGTCCGAAAATCAGGGTAGCGTACTTGGTGTATATGAAGGTATCGGAAGCTTGAGCAGAGTTTTCGGGCCGTTACTGGCCTTCTCTTTCTTTGCGGTTTCTCCATCATTTTGTTACACCATTTATGCGGTTACCATTGCAGCTGTAGCCTTATTATTGCTATTTAAGGTTCCAAAACAATCGTAAAGATGTTGCAAAAAACCCTCAAAAAAAACCATACTTTTTCAGGCGTTGGCATTCATTCGGGGCAAACGGCGACCATCACGTTACAACCTGCTCCTGAAAATTCAGGAATTCGATTTCATTACAACGGCCACGTTATCCCGGCGCTCCCTGCTTTTTGCGGAGAAACAAACCGCGCAACCTGCCTCCAAAACAAAGAGTCCATTTGCATCAAAACACCAGAGCATCTTCTATCTGCCTTATATGGGCTTGGAATCGATAACCTAGACATCCACACCGATCAGGAAGAAATGCCTATTTTAGACGGCAGCTCCGCCATTTTTACGGCAGCTCTCAAACACGATCTCCTGGATCAAACTTCACCTAAAAAATTATTCAAACCGGAAACACCTTTATATTTCCGGGACAATCAGGCCGAAATACTGGTGCTTCCATCAGAGACACCTCAATGGACCTATATACTGGAATATCCCGATCACTTTATCGGAACACAAGTTGCTTTTTTTTCGGAAAATCAGGGGGATTATGAACAGGATATTGCCTCGGCGAGGACGTATGGATTTTTAAAGGAAATTGAAGTGTTACGATCGAAAGGACTGGCACTTGGCGGAAGTCTGGATAATGCCATTGTTATTGGTGAAACAGACTATATGAACCCATTACGCTTTGATAACGAACTGGCCCGGCATAAATTATTGGATATGATCGGTGATTTTTGCATCCTCGGGCAACGCATCCAGGCCCATGTTATTGGTATCCGATCCGGGCACCATCACAACGTACAAATGGTTAAACGGTGTGCTGAGACTCTGTCGTAAACAGCGATCTTAAAAACAAGTCCAGGCCCCAAAACATCAACAAAGCAGGCCAGTAGCTTAGCCATTCCCAACTTAAAACAACCCAACCTAAATTGGATAGCAAAAATAACAGGCCAACACCAATTAAACACAGAGATACGACTAGCCGTTTTGAAAATATCATGGTAAACATGAAGTATACATGAATCCTCAAGACTTTTTAAAGCATTATTTTCACCTCCAGCATGGAGTTGTTTTTAACGAGGTTAAAGATTACTCGTTTGGTACGCTTGGCTATTGTGAAAAAGAACCGTCTGAATACTGGAATCATTTTTTAATAAACCAGCCATTATCACCAGAACATTTAAATGAAACTGAAGCTATTTTAAAAACCTATAATCGGGTACCTGCGCTTTATTTTTTAGATGATCCCCTTTTTCAGGATTTTTCAGAGACACTGCTAAAAAACAGATACAAATTCGTTTTTAAAGATGCCTGGATGTTCCACGATAGTCCACCTCAATTTTCTGATGCAACGTTTGAACCTTCAATAAGACTTGTTGAAAACAGCGATGATTTAAACCTGTTCTGTACCGTCATGGATCAATGTTACCGTGAAAAAGATCCTCAAAATCCTTACGGCGAACTTCACGCCTATCTGGACGTCACAAAAGATGCCTGGCTGCATAATCAACAGTCTAAAAATCTGATTTATTTTATTGTCACTGATCCTAAAACCAGCACGGCATGCGGTGTGGGAACCATTAGCATTTACAACCAGATCGGATATATTTCCAATGTCGGAACCCTTCAATCCGTTCGAGGCCAGGGATTTGGCAAACTCGCCATGCACTATGCGCTTCACATCACACAAAAACGACACTGCACAATACACGCTCTAGCCACAGAATTTGGAGGATTTCCTCACAAACTATACGACCATCTCGGATTTAAAGTAGGCTTTACCGCATCAGCCTATGCCAAACTCTGATGACTACGTTTTCAAATGTTCTGGATAAAATTGTTCTTGTCATCACCGAAAATCCAGACTGGTGGGAGATTTGCAGACGAAATGTAGAATCACAGGGCGCTTACCGGGTTCAATGGTCAAAGTCAGCATCTGACACCGTTTCTTTACTTGAAACACAGGAAGTTAACGTCATTTTTTTTGATCTGGATATTAAAGATTGTCATGCACCAGACTGGGTTAAAAAAGCAACCGATGTTTGCTCGCCTTATATTATTGGCATCATCAGCAACTCTACAGGAAATGACCTGATTATCGACTGTGTAAAATCGGGAACTTACGATCTGATTTATGCAACAGATCTTACGTTTGATACAGCCGCTGCATTTGAACGAGCAAAAAAACGAGGCTCTCATGTTGCCATGCTGCAAATGGAAACCGAAAAAATGGTTAAAGACAACACCAAAACGGTTATAGATTCCTTTAAATTATTTGTGGATATTCGTAAAACATCTCTTGGAGAAGATCGCTCTGTAAAACGTGACGAGGTTTTAAACTATTTTCCTCATATGGATCAAACACAGTTTACTCCTGAACAGATTGCCGATGCTTTTTATAACAATGACCTGCTGTCTTTACTTCCAAAAACAAAACCAAAGTTGCTTTGTGTTGAAGATGAACCCGATTTACAAGACATTTTTCAAAAATCCTTTGATTATTTTGAGGTCACATCCGTACTGAACGCCGAAGATGCCATCGCTTTAGCCCAAAAAGAGTCGTTTGATACCATCTTAATTGATATTGGCTTACCCAAAATGCAAGGTGATATACTGGTTGGAGAACTAAAAACAATAAACCCTCAAAATGATATTATGGTGTTATCTGCTTATAATACCTGCAGCCTGATTGTGAGATGTTTCAAGCGTGGCGCCAGCGATTTTTTTGTAAAACCCTTTGATATGGCTGATTTACAACTTAAAATGAAAGCAATAAGAACTAAATTAAGAACTTTTGAAGATGGAATTAATCAAATTGCAGATGGGTCAATTGGCCCTGGATGGCATCCTT
>CAZFCP010000002.1:0-8436 GCA_964517775.1 uncultured Candidatus Marinamargulisbacteria bacterium | reverse complement strand
TATGGCTGATTTACAACTTAAAATGAAAGCATCCTACGAAGAAAAAATGCTATTATTCTCTTTAAACACCTTAATCAAGCACATGGAACGCATTTATAAATTTGAGGATTACCCGGATCACGAGATCGAATAATGACAGCTATTTTATTAATTTCAGATAAAAATTTTGATCACCATTTTCAGACGCTTCCAACTTTCCAGTTTCATTGGACAAACAGTAAGGATGACGTTCTGGAATGGCTTTGGGACGAACCGTCTGCCGTCATTATTGATATTGAAATGAACCCGTTGCAATCTTGTGATGCGTTAACCTTGATTAAGGAGATTCGAAAAAAAGATCCACTGGTATCGATTATCCTGGGAGTAACATCACACTTACTGACGGCATCCACGCTGCCATATTCTTTGGAATTGATCAAAGCCGGGGCCAGCCAGTTCATACAATTTCCAGCACCACAAATCGAGCTGTTATGGTTCTTAAACAAAGCTGTAGAGCATACAATTTATGCAAGAAAAGCCGTTCACTATTCCGTTAAAGATCTAAAATATAATAATGCACTTAGAGAGGCTATACAGCGGTATCTCGAGCTGTCTGTTCAACAGGCTGAAACAGGCATACCTCTCACTATTGAGGCTATTTCAAGCTGTTTCCCAAATGAGCTTTCAAACAAAGACAGTATCAGCAAAGCATTGGAAACAGCTTCACAAAAAAGCAGTAAAGACTTTACGATTTTGATTGTGGATGATGAACGCGATTTCAGGGAAAAACTGATCAATTTATTTTCCCCAAGCTTTACCATTAAAGAAGCTGAAACGGTACATCAGGCTTTTGAAATATTAAAAGAGACATCGATTGATTTGATTTTGCTGGATATCACCTTACCTGAAAAAAGAGGAACAGAAGCTGTAAAAGAGCTTAAAAAACAGTACCCTTTCACTGAAATTATCATGTTAACAGCACATAGTGATTTTGGACTTTTAGCCGCAACCATTACAGATGGAGCAACGGATTATGTGTTAAAACCCTTTAATAAAACACTGCTAAAACACAGTATCCAACGAGCCCTTCAGCTAGGCATCTTTAAAAAAATTACAGCTGCGGTATAGCGGTTTTATTACGGTGGTTATCGTCAATCTGAAGCGTAAGATTGGCAAAAACAGGCATGGTTCCAAGCATATGTTCAGTGAGACGCTGGAATAACTGAACAAACGACACAATCTGTTCTTTTGTCATACCACTTCGACCTTGCCGTTGATCCTGAGGCAATGCCAATGCACTTTGACGAAGGCGTTCCTCCTGCTCTTCCCGGTTTCTAAACACAGTGTCCATGGAGGGAACTTTTAACATAATTAAATGATCCAAAAGGCCAAAACATTTAGCATAAGGGCCCGCAAGTTCTTTATTCCAGGCTTTGCGCCATGTTCCATCGGTATCTTCGGTCAATTCACGGGTGTTAGGATGAGAGAGTATCTCTGACTCAGATAACGGTTTTGCGCCAACGCACCAGCCTTCAAACAAGACAATATCAACTGGGCCGGTTATTTTCATCCAGCGGTCTTCAGCGCAGCGATCTCCTTTGCCTGAAGCCAGGCTTTTATCAAACGTTGGAATAGCTACGGTATCTGTTTTACCAGCAGCTCTTAGCTGGTCAAACAATTCGATACCAAGCTCGATATCATGGGTTCCCGGCACGCCTCTGGAGGCAAAAAGCGGGTGATGCTGAGCCGCATAAGCCTGTCTGTCTGCGTAGCTTTTATATAAATCATCGATAGAAAAACCGGCGGTGTTATATCCCCATTCCTTAAAAATCACTTTTAATATCTCTGTGGTTGTCGTTTTGCCGGATCCTTGTCCGCCATTAATGCCTACAATAAAGGTCTGATCAGCATGGTTTTTCTGTTTCGCAGCTAAAATCCATCTGGCTAAAGGGATGTAGGTTGTTGCCAGCTGCGCATCAAAATCAGCTGGATTATGTAGCAATGTTTTTATACGAGATAAACCAGCTTCTGATAGTACAGACATTGATACGGAAAGTACTTTTTTCATCGTAAAATTAATAAACTCAAGGCAAATAAAATCGTAAAGACAGCTAATAGTTTTCCGGTTTCAGCCAGTGCCTGATTTAAGTCTTTTCCTGTTTTTGTGTAGACCATTCGAATAACAGGCAATGCCAGAATGAGGGTTAAGGTGGTGACCCATGCCCACGGATAGCGTTCTCCTAAAATAAAACCCGGTAGTAAACAGGCAAAATCTATGGCAAATACATACAAAAATTTGATAAAGGTTTTTCCAAATTTTACGGCAAGAGTGCGTTTTCCAGCCTCTTTATCCTGATCACAATCCCTTAGATTATTTACGGCAATAATACCTACAGAAAATAATCCAGCCGCAATACCCATCCAAAAACCATCGGTGTTCCAGGTTAGTGCCTGAGCATAATAGGTTCCCATCACAGCAACAGGGCCGAAGAAAATCAAAACAAAGACTTCTCCCAATCCCAGGTAAGCCAAAGGAAACGGTCCGCCCGTATATAAAACACCACATAAAACCGATAATAATCCCAACACCAATAATAGCCAGCCGGCTCTTGCATAAACCACCCATAATCCAATTAAAACAGCTAAAGCAAACACGACAATAAACGCCCACTTCATATGAGCTGGCTTCACCCACCCTGCCTGAGTTGCCCGGGTTGGGCCAAGGCGGGTTTCGGTATCAGCACCTTTTTTAAAATCAAAATAATCATTGGCGAAATTAGTGGCGATTTGAATCAGAAGAGCAACAGCCAGGGACGCCAGTGCAGCTGGCCAGTGAAAAACGCCATGTTTTACAGCCAGAACAGAGGCAATCACTACCGGACAAAGACCGGCAAATAATGTTTTAGGCCTTGCAGCTAAAAACCAGATCATAGGTAAAGACGGCTTACTGGAAGTCATTAACTTTTTTATAGCACAAATGATGTAAAATGTGTATGATAATCAGGTACATTTCAAAAACGAAACCCCTTAAGGAACCCACAACTATGACCTTCGATTTTGAGTTTATATCCAATTTTTACAAAAACCGTGACAACATCCTCTCTTCCGTCAGAAAGCATATCAAAAAACCACTAACCCTTACGGAAAAAATTCTGTATTCCCATCTGGAGTCCCCCTGTCCTGATACGCCGTTTAATAGAGGTAAGGATTATGTGGATTTTAATCCTGACCGTGTTGCCATGCAGGACGCCACAGCACAAATGGCTTTGCTTCAATTTATGCAGGCTGGAAGAAAAAAGGTTGCCGTTCCATCTACGGTTCATTGTGACCACTTGATTCAGGCTGAAGTCGGGGCAAAAGATGACCTTGAAAAAGCACATGCTGATAACAAAGAAGTGTATGATTTTCTTGAGTCTATTTCCAATAAATATGGAATTGGATTCTGGAAACCGGGCGCTGGAATTATCCATCAGGTTATTCTGGAAAATTATGCGTTTCCGGGCGGTATGATGATTGGAACAGATTCGCATACGGTAAATGCAGGAGGATTGGGCATGATTGCCATTGGTGTTGGCGGAGCCGATGCTGTGGATGTTATGGCTGGATTACCATGGGAATTAAAATTTCCAAAACTTATCGGCGTAAAACTGACAGGGAAACTATCCGGTTGGACATCGGCAAAGGATGTTATTTTAAAAGTAGCCGGAATTTTAACCGTTTCAGGAGGCACCGGAGCCATTCTGGAATACTTTGGAGAAGGCGCTGAAAGCCTGTCCTGTACCGGAAAAGGAACCATCTGCAACATGGGTGCTGAAATTGGAGCAACAACCTCTATTTTTGGATTTGATGCCTCCATGACACGCTATCTTGAAGCAACCGGTCGTGCAGATGTTGCAAGGTTGGCTGAACAATATGCACCTCATTTAACCGGCGATGCTGAAGTTTATCAAAATCCGTCCTTATATTTTGATCAGGTTATAGAAATTGATTTAAACACACTTGAGCCTCATATCAACGGGCCATTCACACCAGATAAAGCCTGGCCTTTGTCCCAGTTTGCAAAAGCTCTTCAGGATAACGGATACCCAGCCACATTAAGTGTTGGACTTATCGGATCATGTACAAATTCATCGTATGAAGATTTAGATCGTTCAGCGTCTCTAGCCAGACAAGCCAAAGAAAAACAGTTAAAAGCGAAAGCAGAATTTACCATCACTCCGGGCTCCGAGCAGATTCGCGCTACGATTGAACGGGATGGGCAGTTAGCCTTGTTTGAATCTATCGGAGGTGTTGTTTTAGCCAATGCCTGCGGGCCTTGTATCGGGCAGTGGAAACGCCATGGTGTGGAGGCGGAACCCAAAAACAGTATCATCACCTCATTTAATAGAAACTTTGCAAAACGTAACGACGGTAATCCAAATACACATGCGTTTGTAGCCTCTCCTGAACTGGTTACAGCGTTTGTTTTATCAGGAAATTTAGCCTTTAACCCAAACACAGATACGTTGATCAATGAAAAGGGAGAAGCCGTAAAACTGTCTCCGCCAGACGGTCTGGAACTTCCTTCCAAAGGATTCTATGCGGAAGATTTAGGCTATCAGGCACCTGCGGAAGATGGCAGTAACATCACCGTTAATGTCGCTCCAGACTCCAAACGTCTTCAATTATTGGCAAATTTCCCAAAATGGGAAGGCACGAATATCAAAGGATTACGCCTGTTAATCAAAGTTCAGGGCAAATGTACAACCGATCATATTTCCATGGCCGGCCCCTGGTTAAAATACAGAGGGCATCTGGATAATATCTCCAACAATCTGTTAATTGGCGCAACCAATGCCTTTAACGGTAAAACCAACAGTGTAAAAAATCATGAATTAGGTGGTGTTTATTCACCTGTTCCTGATTCTGCACGGACTTATAAATCAAAAGGAATTGGAACTTTGATTGTAGGTGATGAAAACTACGGCGAAGGATCATCACGTGAGCATGCAGCCATGGAGCCTCGGCATCTGGGTGCACGTGCGGTTTTGGTAAAATCCTTTGCAAGAATTCATGAATCCAACCTCAAAAAACAAGGCATTCTGGCTTTAACCTTCAAAAATAAAGACGATTGGAACAAAATTCAGGAAGACGATACCTTTGATATTATCGGACTTGAAGACTTTACACCTGGAAAAGTATTATCCCTTGTTATTCATCACAGTGATGATAAAACTGAAACCATTGAGCTGAATCATACCTACAATGAGGCACAAATCAGCTGGTTTAAAGCAGGATCCGCTTTAAATCTGATTAAAGAAAGTATGAAATCTTGAATCAGGTTGTAACTGTTGGGGTTCCGTTACCTGGAATCCCAACCCTGACCATTACCTATGAATTTGGGGCTGTTCCGCTACATCCCTACCCCGTTACGATTATTAACCCTATTCCCTTGCGTCCTGACGTAGATGTGATGTCTGATATCGCACAGGAGTGGAAAAAAGAAATCGGGATTGCTGTCAGTGGAGGTCGAACAATTATTGTTTTTATGAATCGATTTGAGCAGGATTTTTACTTTGAAAGACCTTGCCACAATTTTGAATTTTTACCGTCTACGGTTCCAGCTTTGCTTGAAGGACATGGAAAAGATATTCAGCTGACAAACAGCGAACCATGGCTTCCGGTCTGGAAACTATTGTCTCCTTATCTTCAATATTCTGCTGTATTTGATGGAACGTTTTCAGAAATACTCGGATTAAGCAAACAAATGGAAAAACCTGTTGCAGGTGTGCTAAAAATGGGAAAAGGTCGCCTGATTCTTCTACCCGAAATCGATTGGGAACATCCCGATCTTATGGAAGATGAAGAATGGACAGAAAAGGCCATGACCTTAATTAATCAATTAATCGATTATTTTGCCCGGATTTAATCGGTTTTTCGGATCAAAAGCCTGCTTGATGGCTTTATAAAGCTGTAACTCTTTTGGCGATGCCACATAAGACAGATAGTGTTTTTTTGTTAAACCGATACCATGTTCTCCGGTGATTGTGCCGCCAAGATCAACAGCCAGTTTTAACACTTTTTTGGATAACTCAGGCTCTTTTTCCTGCCACGCTTCGAAGCTCAATCCCATATTTAAAATATTCACATGAATGTTCCCATCACCAAGATGGCCATAACCCAACAAACGGCAATCCTGTGTTGACCACGTTTTTATGGTTTCCAGATAGCTGGATATCGAAGAAGGAGGAACCACAATATCGTGAGACACTTTATGTTTGGCGTAAGCTTTTAAAGCCAGTGATAAACACCGTCTTATTTCCCATAATTTATTTTTTTCAGTGTCAGAACCCGCAGACTTAAAAGAAACTGCTTTATGACGCTTACAATGCTCGATTATGACTTCAACCTGTTTTTTTACAGTGTCTTCTGAAAATCCATCAACCTGAAAGATAAGCGAAAAAAAGGCCGGTGCAGAAGGCTGTTTTAAATAATGATGAGCAGCCTCTATACAAAATGGATCCATAAATTCCGCCAAGGCCGGTGATACACCGGAGGTACAAACGGATGTCAGGGTATCCAAAGCCTGAGGCAAGGTGCTAAATTCGGCATAGATATCGACTTGAAACCTGGGCAGAGGAATCAGCTTAAGCGTTATTTCCGTAATAACAGCCAAAGTGCCTTCACTACCGACAAGTAAGGAAATCAAATCGTATCCGGCCACGTTTTTATGTTGTTTTCCGCCAAGTGTAAACGGTGTTCCGTCAGCCCAGAATCCTTTAAGACCTAAAACATAGTCCCGAGTCACCCCATATTTCAAAGCCCTTGGCCCACCCGCATTTTCGGCGATGTTTCCTCCCAGTGTGCAGATATCCAAACTCGCTGGATCAGGAGGATAAAACAGTCCCAGTTTTTCAACGGCTTTTTGAAGCTCACCGGTAATAACCCCGGGTTGAACAACAGCTACCCGGTTGTCCACATCTATATCTAAAATACGATTATAGTTTTCAAATGAAAGAACCAAAGATGATCCAAGAGAAACAGCTCCGCCAGTGGTTCCCGTTCCTGCACCGCGAGACACAATCCCAACCCCATAATCTTCTGCCAACAACAAACACTCTCGAACCTGAGACTCTTCCTCAGGACAAACCACCGCAACCGGGGCCACCCCAACAGCCGCCGAGGTATCAGAGGCGTACTGAAACAAAAATTCCTCCCGATCTAAAATAAGATGGGGAGGAATCTGTTTTGAAAGAGCTTCTAAAAAAGAAGGCTTATTCAATAATTTTTGTTACAACACCGGCACCTACGGTACGGCCACCTTCACGAATCGCGAAGCGTAAACCTTCCTCACATGCTACCGGTACAATCAATTCAACTTCTAAGCTAATGTTATCGCCAGGCATTACCATCTCTACGTTTTCAGGTAGGATTACCGCGCCGGTTACGTCTGTCGTACGGATGTAAAACTGCGGTCTGTATCCTTTGAAGAACGGAGTATGTCTTCCACCTTCTTCTTTTTTCAATACATACACTTCAGCTTTAAACTTTTTGTGTGGTTTGATGCTTCCGATTTTTGCTAGTACTTGGCCACGCTTTAAATCTTCTTTCTCAATACCTCTTAACAATAAGCCTACGTTGTCTCCAGCTTGTCCTTCGTCTAACAACTTACGGAACATCTCTACGCCCGTTACTGTTGTTTTACGTGTCTCGTCGCCCATTCCAACTACTTCTACTTCTTCTCCAACTTTTACTCGTCCACGCTCTACACGGCCTGTTCCTACTGTTCCACGACCGGTGATGCTGAATACGTCTTCTACTGGCATCAAGAATGGTTTATCCACCTGACGCTCTGGCATTGGGATGTATGAATCTACTGCGTCCATTAATTCCCAAATACATTTTGCATCAGCGCTGTTACGGGTTGAATCTGGTGATTCAATTGCTTTTAATGCTGATCCTTTGATGAATGGAATATCATCTCCAGGGAAATCATATTTGCTTAATAATTCTCTTAATTCCATTTCAACCAGGTCGATCAACTCTGGATCGTCTACCATGTCTACTTTGTTCATAAACACTACGATGTAAGGTACGTTTACCTGTCTTGCTAATAGAATATGCTCTCTGGTTTGTGGCATCGGTCCATCAGCTGCACTTACTACAAGGATTGCTCCGTCCATCTGTGCCGCACCCGTGATCATGTTTTTTACATAGTCAGCGTGGCCTGGACAGTCTACGTGTGCATAGTGGCGTTGTTCTGTTTCGTATTCTACGTGTGCCGTTGCGATTGTGATCCCACGCGCTTTTTCTTCTGGGGCTGCGTCGATCTGGTCATACGCTCTGTACTCGGCTTTTCCGATTGTTGATAATATCTTTGTAATCGCTGACGTTAATGTCGTCTTTCCGTGGTCTACGTGCCCGATCGTTCCGATATTTACGTGCGGTTTCGTACGCTCAAATTTTTCCTTAGCCATG
>CAZFCP010000001.1:188104-220648 GCA_964517775.1 uncultured Candidatus Marinamargulisbacteria bacterium | reverse complement strand
GGAGTCTTTGCCTCGACAGCTTAAAAAACTGAGCCAAAAGAGTGATTCTATTGAGCTTAGGTTTAAACGTCTTGTTCAAGAGTCAAATTCTAACGACTTATTCCGATCTATGGTGCGTGCTGTAAAGCTAGCTGGAGAAGAGGCTAATGTTACTCTTCTTGCGAAGTCTTTATATTATTGGCATGACCCCAACACAAAAAAACAATGGGCTTATGACTTTTATTAAAATTTAATTAAAAACCTTTTAGGAGATTAAAATGAACAATAGATTTTTACAATTACATATGCTTACAGCTTACCCTCCATCAAATTTGAATAGAGATGATTTAGGTCGCCCTAAAACTGCAGTTATTGGTGGTGCAAACCGGCTTAGAATTTCGTCTCAGTGCTTAAAAAGAACTTGGAGAGGATCTGATCTTTTTCAAGCAAAGCTTTTGGGTGCAATTGGTCATCGAACTAAATTTTTGGGTGATGAAGTTTTTGATAAACTTTTAACTAGCGGAGTGTCAGAAAAAGATGCTTTAAAGTGGGCTGAAGTTATTGTTGGTAAATTTGGCAAAGTTGGAGAAGAAAAAGAAGCTATAGCAGAAGATGGATCCAAAAAGAAACCTGATAAAAAAGCTAGCCTAAAACAGTTAGTACATTTTAGCCCTCAAGAAGAGAATGCTGTTTGGGATCTTGTCGAAAAACTAAAGCAAAGAAAAACAGAGCCTACTAAAGATGAGTTGGAAAGTTTACCGCAAAAAGAAATTAAAGCTGCAGATATTGCCTTGTTTGGAAGAATGATGGCGGATACGCCAGAGTTTAATATGGAAGCGGCAGCCCAAGTCGCTCATGCAATTACAACGCATAGAGTTGCAATTGAAGATGACTTCTTTTCAGCGGTAGATGATCTTAATAAAGCGGATGAATCTGGGTCGAGTCATTTGGGTGTCATGGAATTTGGAGCTGGATTATTTTATACCTACGTATGTATTAACCGAGCAGAGTTAATTAAAAATTTGCAAGGTGATATCGATTTAGCTAAAAAAACTATAGAAGCTTTTATTGAAGCTGCTGCAACAGTTGCACCTTCTGGAAAACAAAACAGCTTTGCAGCACTTAGTCGAGCAAACTATGTTTTGGCAGAATTGGGAAATCAGCAACCAAGATCCCTATCAACTGCATTTTTTAAACCCGTTCAGCTGAAAAATGATGATGAAGAAAATGTAATTAAAAAATCCATTGATGCTTTGGAATCTACAAAAGCAAATATTGATAGGGTATATGGTGCAAGTGCAAGCGAGTCTAAAACTTTAAATGTTTGTGATCCTTCGTCAGCCTCATTATTAGAGCTTATTACATTTGCTGTAGGGCATTGATATGAGTTCTTATCTAGTATTTCAATTAAGAGGAGATTTGGCCTCTTGGGGAGATATTGCCGTGGGAGAGCAACGTCCTACACTTCCTTTCCCTACAAAATCTGCTGTTATAGGCTTGATTGCAGCTGCTTTAGGTATAAAAAGAGACGAAGAAGAAAAGCAACTTCGTTTGGCAAAATCTATTCGGTATGGTGTTAAAGTTTTTCTCCCCGAATCTGACATCGCAGGCTATAACAACGAGCGTTTTACACAAAAAAAGACTTACTCAGGCGGTTATTTAAGAGACTACCAGACTATCCAATCTCCATCTGAGACTGATATTCGGTTGTTTGCCAAAAAATATGGTAGACGACCTTCAAGTAGATACGATGAGCTTCAAGCTCTTAAGCTTGGAAAATCTGAAGGTACAATTTTGTCTTTTCGAGAATATAGGTTGGACCCGTATTATATTGTGGCTATTTCTATCCAAGATGATTTTGTGTCTTTGGAGCAGATTCGAGAGGCCTTTTATAATCCCAAATTTCATTTGTATTTGGGTAGAAAATCGTGTCCTTTAAACTTTCCGTTAAGTCCGGTTCTTGTACAGGCGGAAACAATTCAAGATGCTGTCAAATATGCTTCTTTAAATCACGATCAATTTGAAAATCTAGATGATTTTGGACTTCCGAGTTTGAATAGTTGTAGTCAGATTTATTTTGAAGTATCAGATATATGTGATTCTGAGTGTATTCGTATTGAAGAGTATAGAGCTGTACCTACTTCCCGGCTTCGTTGGCAATTTGAGACCCATTCTATGGGTGTGATAGGAGTGTGAGTATGTACATTTCTCAGGTTAATTTTTTGCATCACCGCTGTGAAGGTATCGATATTTTAAGGCTTGCTATTGGTCATAATTTATATGCATATCATCAGTTGCTTTGGACTTTGTTTCCACAAACTCCTCCAGGAGAAAGCCCTTTTTTGTTTCATGTGATTGAAAAAGAAGAAGGGTTTAAAGCTAATCAGTTGAGTTTTATTGTAGTTTCAAAAAAACAGCCTGTTTCGTCAGTTTCTTATTGGGATATTCATGTTAAGCCCTATATGCCAGTGGTTAACGATGGAGATGTTTATCAGTTTCGAATACGCGTTAATCCTACTGTTGCTCGAAAAATGGAGGGTAAAAAGCATTCAAGTCGCCACGATGTGATTATGAATAGAAAGTATGAAAACAGGAAATCGAATATTCAAACCCCTATGGCCGAGATTGTTCAAGAAGAAGGCTTGAAATGGATCCAAGCTAAGCAAGAGTCTTGTGGTTTTAGTTTGGTTAGTTCTTCTACAATTTTGATGCATAGATATATGCAACATTGTTTAAGTAAAGGTTCAAAATCAGAAGGAAGTGATATTCGATTAAGTACATTGGATTATGATGGGCAGTTAGAAATTACAAATCGAGAGAAGTTTCTTTTTGCCTTGTTCAATGGCTTTGGTCCGGCTAAGTCCTTCGGATGCGGCCTCATGCTTGTGAAAAAAATAAAATCAACCTAAAATTTAATTTTAATATAAATTAAAGGAAATTATTTTTATGACAAATATTGATAAAGAATCCCTTTCTATTTTTGAATCTATAAAGCAAATCAATGGTCAAAATCAAGAGTTTTGGTCGGCGCGAGCATTAGCTAGAGTATTAGAATATTCAGAGTATAGGCACTTTTTACCAGTCATTGAAAAAGCTAAGGTTGCTTGTATAAATAGTGGATATGAAGTTGCAGACCATATCGAGGATATCCTCGATATGGTTGATATAGGTTCGAATGCCAAACGAAAAATTGATGACGTACGTTTAACTCGATATGCCTGTTATTTGATTATTCAAAATGCAGATCCCTCCAAGGAAATTGTAGCTTTAGGCCAAACCTATTTTGCTGTTCAAACTCGAAAACAGGAAATTGTTGAATCTGAAGCTTACAATCTTCTAAAGACAGAAAATGAAAAACGTCTTTTTCTTAGAAATGAGCTTAAAACTCATAACAAGTATCTTGCTGATGCTGCAAAAAAGGCTGGCGTAGAAAGCCCTATAGATTATGCTGTCTTTCAGGATCATGGGTACAAGGGGTTGTACGGAGGCTTGGGTGCAAAAAATATTCAACAGAAGAAAGGTCTTAAGAAGTCTCAACAAATTTTAGATTATATGGGAAGTACAGAGTTAGCCGCTAACTTATTTAGAACAACTCAAACTGAAGAAAAGCTGAAACGAGAGTCAATCACAGGTAAGCAAAAAGCCAATAAAACTCATTTCGAGGTTGGTCAAAAGGTACGTCAGACTATTGAAGAACTTGGCGGGACTATGCCTGAAGAACTCCCAACTGAGATAGCTATTCAAAAAGTTGCGAAGCTGACTCAGAAAAAACAGTCTGAAAGCTAATTATGTTGCCTCATCTTAAGCCGATTCCAATAAAAGATAGGATGTCTATTATTTTTGTAGAATACGGAAATATTGATGTTTTGGATGGGGCGTTTGTAGTGGTTGATAAAACCGGTATTCGAATTCAAATTCCTGTTGGGAATGTAGCTTGTTTGATGTTAGAGCCAGGGACTCGAGTATCCCATGCTGCAGTAGGTTTGGCTTCTAAAGTGGGGACGTTGTTGATGTGGGTTGGAGAAGGCGGTGTTCGGTTGTATTCGGCTGGCCAGCCTGGCGGAGCCCGAACAGACCGGTTATTGTATCAGGCTAAGATAGTGCTGGATGATCAGGCTCGTTTGAAGGTAGTAAGAAAAATGTATCAGATGCGGTTTGGTGAAGATCCTCCTGCTAAGCGGAGTATCGAGCAATTGAGAGGGATAGAGGGCGCTAGAGTCCGGGAAATTTATAAGCAAATGGCACGTCGGTATGGATTATCGTGGAAGGGGAGATCCTATGATGTTAAAGATTGGGAAGCTGGCGATATTACAAATCGCTGCCTTAGCACGGCCACATCGTGCTTGTATGGCATAACAGAAGCTGCTGTTTTAGCTGCTGGATATTCCCCTGGAATGGGTTTTATTCATCATGGAAAGGCCTTATCTTTTGTGTATGACATAGCAGATATTTTTAAGTTTGATACAGTTGTTCCTATTGCCTTTAAAATAGCTGCAGAGAAGCTTCCTTCTCCTGATCGTCATGTTCGAAAAGCTTGTCGAAACATGTTTGTTGAGAAAAAAGTTTTGGACTACCTTATTCCAACAATCCAAGAAGTTCTTGAGGCTAGTGAGCTTGAACCTCCCAATTCTCCACAAAATGTATTGCTACCCGCTATTCCCGCTGGACCACAACTTGGTGAAGACGGGCATAGGATATATGGAGAGAGCTAGTGGTAGTTGTTGTTACTGAAAACTGTCCTCCTCGATTAAGAGGCCGGTTAGCTGTATGGCTTTTGGAAGTGAGGGCCGGGGTTTATGTTGGAGATGTTTCGGCTAGAGTACGAGATATGATCTGGGAGCAACTTGAGGCCGGATTAGAATCTGGAAACGTTGTAATGGCTTGGAAAACAAACAATGATTCTGGGTTTGATTTTAAAACCCTAGGGCTTAATCGGAGGATCCCAATCGAAAGGGATGGAATTAAATTGGTTTCATTTGCAAAAGAAACTTCAGATGTTGGTTTTGCCGATAATGACGAAGCTTATTCTGTGGACTGGTTTTGAAAGCCCTAGAATTTGTCCACCGAGCCATTTTTTTTGATCTTTGATATACTTTGAGTAGAAAATTAAGTGAGTTCCCTACATGCGTAGGGATGAACCGCGTTTAATGGCGATGGGTATAGAAACAGAGAAGAGTTCCCTACATGCGTAGGGATGAACCGCCAGAAGGGCCAAAAGAATGAGAATAAATAGAGAGTTCCCTACATGCGTAGGGATGAACCGCATCACCCAGATGTTGGAGGAGATCCCGAAGAGAGTTCCCTACATGCGTAGGGATGAACCGGAAAATAGGCTCTCTTTCAATCAATGTAAACCGGAGTTCCCTACATGCGTAGGGATGAACCGGTTCTAGGGTGTTTGTAGGGTTTTATTTAACTGAGTTCCCTACATGCGTAGGGATGAACCGCTGCCGTATTGTGTATGTGTTTTCGTTAATTTGAGTTCCCTACATGCGTAGGGATGAACCGTTGTATGGGGATATTGAGGGGTAGCTAAAGCTGAGTTCCCTACATGCGTAGGGATGAACCGTCCGACTGCTAACAATTCCTCTATCCATTTTTGAGTTCCCTACATGCGTAGGGATGAACCGGGGGAAAATTAGCGAGAAAACTCAAAAAGGTCGAGTTCCCTACATGCGTAGGGATGAACCGCCGTTACGTGTTCGTTTATATAGTTGGTTAGGGAGTTCCCTACATGCGTAGGGATGAACCGGATTCTGTGCCGTTTTTTACGTCGGCCATATCGAGTTCCCTACATGCGTAGGGATGAACCGCCATCTCCTCAAGTGGAAGGGTCTCAAAAGGAGAGTTCCCTACATGCGTAGGGATGAACCGGTCTATAGAAAGATAACAAAGGTCGATGGCGGGAGTTCCCTACATGCGTAGGGATGAACCGTGATGACGCCGAATCTGAGCGTGTCCGGAACAGAGTTCCCTACATGCGTAGGGATGAACCGTACTTATCACTCATTCTAATACCTCCATTCCAGAGTTCCCTACATGCGTAGGGATGAACCGCTGATGGTAGATTTGAAGAAATACATGGCCCAGAGTTCCCTACATGCGTAGGGATGAACCGTAACTATCGATAAACATTTTGGAGAACCTATAGAGTTCCCTACATGCGTAGGGATGAACCGAGGTAGTATTAGAAATGATTTACAAATTCGAAGAGTTCCCTACATGCGTAGGGATGAACCGGGTTATTTACTACGGAAGATGAAAGAACAGGTGAGTTCCCTACATGCGTAGGGATGAACCGCATTGATGCCATCTATGGCTAAGAATGGGAAGGAGTTCCCTACATGCGTAGGGATGAACCGCAGTTGGGATGCTATTGACTCAAACAAGGTCTGAGTTCCCTACATGCGTAGGGATGAACCGGGATTATTAATCCTGATGAAGCTAAGAAAACAGAGTTCCCTACATGCGTAGGGATGAACCGTAAATAATGTATCCTCCTGAGTATTTCGTGTGGAGTTCCCTACATGCGTAGGGATGAACCGTGGTTGGGAGAGTTGGTTTCTTCTGGACTTTTGAGTTCCCTACATGCGTAGGGATGAACCGCTGACCCCCAAGAACAGATCGTGTTTTCCCTGGAGTTCCCTACATGCGTAGGGATGAACCGCCTAAAATGGTTGCTGTCATAGAAGACATAAAGAGTTCCCTACATGCGTAGGGATGAACCGGGAGAACTCAGACGGGACAGTATCTGAGCAGCAGAGTTCCCTACATGCGTAGGGATGAACCGACTTCCTGAAAGTTTTTAAAATCTTCTTTGAAGAGTTCCCTACATGCGTAGGGATGAACCGCCTTACTCTGAAATATCTATTAGGCTCAAAGAGAGTTCCCTACATGCGTAGGGATGAACCGAGAGCCCAGGTATGTATACCCAAGCTCTTTTCGAGTTCCCTACATGCGTAGGGATGAACCGTTCTTTGTTTTTCCAATCATTCCATCCATGATGAGTTCCCTACATGCGTAGGGATGAACCGAATTATGAAGAGGCCTTTAAGCTGGCAGCAGAGAGTTCCCTACATGCGTAGGGATGAACCGCGAGCTTAAAGTTTCGTCAAAAAAATATCGATGAGTTCCCTACATGCGTAGGGATGAACCGAAGTTGGATTCAGCAACAGATATGGGGCTAAAGAGTTCCCTACATGCGTAGGGATGAACCGCCCTTTCCAAGCCTTGGTATTCTGGCAGTTCAGAGTTCCCTACATGCGTAGGGATGAACCGAATTATCGAGCGTCAAGTTAATGGTGTTTCTAGAGTTCCCTACATGCGTAGGGATGAACCGGTCGTCAGGGCAAAACTTCTTGATGCTGAGACGAGTTCCCTACATGCGTAGGGATGAACCGTGAGTAGCTAAAGTGTGACCAAGGCCGCGACTGAGTTCCCTACATGCGTAGGGATGAACCGGTTTTTGATAAAAGAACGGATGAGGCAGTCTTGAGTTCCCTACATGCGTAGGGATGAACCGCAGTAAATTGAACTTTTTCACAAAGTCTTCCAGAGTTCCCTACATGCGTAGGGATGAACCGAAACAGGGGAACCATTACTAAATCCTCAAACAGAGTTCCCTACATGCGTAGGGATGAACCGTATGCAGATATGAGAACATTCCAAAGAGGAAAGAGTTCCCTACATGCGTAGGGATGAACCGTGTAAATTTTGACTGCACAACGTCCTGGTTCAGAGTTCCCTACATGCGTAGGGATGAACCGTAGCTGAAAGCTTGTCTGTCAGGTATGTAACTGAGTTCCCTACATGCGTAGGGATGAACCGCTGAGTTTGCCGGATTTATAGGTAAGAAATGAGAGTTCCCTACATGCGTAGGGATGAACCGAGAAAAAGCGTCAGGCTATCGAAGCTCAAGCGGAGTTCCCTACATGCGTAGGGATGAACCGGGTTCACGCAGTTTGAGTTTTTAAACGAATCAGAGTTCCCTACATGCGTAGGGATGAACCGAGTCTTGGGAAGTATTTGGGATGTAAAATAAAGAGTTCCCTACATGCGTAGGGATGAACCGACGCTATCTGCCCTCAAGGAGTGGGTTACGATGAGTTCCCTACATGCGTAGGGATGAACCGGAGTAAAGGAGGTGATAGTTCGATGTGCAAACGAGTTCCCTACATGCGTAGGGATGAACCGTATCTCAGAAACCTTTCTTAATTTTTTATTTAGAGTTCCCTACATGCGTAGGGATGAACCGCCCATGCTGGAATATCACATTTGTAATAGTTGGAGTTCCCTACATGCGTAGGGATGAACCTCTATATCTCAATGAAGATCCCAGACAAGGAGAGAGTTCCCTACATGCGTAGGGATGAACCGACCGTTATTGCGATCATGGGGACTGGTATCTTGAGTTCCCTACATGCGTAGGGATGAACCGGCGGCGAGGAATTGGAAAATGTAGAGGCGATTGAGTTCCCTACATGCGTAGGGATGAACCGCTCTCTTGATTAATCACAAACAACTAATCTTGGAGTTCCCTACATGCGTAGGGATGAACCGTTGACGGGATTGTTTTTGATCCGTTGACATCCGAGTTCCCTACATGCGTAGGGATGAACCGGCTACCCCCTCATCCCCATGACTTTTTATTGCGAGTTCCCTACATGCGTAGGGATGAACCGTGTCCGTTCCAGTCCTACAATTCCCATAATTAGAGTTCCCTACATGCGTAGGGATGAACCGGCTCGAAACAAATTCATCCGTGAAGAAATTCCGAGTTCCCTACATGCGTAGGGATGAACCGGCATGGTTGGACAAAAGAAGGAACATTTAAACGAGTTCCCTACATGCGTAGGGATGAACCGGAACTCAAAATGGATAAACGTACCGTCCCTGTGAGTTCCCTACATGCGTAGGGATGAATCGAATATATCCTCAAGATGTTTTTTTGATACTCATAATTAGTGTGTTTTTGATTTACTCAGTCATTGAGTAAAGTTGATTTTACGCTCGTTTTCATCTATCATTTTACTATGATTCTTAAAGAAGAAGCTGGATTTTATCGTCAATTAACCTTAGAACTCATCACACTTATTCCAAAAGTGGATCAGGTATTCATGTCATTATTGGGCCAAGGCAGGTGGGGAAAACAACGGCTACTCAACAGGTTGTTCAGCAGTTAGCGTGGCCATTTGTTATGGCAACGGTAGATTCTGCTATGCCACATGATGGAACCTAGGTTGAAGCCCAGTGGAATAGTGCTCTTAGTAAAACAAACGAGGCGTCGACGCCTGTAATTCTCATTTTGGATGAAATTCAAAAAGTGAAAGGGTGGAGGGAGCCCTTAAAATATTTGTGGTATCCCCTTAGAGGAATTTTTAGGAAATAAACCATTACAAGGTTTTTTATGAAGAAATATTGGATGTGTAAGCAGATTTTTTTAACAAGAAGCTTTTCCACTTTTATTCCCATAACTCCCACAATCTGCTATCGTCATACGATCCGTTATGAAAAAAGTAGCTAAAGAGACGCTTAAAGCCATTAAAAAAATAGGATACGACTTCGGTGTTAATCTGCAGGTTAACCGGATTAACTCTATCCAAAAGCGCTTAAGAACTGGGCTAAATCTTAATATAGGCGCTGCCGATTATGTTATTGAGGGCTTTAAAAGTTTAGACTACTACAGCGAGCATTACTACAAATCCCGTAAGGAGTTTGATAAGGCAAGAATTCACTATGATATTCGTAGTATGGCTATTCCATCTTCCAGCGACTCTGTAGATAACATCTATTGTTCCCATGTTATCGAGCATATTGAAGAGGATTTTGTGAAAAAATTTATTGACGATTCTTTTAGAGTGTTGAAGCGTGAGGGTGTGTTAAGAATTGCCTGTCCTGATGTAGAGTTTATGTACAAAATGGCTGGGTTTAGGAATGATTATTTTGCATGGCATCCTCTTTTTAATCCTGATAATCAAATAGCTGCTTTTATTGATGAATGCGCTACCGATAATGAGGTGGCTAAAGCTAATTTTATGCAGAAATCTCATGACACATTTAATGGTTTTTTAACCAGTTTTGATCCACTGCCTTTTGATCCTGCCAATATCCACAGACATATTTCCCAATGGACGTTTGAAAAATTGAAAAACATAGGCGAAAATTGTGGGTTTTCGAGGGTTGTTTTAAGCAAACCTGGAGCTTCCGTTTCCGGTGCGATGCAGGGGCCTGATATGGATCTTCCTCATCGAGAAATGAGTTTGTATGTTGATTTTGTAAAATAGTATGCGGATTACTCTTTTTTGAGGGGATTGGATTCTAGCTGTCTCTGCAAAATTTGACAAAAACTCTACCTCGTTGTTATACTTTCTTGCCTCAATTTTGTGTTCAAAAGCGGCTTTTTATACTATTTTTTAGAGAGGGTTCAGCATCATGGCAATCAAGGTAGCAATCAATGGTTTTGGAAGAATCGGAAGGAATGTATTTAAACTCATTCAAAAAAGAAGTAATTTAGAGGTTGTTGCGATTAATGACCTGACCGATTCAAAAACATTGGCGCACTTGTTGAAATATGATTCTGTTCATGGTCGTTTTGATGGGACGGTAGAGGCTAAAGAAGGCGCTATCGTGGTTAATGGGAAAGAAATTAAGATTTATGCATGTCGCGATCCAAAAGAGCTTCCCTGGGGACAGCTTGGGGTGGATGTTGCGATTGAGGCGACAGGGATTTTCTCTGGGGCAAATGGTCCAAAAGGTGGCTATATGAGCCATATTGAAGCTGGGGCTAAAAAAGTGATTTTGACGGTTCCTGCAAAAGATGAAATCACGACTGTGGTTTTAGGTGTAAATCAACATGTAATTAAGCCCGAAATTCAAGCGTATTCTAACGCAAGTTGTACAACAAACTGTTTAGCGCCTATTGCTAAGGTGTTAAGTGATCAGTTTGGAATTGTTAAAGGATTTATGACGACCGTGCATGCGTATACAAACGATCAAAATATTCTGGATTTACCTCACTCTGATTTGCGTCGTGCACGTGCGGCTGCATTATCTATTATTCCTACCTCTACTGGTGCTGCAAAAGCGCTTCACCTTGTTATCCCTGAGCTTAAAGGTAAATTAGATGGAACCTCCATGCGTGTTCCTACTCCTGACGGATCTGTTGTGGATCTGGTTTGTGAGCTTGGACGCAGCGTTACAAAAGAAGAAGTGAACGCGGCTATGAAAGCAGCGGCTAATGGTGCTATGAAAGGCGTTTTGGAATATACGGAAGATCCAATTGTATCTGCGGATATTATTGGTAACCCTCATTCATCGATTGTGGATGGATTGTCTACAATGGTGAACGGAAACCTTGTAAAAGTGATTTCCTGGTACGACAACGAAATGGGTTATTCCAATCGTGTTGTAGATCTTATCCAGGCTATTTCATAATGTTGGAAAAGAAATCGATCCGAGATTTAAGCCGGCAGCAGCTTGAAGGTAAGCGTGTCTTTGTACGTGTAGATTTTAATGTGCCTTTTGAAAACGGGGTTATTTCTGATGATGCCCGTATCAGAGGCGCACTTCCCACTATTACCTATCTTCTAGAAAACAATGCCAGAGTCATTCTGGCCTCACATTTGGGTCAGCCCAAAGGTGTTGATCCTGCGCTAACCCTGGCTCCGGTAGCAAAACGTTTAGGCGAATTGCTTGGGAAAAACGTGGCTTTGGCCCCGGATTGTGTGGGCGATGCGGTACAAAACGCTGTCTCCGGGTTAAAAAACGGAGAGTGTCTCTTACTTGAAAATGTCCGTTTTCATGCCGGTGAAACCAGCAACGATCCTGTTTTTGCCAAACAATTAGCTGATCTTGCCGATTTATTTGTACAGGATGCTTTCGGAACTGCTCATCGGGCGCATGCGTCTACGGCGGGAATCGCGGCGTTTATCCCTGCGGTAGCCGGGTTTTTGGTGGAAAAGGAAATAGCCTTTTTAGATAAGGCGATTCAGCATCCGCAACGACCATTGATGGCGATTATCGGAGGCTCAAAAATCTCCTCTAAAATTGGTGTTTTGAAATTTTTATTAGGTAAAGTGGATGTGCTGGTCATTGCTGGCGGAATGGCGTTTACATTCTTAAAAGCAATGGGTTATGACATTGGAAAATCTTTGTGTGAAAACGATAAGCTGGACGAAGCCAATGCCTTTTTAAAAGAGGCTAAAGTGAAGCAGTCCAAGGTTATTTTGCCTGTGGATCAGGTGGTTGTAAAAGAATTCAATAATGATGCGCCTTCAAAAATAGTGTCTATCGACAGCATTCCTCACGATCATATTGGGGTGGATGCGGGGCCGGCTACGATTGCCGAAGTTCAGGCTGCGGTTAAAGAGGCTGGTACCGTATTGTGGAACGGGCCTTTGGGTGTATTTGAGATGTCGAACTTTGCAAAAGGAACCTACGCAGTGGCAGAAACACTGGCAGAGTCTTCCTGTATTACCATTATTGGTGGCGGGGATTCAGCTTCGGCCATTTCCAAGGCCGGACTTGTAGATAAAATGACACATATTTCAACAGGCGGTGGTGCTTCACTGGAGTTTTTGGAAGGTAAAATTCTTCCCGGTGTGGCTGTTTTGGAGAACCGTTAATGTCTCAATCTCATGATGAACTTGCTGCTGCAATCGCTAATTTATCCCAAAAAAAACAGGTGATTTCTGAGGAAGCCTTAAAAGCCAAACAGGAATTTGATCAGAAAAAAGAAGACTTTAATTTTGGACAGGACAATCGGAAATTTATCAAACAATTAGGCATTGTGGATGAGTTTAACGTTAGCGTGAAGCTGTTATCTTCTATTTTCCAATCCTCAAATTTTGATGAGTTGGCCCTGTTTATTGCAAGCCCGACACGGGTTTTACTGGTTAACTTTTTTATTGGTATTTTAAGAGGCCTTGGATTCGCCATCGGGTTTTTGATGATTATGATTTTTGTGGCCTATCTTATTAAAATTTCTTTACCTCCAGATTATGCCAAACATCTTGTTATTTTAGGGACATACTTTTTTCAGCAAGTAGGTTTGCGTTGAAATACAGACTGCTGATTATTGTTGGTGTGCTTCTCGATCAGCTGATTAAGCTTTGGGCACAGAATCAGTTGGGATTTTTTAAGTGTAAAGTGGCTATTGATTCGTTGTTGTCGTTCCAGCTGGTTCATAACTATGGTGCGGCTTATGGGATTTTTCAGAATCAACGCTGGTTTTTGGTGGCATTTGCGTTGATAGTTATTGTATTGGTGAGTGTGTTTTATAAACACCTGGTGAACGGGATTATTGGACGTTGGGGCATTTCGATTTTTTTAATTGGAGCTATTGGAAACTTTTTGGATAGATTGGTGAGAGGCTACGTAATCGATTACGTGGTTACGCCGTTTTTTCCTGTATTTAATTTTGCAGATTTTTGTATTGATGTAGGAATCCTGCTTTTATTTTTGGATATTTTTATGAGTCGGCCTAAAAAAGCTGACGTGAAGTCTTGAGTATGGAGCTGTTTCCTGACGAAAGCTGTCGGTTGGATGTGTTCCTGACTCAGCATGGACAGCTAGGTCGTTCTGAGGCTAAAAAACATATTCAGGATGGCGGAGTTTCCGTAAATGCTGTTGTTCAGACAAAGCCAGGTTTTGTTATTAAAGCCGGAGACAAAGTTGTTTTGGAAGCCGTTGTTACACCTGTTCTCGAACCAGAGCCTGAATCTCCGTATAATAAAGTCCGTTTTCCGGGTATGTTTTACGAAGATAAAGACATAGCGGTTATTTACAAGCCTGTAGGCATGGTGGTGCATCCCGGAACAAAAAATGATACCGGAACCCTGGTTCAGATACTGGGCTCCTACATGACACTGGCCCCAGGTTCCGACCCCTTACGCCCGGGCATTGTGCATCGTTTGGACAAGGATACGGCCGGATTAATGGTTATCGCCAAATCCGAGGCTGCTTATACGGCTTTGGTTGAGCAGTTTAAATTGAAAAAAGTAACTAAAAAATATGTGGCTGTTGTACGTGGCGATGTGCTAAAAGACGAATTCAAAATCGACAGGCCCATCGGTAGAGATCCCCATCATCCTATTCGCATGAAAACATTTCCAGATATCGAAAGAGGAAAGCCAGCTCAGTCTCTGGTTCGGGTTTTAAAGCGATATCGAACAAAAACCATTCTTGAGGTGCAACCTGTTACCGGAAGAACCCATCAGATTCGTGTTCATCTGGCACATATCGGGCATCCTGTTATTGGTGATCCGGTGTATGGCCCAAAAACTCATTCTGCGAGTGGTCAAAAACTTGAAGCGTTTTATCTGTCGTTTGAACATCCCATTAAAAAAACACAATGGACGTTTATTGCTCCAATCACGCTTGAGTCCTTATAAATCGGCTGATAGACTGGGCTTTATAACAGTTCCTCAGGAGTACATTTTATGAAAAAAGCGTTGGTATTAGGTGCGGGCGGATTTATTGGCAGTCATTTGGTAAAACGTTTGAAACGTGAAGGGTTTTGGGTAAAAGGCGTTGACCTTCACTATCCAGAGTTTTCCAAAACCGTTGTAGACGAGTTTGTTATCGGTGATTTGAGAGATCAGCAGGTGTGTAGCTCTGTTATCAATCAGGCCTTTGATGAAGTCTATCAGCTTGCTGCCGATATGGGCGGTGCCGGCTTTATTTTTACAGGTGCTCATGATGCTGAAATCATGCACAATTCTGCGTTAATTAATTTGAATGTGCTGGAACTGTGCCAAAAACAAAACTGCGGTCGTATTTTTTATTCCTCATCAGCGTGTATTTATCCTGAATATAATCAACTTGATCCTTTAAATCCAAACTGTTCGGAAGCGTCAGCTTACCCGGCAGCTCCCGACAGCGACTACGGCTGGGAGAAACTGTTCAGCGAGCGTTTGTATCTGGCGTATCATAGAAATTTTGGCATGAAGGTTCGTATCGCGCGGTTCCATAATATTTTTGGGCCTGAAGGAACCTGGACGGGCGGACGTGAAAAATCTCCGGCGGCCATGTGTAGAAAAGTGGCTGAAGCTCAAAATGGTGGAACAATTGAAATCTGGGGAGATGGCTCTCAAACCCGGTCTTTTTTATATATCGATGAGTGTCTTGAAGGTGTGTTGAGATTGATGCGCTCGGACTGGACTGGGCCTGTAAATATTGGGTCGGATGAAATGGTATCCATTAACAAGCTGGTAGATATTGTGATGGAGCTGTCAGGTAAAAAATTGTCACTTAATCATATACCTGGGCCATTAGGTGTCCGAGGTCGAAATTCTGATAATGCCTTAATCAAGGAAAAATTAAACTGGGCACCGACTCAACCTTTGAAAATCGGGCTGGATGCAACGTATAAATGGATAGCCGAACAAGTTCAAAATGCAGCTGTTTAGAATCTATTTTATTGAATTTGAAAAAGCTTTAGTGTATGATAGCCCTTCATTTTTACTTTGAAAGATAAACTATGCCACGTTTTTTGTATAAAGCTTTAGGTTTTGCTTCTCTGATATGGGTATTTCCTCTTTTTATCTTTTCACAACAGCTTGAAAATTCATCGTCTTTATCGTCATCTCCAACCTCTTATAAAGTGTCGGCTCAGCAGGCTGCTCAAAGTCTGAATTCTGGAACATCCGGCGGGACTGATCTGGCTGCACCTAAAGATGTAAACACGGCTTCACTTTTAAAAGAGCAAAAACAGGATCAAGCGCCTGAAAAATCAGTAAAAAAATCATCATCAAAATCGGTGCAGTCTGTAACGACTTTTGATTCGTTTTTTTCACAGTCATCATCAACATTGGACGTGACGCTGACCAGCACACCGTTTGGTCATGAGTTTTTTTCCGAAGAGTCTACGTTTTCAAACACAAGCTCCGGGCCTGTAGGGTCTGATTATATACTTGGGCCTGGCGATTCCTTCAAAGTGTTGATATGGGGACGTTTTGAGGTCAGTCTGGATGTTACAGTTGATAGAGACGGCCGTATTTTATTGCCGAAAGTCGGGCCTTTGTTCGTGTCAGGTCTTCAATATTCCGAGTTAAAACCGTTTTTAGTGAAGCAGCTGTCTCAATATTATTCGAGTTTTGATTTAAGCGTATCCATGACTACTTTAAAATCGATTCGGGTGTATGTGGTTGGTCATGCGGCTCAGCCGGGGGCGTATCAGATTTCGTCTTTATCGACCTTGATTAACACCTTGTTTCAATGTGGCGGGCCTTCTAAATCAGGGTCTATGCGGAAAATTGAAGTGAAGCGGAATGGGCAGGTTTTAACCACGTTTAGCTTATATGATTTTATTATGTTTGGAGATAAGTCCAAAGATGTGCGTTTGATGCCTGAAGATGTGGTTTATATTCATCCGGTTGGTCCTCAAATTGCTGTAGCGGGCTTTGTAAAACGGCCGGCTGTGTATGAGTTGGATACAGAAAAAACTGCAAAAGATGTTATTGCCCTTGCCGGCGGAACGACAGATTTCTTCTATAAAGGACGTTTGCAAGTTGGCCGGGTTATGGATAATAAAAGCCAGACTTTTTTTGAAACAGATTTTGATAAGCTGGATCAACTGACTGTTCAGCCTGGTGATATTTTGAAAATTTATCCGGTTGCTCAAAGCAAGTCTTCTGTTGTGGTTTCGGGGGCTGTTCATCGTCCGGGAGAATATGCCTATAAACCGGGAATGCGTTTGAAGGAGCTGATTGATTTTGCCGGAGGTGTTGTAGCTAATTCGTTATTAAAAGACGTGGAACTGACCCGGGTAAAAGTAACAGAGTCTGGCCCCGATGTGATTCGTAAAACCATTGATTTAACACAACTCGGTTCTCAAAGCGTGTCTGAAAGTATTGCAGTTGAGCCTGGTGATATGATTCTGGTCCATACGGTTCCAGAGTGGGAGGTATTGGGTTCTGTAGAGGTTCAAGGAGAAGTTAGATTTCCGGGTATTTACTCGGTTAAAAAAGGTGAAAAGCTATCGTCTGTGTTGAAGCGTGCTGGTGGCTATTCAACCTTTGCTTATTTGCCAGGGGCATCGTTTTTTAGACCGGATATTCGTCTTGTTCAGCAGGATGCCGCAAAATCGTTTGGAGATAATGTCTATAACATGACGGATCAAAATTTTTTAGCCAAACGTGAGCTTCTTTTGAACTCTATTTTAACGGATAAATCCCTTGGCCGACTTTCTCTTAACTTTAAACAGTTGTCTAAAATGGAAGGTTCTTCAGACGATATCACCATGATGCACGGCGATAAAATCCATATTCCAAAAAATCCTGAAGTTGTATATGTGGTGGGCTCAGTGTTTAACAAGCAGGGCGCTTTTGCCTATTCCGAAAATAAATCTCCTGAAGAATATATTGCTCAGGCTGCAGGTTATCTGCCTACTGCGGATAAAGACAATGCTTATGTTTACCATGCGGATGGCTCTTCCGAAAAATTTCCGGGTACCTTTCTTTTCTTTTTTAAAGGGTCTTATCCCAAAATTCAGCCTGGAGATATTATCGTGGTGCCTGAAGATTACAGACAGGAAAAAAGCTTGAAAGATATAATGAATATTACTCAAACGGTCTATCAGATTGCGGTATCGCTGGCTACTGTTGTGTATTTGTTGAGGTAGCGTGTGGCTGACGACATTAATCCGGTTAAAAATCAAGCCATTGTCTCAGTATTTGAGGCTTTAGAGGTTTTTTTTAAACGGTTTAAGCTATTTTTTCTTATTGTTTGCAGTGTAACCGTTTTGTCGATTGTGTTGTCTTTAACCTTGTCTCCGATGTATGCCAGCGTGGCCCAGGTTTTTGCATCTCAGCAGAATCAATCCAGTAATCTGGCGGCTTTGGGCGGTCAGTTTTCCCAGATGGGATCGTCACTGCTTGGCGGCGGGTTTAATGTCTCCGAGTTTATTTTAGGCTTGGTTAAAAGCCGCCGCGTTTTGGATGAGGTGATTCATCGGGAGAAGCTGCTGTCTGTTTACGACACCGATTCCCTGGAAAAGGCCAGAAACAAGCTGTCTGCCCAGATCAAAACAAAATTCAATATGAAAAGTAACATTATCACTATCAGCGTTGAGGATGGAGATAAAGAGCGTTCTGCAAAAATAGCCAATGGATTGATTGAGGTGTTACAGCAGGTTCATACTCAGATTAATGCGGCACAGGCGGCTCAGTCCAGAAAGTTTTATGAGGATCAACTCGATAAAGTGAAAGAGCAGCTCTCGCAGGCAGAGACAGAATTAAGGCAGTATCAGGAAAAATCCGGTGTTATTAAAGTGGATGATCAGGTTCAGGCCTCCATAACCTCTATTATGCAAATCAGAAGCCAGATTGTTCAGCGTGAAGTTCAGCTCAGCGCTTTAAAAACCTATGCTACGGCAAAAAACAGTGACAGAGCTATGCTGGAGTCTCAAATCCGGGAATTGTATGCGCAGATGTCTCGTATAGAAAATGCTCAGGGATCGTCATCTTCCCCAATTTTATCTACCAATCAGGTTCCTAAAAAAGGCGAGGAATATATTAGAAAATTAAGGGATTTAAAGTATTTGGAAGAGGTGTATCGGGTATTGCTGCAGCAGTACAGAACCATGCAGCTTGAGGAGGCTAAGGGATATTCCCAGCTTCAGGTTATCGATACTGCTGTTGTGCCCGAAACCCGAATCAGGCCAAAACGTGGCCAGATGGTGGTAGCCGGGTTTTTGCTGGGAACTATCCTTGGTATTTTATCCGTATTTTTGGTTGAATTTTTCCAAAAAACAGTACCTGTTTATTCGGAAGAAATTCGCCGTTTAAAATCACAGATACCTTTTGTAAAAAAATCACACTAACGTCTTTTTTCGTTTACTTTATTAGCCTCAAATGTTAGACTTTTCTCTAGTTCATTTCAAATAGAATTCCGGAGGCTTTTTAATGAAAATTCTTGTGACAGGTGGGGCAGGATACGTAGGTTCGGTACTTGTAAATATGTTGTTGGAGCAAGGTCATCATGTAACAGTGGTGGATGTTCTTTGGTTTAAACAGGATATTCCTTTGGCGCATTTAAGTAATCCAA
This sequence comes from uncultured Candidatus Marinamargulisbacteria bacterium, assembly GCA_964517775.1. GTDB lineage: Bacteria > Margulisbacteria > Marinamargulisbacteria > SXXA01 > JAHFDB01 > CAZFCP01. The sequence continues at coordinate 201,625 of CAZFCP010000001.1, read as the reverse complement.
ATTATCATTTTGTTCGTGGCGATTTTGGCGATAAGCCTCTTATAGACTCTTTACTTAAAGGTGTGGATTTTGTATTCCATACTGCTGCGATTGTGGGTGAGCCAGCAAGTAACAAATTCCCTGAACTAACTCAAAAAACAAACTATACCGATTCTGTGCAGCTGATTGAAGCCTGTAAAGCTAATCAGGTAAAAGGATTTATTTTCTTATCAACCTGCTCGAATTATGGTGTTGCCTCTCAGCTTGCAACGGAAGATACGCCGTTAAAGCCGTTGTCTCCTTATGCGGATACCAAGGTGAAAATCGAGCAATATCTTCAGCAAAACTCTGGTTTAAACTGGGTGATTGGCCGTCTTTCAACTGTTTATGGGGTGTCTCCAAGAATGCGTTTTGATCTTACGGTAAACGATTTTGCTTTAAAAGGTTTTAGAGATAAATATATCGATATTTTCTTGCCTGAATCGTACCGTCCTTACATTCACGTTTTTGACCTTGCTCGTGTTTTAACGGCTATTTTAGGTCAGTTTGATGGGCTTAAAAATCAAGTCTTTAATATTGGATTTGAAGGCGAAAATTATCAAAAAATCCGTATTGCAAAAGCAGTTCAGGCTAAAATTCCAGAAGTAAATATTGATATTTTAAGAGAAGGTGGCGACACCAGAGATTATCAGGTGGATTTTTCAAAACTCCAGCGTTTTATGACGATTAAAAATATCTTTACGGTTGAAAAATCTGTGGATGAAATGTTGAACATGTTATCGATGCGTTTGATTTCAGATCCGGCTCATCCGTCTTACTACAACACAACGCCTGAAATGGCTTTGCATGTTTAACGATTTTATTCAGTGTGTCCGCACGGTTTATAACGAACCTGAAGCCTTTATTCCCTTACACGCTCCGGTATTTTTAGGTAAGGAAAAAGCCTATCTTGGAGAGTGTATTGATACGACATTTGTATCATCGGTAGGTAAATTTGTTGATAAAATTGAGCAGGATATGAAAGAAAAAACCGGGGCTGCTTTTGCAGTTGCGGTTGTGAATGGAACAGCGGCCCTTCATATGGCGTTGATTCTATCCGGAGTGGGTCACGACGACGAAGTTTTAACACAGTCCGTGTCCTTCGTGGCAACCGTTAATGCGATTCGATATTGCGGCGCCTGGCCTGTTTTTGTAGACATCGATCGGGATACATTAGGGCTTTCACCGGAAGCCTTGGACACGTTTTTATCCCAACATGCCGTTAGAAAAGAAGATGGCTGTTATAACAAATACTCCGGAAAACGGATTGCGGCCTGTGTGCCCATGCATACCTTTGGTCATAGCGCGCGGATTCAGGAGATTATCGCGGTTTGTGATCGCTATGGCATTCCGGTTGTGGAAGATGCGGCTGAGGCATTGGGGAGCTATAACGGATCCCAGCATCTGGGAACCTTTGGAAAACTGGGAACCTTTAGTTTTAATGGAAATAAAATTGTAACCACAGGCGGCGGCGGTATTATTGTGACAAACGATGTGGAGCTTGGAAAAAAGGCTAAACATATTACGACAACGGCCAAAATTCCTCACCCCTGGCATTACACACATGATGATATAGGGTATAACTACCGCATGCCAAATATTAATGCGGCTTTGGGCTGTGCTCAGCTGGAATATCTGGATGTTTTACTTGAGAAAAAACGGCGTGTTGCGGAAACGTATTCCAGGTTTTTTGATGCTACACCGTATACCTTTTTTACGGAAAGAGCGGGTACAACAGGAAATTACTGGCTCAATGCCGTTTTATTAAACAATGCTGAAGAGCGTGATGCGTTTTTAAAAGAAACCAACGCCGCCGGCATTATGACACGCCCAATCTGGACGCCGTTACATAAACTGGCCATGTTTGAATCCTGCCAGACCGATTTGCTCGAGAACACGCTGTGGCTTGAAGATCGTCTGGTGAATATCCCAAGCAGCGTTCCGCTTTCATGAACTCAAAAACTTTTGATGTCGTCATTTGTGGTGGCGGCATTGTTGGGCTTAATATCGCCTGGGCACTGACAAAACAGACGGATTTTAACATCGCTGTTTTGGATAAAGAACCGGAATCTGGCGTGCATGCCTCCGGACGAAACAGCGGGATTTTGCATTCGGGCATTTATTATCCGGCTGAGACTTTAAAATCCAAATTCTGTCTTGAAGGCAACCGCCGGTTAAAAGCGTATTGTAAAGAAAAAAATCTTCCTCTGGATGAAACCGGGAAAGTCATTGTGGCCAAGAACCAGGCAGAAGTTGAAACGTTGTATAAGCTTCTCAATCAGGCGACATCCAATGGGATTTCTGCCTCTCTTATTTCGCTGCAGCAGCTTCAGGAGCTGGAGCCTTTTGCCAAATCAACCGAAGCTGCCTTGCATTCTCCCGAGACGGCCGTTGTTAATCCAAAACTCATTTTAAAATCTCTTATTCATGACCTCAATCAAACGGGAAAAGCCACATTTTTTTACAACTGTGCGTTTAAATCTGTAGCCTCTTCTGATGAAATTCTAACGACTCAGGGCGTCTTTAAATTTAAAACTTTTATCAATGCGGCCGGAGCTTACGCCGATAAACTGGCGCATGCGTTTGGAACCAGTTTGTCGTATCGATTTATTCCGTTTAAAGGTATTTATCAGTTATTTAAAAAGCCGAACCTGGTTAGAGGCAGTATTTATCCGGTTCCGGATTTAAGAAATCCGTTTTTGGGTGTTCATTTTACCCGAACTATTGATCAATCCGTTTACGTGGGGCCGACGGCTATTCCTGTGTTTGGGCGAGAGCATTACCATGGGATGAAAGGCATTACGTCCGAAGCTTTCAGTATTTTGTGGCGGGAGTGGGTGCTGCTGTGTAAAAATCCAAAATTTAGAAATATTGCGTTTACGGAGCCTCAAAAATATTTAAAACACTTTTTTTATCAGGATGCTAAACAGCTGGTTCAATCGCTGGCCCCAGAGGATCTGGAGCCGTGTTTGAAAGTGGGGATTCGGCCTCAGCTTGTGAATGTGGATAATCACGAGCTGGTTATGGATTTTAAGGTGGTGAAGCATCAGAATCAGGTGCATGTTTTAAATGCGATTTCTCCGGCCTTTACCTGCTCTATTCCGTTTGCGGAGCATGTGGTTCAGACCTGCGTTTTATGACAGCCGAGTTCCTCGTTTTAATCCCTGCAAGAGGTGGAAGCAAGCGGTTGCCGCGTAAAAACGTGCTGCCTTTGTTGGGAAAACCCATGATTGCCTGGTCTATTGAGGCGGGGTTAAAAGCCGGAGTTTCTGCGGATGTGATGGTGTCTACCGATGATGATGAGATTGCAGCTGTTGCGAAACGCTACGGGGCTTTTGTGCCTGGGCTGAGGCCGAAAAAACTGGGGAAAGATAAAACATCGACCCAGGATGTGGTACGGTATACGTTGGACTGGTATAAAAAAAATCAGGGGAAAACCTTCGAGTCGATTATTCTGCTGCAGCCCACCTCTCCGCTAAGAACGGCTGAGGATGTTCAACTGGCGGTTCAACTTTATCGGCAAAAAGAGGCATCCAGCGTGGTGTCTGTTTCTGCGGCGCCTTGTCCGCCGTCCTGGTGTCATCCCGTTCCCGATTCGTTGTCTCTCACCCATTTTGCAAACGCCGACAAACGTCAAAAAGGTCCTTTTTTTCGCCTCAACGGAGCGGTTTACATCACAAAAACCTCTTACTTTTTAAAACATGATGCTTTTCTGTCCAAAACCCGAGGTTATGCCTACGTAATGCCGCCGGAACGCTCTGTCGATGTAGATACTGCGCTGGATTTTACCTGTGCCGAAGCCATCGCATCAAAAATTTTACATCATCCTGAAAATGCTTTATAATTTGAGCTCAAATCATGACAAATATCCAGCAATTTTGTATTAAAAAAACACTTACGGTAAAGCAGGCAATGGCTCAGCTGGATGCGGCAGGCGGCAAGATTCTGTTTATTGTAGATGAGAACGGCTGTCTGGAAGGATCGCTTACAGACGGAGATGTGCGGCGCTGGATTTTATCCGGAGGTGCCCTGGAAGGCAGCATTGCCAGCGTGTTTAATGATCATCCCTACACGGTGTCTTATCCGTTTGATAGAAACGAAATCAAACATAAACTTTTAGACGACAAACTGGAGTGTATTCCTGTGTTAAATGCGCAACGAAAAATTGAAAATTTATTATTTTGGGATGATTTATCTGATGATGAATCGGATATCCGCACAAAGGAAAAACTGGATTTACCTGTAGTCATTATGGCTGGCGGTTTTGGAACGCGGCTGGCTCCATTTACAACAGTTTTACCAAAGCCTCTCATGCCTGTAGGCGAAAAAACCATCCTCGAGCATATTATCCAGAATTTTCAGGATTATTCCATCGATGAATATTTTTTAACAGTTCATCATAAATCAAAAATTATCCGGTCTTATTTTGAAGAGCTTAATCCACCGTATTCCCTTACCTTTGTTGAAGAACCGGTTCCTTTGGGAACGGCTGGAGCGTTGCAGTTTTTGAAAGGGAAAATCACCAGACCCTTTATTGTGACAAACTGCGATATTCTCATTAAATCAAACTACGCTGACCTGGTTCATCTTCATCACAATAATCAGGCTGATATCACAATGGTAGCTTCCGTAAAACACTATCAGATTCCTTATGGGATTTGTGAGCTGGACGAAAACGGCTTTTTAAAAGAAATGGTTGAAAAACCTGAATATCATTTTCTGATTAATACCGGGATGTATATTTTAAATCCTTCGGTGTTGGACCTGATTCCTCCAGACACTGTTTTTCACATGACCCATTTGGTGGATGAAGTGAAAAAACAAGGTGGAAAAGTGGCGGTTTATCCTGTCAGCGAGCAATCCTGGTCGGATATTGGCGAATGGGTAGAGTATAAAAAAACCCTGGAAAAGCTTAAGGTCTGAGCTGCTGAATGAGTGAGATTTTAAAGCATTCCGTTTCAAAACCTCTGATTATTTTAGGCGGCGGCGGACATGCAAAATCCTGTCTGGATGTCATTTTGAGGTGCCCGGATATTTCGATAAAAGGCATTCTGGATAGCCGAATTCCAAAAGGGCAGACAGTGATGGGCGTTCCTGTTTTGGGTACGGATGATGACTTGCCTGAGTATTTAGGCCGGGGATTTACATTTTTTATTGGAATCGGGCAGATAAAATCGCCTAAGCGGCGTATGGAACTGTTTGCGTTTTTGAAAGAAAAAGGCGAACAGCTGCCTCCAATACTTTCTCCTGAAGCGACTGTTTCTTCTTTTGCGTTTATTGATGAAGGCAGCATTGTTATGCACCATGCGGTTATCAACTCTGAGGCTAAAATTGGAAAAAACGGAATTATTAATACAGGTGCGATTATTGAACATGATGTGGTTATTGGTAACGATGTTCATATTTCAACTGGAGCGATTATAAACGGGGAGTGCCGCATCGGAGATAGATGTTTTATCGGTAGCCGGGCGGTGCTTAACCACGGTGTGGTGGTGGCTTCGGACAGTATTCTAGGGGCGGGAACAGTGGTGACTCAATCTCTTACGGAAGCTGGAACCTATGTGGGATGTCCGGCGAGGAAAGTATCATGAAAACAGATATTATTGCTGAAATAGGCGTGAATCATAACGGCGATATGACTTTGGCTGAACGTTTAATCGATGCCTCTGTAAAAGCTGGTGCAACAACCGTAAAGTTTCAAACGTTTAAGGCTGAAAAACTGGTTACAAAAACGGCTCCAAAGGCAGCGTATCAAAAAAAGACAACGGCTGCTGAAGAGTCTCAATTTGATATGTTAAAAAAGCTGGAATTATCCTGGGATAACCACCTTTTTTTAAAAGACATCTGCCAGAAAAAAGGGATTGAATTTTTATCCACACCGTTTGATGAAGACAGTTTTGAACTTTTGGAAAAGCTGGATGTAAAACGCTATAAATTATCGTCGGGAGATTTAACCAATCTGCCGCTTTTGAAACGCATTGCTGCTACAAAAAAGCCTATGATTTTATCCTCGGGGATGTCGTCTTTGGATGAGATTCGTTTTGTGGTGGATTTTGTGCTGAGGCATGGAACGCCTAAAGATAAGTTACATGTGTTGCATTGCACAACGGCGTACCCCTGTCCGTTTGAAGAGGTGAATTTAAAAGCCATGATGACGATTGCGGAGGCTTGTCAGGTAAAACCCGGTTATTCGGATCATACCGAAGGCATTGAAATTGCTGTAGCGGCGGTGGCTCTGGGTGCTACCTGCATAGAAAAACATATTACGCTGGATAAACAGCTTCCGGGCCCCGATCACAAGGCGTCCATAGAGCCTCACGAGTTTGCGGCCATGGTTTCTGCGATCCGACATGTAGAGCTTGGGCTGGGAGACGGCACCAAGGCGCTTCGTGATATGGAGAAGGAAGTGTCTCTGGTTGCGAAGAAAAGTGTGGTGGCGGCCGGGCCTATTCCGCAGGGAACGGTGTTTACGGAAAAAAATCTTATCTGCAAGCGGCCCGGAACCGGGATTAGTCCTTTCCGCTGGGAGGAGTTGCTGGGGAAAACCGCTAAAACATCGTATAACGAAAACGATCTGATTCTTGCTTCCGAATTGGAGAATTACTAATGAAACGAATCTGTGTCTTTACCGGAACAAGAGCCGAATACGGGTTGCTTCGCCCTTTATTATTTCAGCTTCAAAAAGAATCCTTTAACGTGTCGCTGTTGATTTCCGGATCCCATTTGTCTCCGGAATTTGGCTATACGGTACGTGAAATCGAAAAAGACGGATTTGATACCTCCGAACGTGTAGACATCCTCCTCAGTTCCGATACGCCTCACAGTGTCTGTAAGGCCATGGGATTGGGCATGATCGGTTTTTCCGATGCACTGCTGCGACTCAAACCGGATATGCTGGTTGTACTTGGAGACCGTTACGAAGCTCTTGCCGCAGCTCAAACAGCCCAGATTTTATCCATCCCCGTTGCCCATCTTTGTGGCGGCGACCTTACTCAGGGCGCTACAGACGATGCCTTTCGTCATGCCATTACAAAACTCAGTTATCTTCATTTTCCCTCTACGGAAATTGCCAAAGACATTATCGTGCAGCTTGGTGAATCTCCGGATAGAGTTTTTAACGTAGGTTCTTTAAGTATCGATAATTTTAAATCTTTACCTCTGCTTGATCGTGACACCTTGTGCAACGAGTTGGGTATCCGTTTATCCGGTTCAAATCTTCTTGTGACCTATCATCCCGAAACCTTATCACCTGGAGAATCCGAAACCCATATCAAAAACCTCCTCGATGCCCTGGATACTCTCACCGATACCACCCTTATTTTCACCAAAGCCAACGCCGATGCCGAAGGTCGTATTATCAACAAAATCCTCGAAGAGTATGTGCAGTTCCGCCGTGAAAAGCCGGTGTATCTGTTTGCCTCTTTGGGTGCGTTGAGATATTTGTCTGTGCTACGTGTTGTAGACGGTGTAATCGGAAATTCGTCCAGCGGTATTATCGAGGTTCCCAGTTTTAAAATAGGCACCATCAATATCGGAGCTCGCCAGACCGGACGTGTGCAGGCGGACAGTATCATCAACTGCGGTTCGGAAAAAGCAGACATCCAAAATGCTATTCAAACCCTGTATTCTCCTTCGTTTCAAACGATGTTGAAAACCGTAACCTCCCCTTACGGAGATGGAAAAGCGGCTGAAAAAATCGTGGATGTTTTTAAAAAAATAAAGACTCCAATCGATTTGAAAAAAAGCTTTTTTAGAGGGTAAAACAGAACGTCATAATTTGACGATGTTACTGGTTTTGTTGTACAGTGTTGAGCTCAAAATAATTCTTTAGTCAGGACGTTTTAATGCCTATACGTGTTATTGCCAGGTTGGATGTGAAACCTCCTTTTGTTGTAAAACCCGTTCATTTTGAGGGTGTGAAAAAAATAGATGCGCCTCATGTTTTGTCAGAGAAATATTCCCAAGAGGGTGCTGACGAAATTTTTTATATTGATATTGTGTCCAGTCTGTATCGCCGTCCCATTATTTTTGATTTGATTCGCCAGTCGGCTGAAACGGTACAGGTTCCCTTTGCTGTTGGCGGAGGCATTCGCAGTGTGGAAGATGCGTCCATGCTTTTCCATGGCGGTGCCGATAAAATTGTGATTAACACCTTTGCATTGCAGGAAGATCCGTCCATTATTGATAAACTGGCTCGGGTATTTGGGTCTCAGGCTGTTGTGGTACATATTCAGGCCAAGCAGTGGGAGCCCGAATACTGGGAATGTTACAGCGATTGTGGCCGTATACGAAGTGGAAAATCCGTGCGTGATTGGGCTAAAGAAGCCGTAGAACGTGGTGCCGGGGAAATCCTGCTAAGCTCTGTCGATACAGATGGCCGTCAGCGCGGGTTTGATATCGAACTTATCGACCGTGTTGTCTCTGATGTTCCGGTTCCGGTTGTGGCTGGCAGCGGAGCTGGTTCTTTGGAAGATATAAAAGCTCTGGTTGCTCGTGTAAAACCTTCAGGCATAGCCTTTGGAAGCGTGCTCCATTATGGAAAAGTATCGTTTTCCGACATTAAGCGTGTTGTGAATTCAGGGAGCCACTCATGAAAAAAGTAGGATTAGTTGGATTATCGTTAGCAGGAAATTTATTAAGCATTGAAAAATCCGTTAGCCGTTTTGGCTGGACACCGGTTCTGATTGAGTCACCAAAAGACCTCGATCACATTGAAAAACTGATTATCCCCGGAGTGGGAACTTTTGCCGAAGCCATGGCCACCCTGCACCAGAAAAACGTGGTTCAGGCGATTCGTACCTTTGCCGAGACAAAACCGGTGATGGGTATTTGTCTGGGAATGCAGCTTTTAGCCTCACTTGGATTTGAGTATGGGGTTACCGAAGGCCTTAATTTAATTGACGCTGAAGTGAAAAAAGTGGAATGCAGGGACAAACTTCCGCATTTGGGCTTTAACAAAATCCAGCAGACAACCTCAACTTGTCCGCTTTTTAAAGGCGTTCAACCTCAAGATGATTTTTATTTTATGCACTCTTATGAAATGGTGAATTACCGTGATGTTGCAGCATTGACGCAATACGGCGGACATACCTTTGTTTCAGCTGTTCATAAACAACATGTATTTGGCGTTCAGTTTCACCCTGAAAAAAGCCGTGAGCCTGGTCAAACAATCTTTAGAAACTTTTTGGAGTTATAAGTATGGCTGCTGAAGAATTTGGAAAATACGGATTACCGCTTGATGTAAAGTTTTGCAAACTCTGTACGATGAACAACCAACGTCCGTCGTCTACAGTTGAATTTAAAAATAAGCCCGGAGAAAAAAAGCGTCCGATTTCGTTTGACCATGACGGCATTTGTGAAGCCTGCCGGTTTGCCGAGAAAAAAAGAAGCGGTATCGATTGGGATTCCCGTGAAAAACAACTGGCAGAACTCTGCGATAAATACCGCCGCAACGATGGCCGTTTTGATGTTATCGTGCCTGGTAGCGGTGGGAAAGACAGCGTTATGGCTGCCCACGTTTTAAAATATAAATACAATATGAACCCTATAACAGTGACCTGGCCGCCTCAATTGTATACCCGAGTGGGTCGCCGTAACTTTGAAACCTGGTTGCGTGCCGGATTTGCCAACTTTACCTATTGGCCGAACCAAAAAGTACACCGGGTTTTAACCCGTCTGGCCTTTGAAAACCTGGCGCATCCGTTCCAGCCGTTTATTCTTGGGCAGAAAAACCTGGCGCCAAGAATGTCGGTGTTAATGGACATTCCTTTGGTTGTTTTTGGTGAAAACGAAGCCGAATATGGAAACGCTGTTCAGGATAATGAAAAACCAACCCGCGATACCAAATATTATGCAGCAGAATCCTTGTTGGATGATATTTATCTGGGCGGTGTGGGTGCAAAAGAATTGATGAAAGAATATGGCTTTAGCCTCGCTGATCTTGAAGCCTATCTGCCTATTAATCCGTATGAAATTGAACGTGTTAAAACAGAGGTTCATTACCTGGGTTATTACATCAAATGGCATCCTCAGGGCACCTATTATTTTTCCATTGAAAACTCTGATTTTCTTCCCAACGATTTTAGAACCGAAGGCAGTTACAGCAAATATTCGTCTATCGATGATAAAATCGACTGGCTGCATTACTACACAACTTACGTGAAATTTGGCATCGGGCGTTGTACTTACGATACGGCTCAGGAAATTCGAAACGGGGATATTACCCGTGAAGAAGGCCTGTATCTGATTAAGCGTTTTGATGGCGAATATCCCGAAATCTATCTTCAAGACTGCCTCGATTATATGCAGATTACAAAAGAGCGGTTTTTAGAGGTTATCGAAAACGCCAGAACGCCTCATCTTTGGAAAACAGACGCCTCAGGAAAATGGGTATTGAAACATCCGATCTGGGATCATGCCAACGGATAAAGGTCGATACCTCGGTCTTGTAGAGTCGCCTCTCCAGTTATTGTGCCTCCAGGAAGCTGTCCGATTTTTCGGGATAGCTGATTGGGCCGTTTTTATCCGCTATTCGGATATGAATCGTGTTCAGATCCAGAAAGTTCTGGATATTTTTCCTGATTTAAAACCACACGTTTTATGTTCGGTTTACATTGGCGGTGCAAAGAAAGCCCTGTTTGATTATCTTAAAATTTTAGGTGTGTACAGCTTTTTTTTTCTGATGGCGAGACGGTTTTCCCACATCCTCATCGGAGATTATTTCTCTCCGTTTTTTAAGCCAATTTACAGGCTATTTGATAAAAAAAAGCAGTGTTTGATCGATGATGGAACTTCTTCCATTGTGATCCAACATTTTTTTTCAGATCTAACAGCTGTCGATTTTTTTACCTTTTTCGAGTTTGCCCCGTTTAAACATCAAACCCTTTATCCCAATCGTTTCTCCTACCTCAAACAGCGTTTTTCTCACATCACTTATACCGATGAATCCATCCTGTATTTAGGGGCAGAGCCGGGGCTTAAAAATCCAGATGATTATTTTAATTTATTTCAGCATATTGTAGATCAGTATTCCGATAAATCCGTGGTGTATATTCCACATCGTCAGGAAAGCCCTGAAAAACTGGCGTTGATTGTGGAAAAATTTCCCAAAGTTCGTGTTCAAAAACTGGATTATCCGGTGGAATTATTTGGTTTGTTTAATGACAGTATTCCAACTCAAATCGTATCGTTTATGTCAACGGCGCTGCTGACTTTGTCGGTGATTTACGACAAGGTGTCGGTTCAGGCCTATAAATTCCCCGGGGAGCTGCTCAAAGAAGAGGCTGTTCCATCGTCATTGCAATGGGCAAAAGAGGCTGAAACCGTTTACGAGTATCTTGAAAAACATATTCCGTTAAAAGCAATTTTATAGTATAATTAGCCTCAAATTATGTTGTTCTCCCAGGTTCATTTAAAACGAAATCTAAAAAAAGATTTTTCTCCATTCAGAGAAGTAAAGATTGCCGTTTTAGGGGATTTTTCCACACAGATTTTTTGTCAGCTTCTTAAAGGATATGGCTACGAGCTGGCTTTGAATTTTAATATCTATGAGGCCGAATTCAGTCAGATTGATCTACAGGTTTTTCAGTCTGATTCCGAACTTTACCATTTTTCTCCTGATGTTGTGATTGTTGGGTATACATCAGAAAAATTAAAAGAAGCGTTTTATGGCAGTGACCCTTCATCGCGGTCTGATTTTTCTGAAAAACAGGCCACTCACTTGGAGGCTGTGTACAACCAGCTGAAACAAAACGGACTTTCAAAAGTTCTGTTTTTTAATTTCTCTGAGGTTGATGACCGCATTTTTGGCAACTTCAGCAATAAAGCCTCAGAGTCTTTTTTATTTCAGATTCGCAGTTTAAACGTGGCCTTGATGCACCTCGCGCAGCGGTATAACGACTTGTTTATCACGGATATCGCCTTGCTGACCTCAGAGCTTGGCTATAAATTTATGTTTGATCCCCGGTTTTATTACAGCTCGGAGATGGTTTTTTCTGTTGATGGGTTATGTCATGTGGTTAAACAGGTTGGGGATAGCCTGAAGGCCCAGTTGGGTAAAATTGCCAAATGTTTGATTTTGGATCTGGACAACACGCTTTGGGGCGGGATTATAGGTGATGACGGGATTCAAAATATTCAAATTGGACACCTCAGCGGCGGAATGGCTTTTACCGCTGTTCAGCAATGGGCAAAAGAGCTTAAAAACAGAGGTATTCTGCTGGCCGTTTGCAGTAAAAATGAAGAAATAAATGCAAAAGAGCCGTTTACCAGCCACCCGGATATGGTTTTAACCTTAGACGATTTTGTGTTGTTTTATGCCAACTGGAAAAACAAAGTCGATAATATTAAAAGCATACAGACCGTTTTGAATATCGGATTTGATTCCATGGTATTCATCGACGACAACCCGTTTGAGCGTAACATGGTGCGTGAATCCCTGCCCGATGTTGTAGTGCCCGAACTTCCTGAAGATCCTTCCGAATACCTTCGCTTTTTAATCGAGCAAAATCTGTTTGAAACGGCATCCTCATCATCCGAAGAAGATAAAGTCAGAACGGAAAAATACAAAGAAGAAGCCAAACGAAAAGTTTTTGAAGAGTCTTTTACGAGTTCTGAAAGCTTCCTCGAAAGCCTGGGCATGGTCGCCATTGCCGAACCTTTCGATGCCTTTCATATTCCCAGGGTAGCCCAGCTCACTCAGCGTTCCAACCAGTTCAATTTAAGAACCGTTCGCTATTCCGATGATCAGGTTGCCAGTCTCGCCTCAAATCCGGCGTTTGTAACCCGCTATTTTTGCCTGGAGGATAAGTTTGGAAACCACGGTCTGATCGGCCTGTTTATCCTTGAAAAAAAATCCGATACCTTATTTGTAGATACCCTGATTATGAGCTGCCGTGTTTTAAAAAGAGGAATGGAAGCCTTCATTTTTGAAGAGATGGTGGCTATTGCCAGTCAGGTCAGATCTGCTAAAATTGTGGGAGAGTACCTGTCAACTGTAAAAAATGGACTCGTAAAAGATCTGTACAGGGACTTTGGATTTAAGCCAGTGAGTGAAACCCAATGGGAGTTGCAAATTTCTGATTATCAAAAAACACCTCATTTTATTAGGAGAAACACACATGTCTAACACGATCATGCAGGATATTAATACTATTTTTAAAGATGTTTTGGATAATGATGATCTGGATATCCAGCGCGAAACAACGGGTGCCGATGTTGAAGAGTGGGATTCTTTAAGTCATATTCAGCTGGTTGTCGCTATTGAAAAACATTTTAAAATTCGTTTTGATTCTGGCGAAATTCAAGGCTTTAAAAATGTCGGAGAAATGGCCGATTCCATTATTGGAAAATTAAACTAAGTCATGAAAATTGGCGATCAGTTTAAAAAACAATTTGAAATGAGTGATGCATTTTATCTGAGTTTTCGAGACTTATTTTTAGATAAAAACCCCTTACATACAGATGATGCTTTTGCAAGGTCCAAAGGATTTGAAGGTAAGTTAA
>CAZFCP010000001.1:0-188094 GCA_964517775.1 uncultured Candidatus Marinamargulisbacteria bacterium | reverse complement strand
TAATGTATGGCAGTATGCTGAATGGGTTTTTATCTTATTTTGTAGGTGAAATGCTGCCGATAAAAAATGTGGCTTGTTTGTCTCAATCCATTAACTTTATTAAACCGTTTTATTTAAATGATATCCTAGATTTTACAGCGACTGTTTCTCATTTTTCAGAAGCGGTGAATATGATCGAATGTACCTTTATTTTTTCGAACCAAAATCAGGTAAAAGTTGCAAAAGGATCGATTCAAATTGGGATTTTACCATGAAGATTTTGGTAACAGGCGGAGTTGACCATCTCCATGGCCGAACAGTTAGTCGAAAAATGGCTAAAACGATTTTGAATCAGGCGCAGAATGTTATTTAATTCCCAGGAATTTTTATTCTTTTTTATTTTCATTTTTTCTATTTTTTTTATAGTTCCCTTTACATGGAGATGGTTTTTTCTTTTGTTGGGCAGCTATTTTGTGTATGCGTCATTCTCACCGGTTTTTGTACTTATTTTAGTGCTGACTACCTGCGTTACTTATGTGTTTGCAAGAGGGATTGAAATCCAACAGGGAAAACGCCGAACGGTGGTTTTTCTTTTAGGAATTCTAGCTCCGATTCTACAGCTTTTTATTTTTAAATACTTTAATTTTTTTGCTGAAAATGTTAACCAGCTTTCACAGGTTTTTGGCTATGGCGGAGTTCTACCTCTTCTTAACCTTATTTTACCGGTTGGGATTTCGTTTTATACCTTTCAATCCGTTGGGTATTTGATAGATGTGTATCGTGGGCAAAAAGCTGAAACGCATTTGGGAAAATATGCCTTGTTCTTGTCGTTTTTCCCTTTGGCTTTATCGGGCCCCATCGAGAGAGCCCACCGGCTTATCCCTCAATTTTCCACAAAAAAAAACTGGGATTGGCAAAAAATAATATCTGGTTTTCAGCTTGTACTTTGGGGACTGTTTAAAAAAGCAGTAATTGCGGATAGATTGGCCGAGCTTGTTAGTCCGGTTTATGCCTCTCCGACAGGTTTTAATGGAATGACATTGATCATAGCAACTATACTCTATTCGTTTCAGCTGTATGCTGATTTTTCAGGCTATTCTGATATGGCCGTTGGCATTGCAAGAATGTTTGGGATTGATTTGATTAAAAACTTCAACACACCTTATTTTGCAAAGACTTTATCGGATCTTTGGAAAAAATGGCATATTTCTCTATCGTCGTGGTTTAATGATTATTTATTTACGCCTTTAACGATTGCAACCCGGGATTGGGGTATAAACGCTGTTTATTTTAGTATCTTATGTACGTTTTTGGTTAGTGGTCTTTGGCATGGTTCCGCATGGTCTTTTGTAGCGTGGGGGGCTATTCAAGGAGGATGGATAGTCTTTGAATTAGTTACGCAAAAGCAGCGAAAAAAACTTTCAAAAAAAATACATCCGGTTATCTTTCATGTCTGCAGTTCTGTCATTGTTTTTTTAGTATGGAGTTTCAGTATGATTTTTTGGGCAAACAAGCTACCTAATGCCTGTTACATTGTGACGCACTTATTTAACAGCCACGGCGCTGGTTTGCTGGATGTTTTAAAACTGTGGAAAATCCTGGTTGGCGTTGCCGGTATTTTGTTTTTATTAACCGTTGATTTAATCCACTATCATTTCCCACTGGGAGAGCAACTGCGTAAAATGCCTGTTGTGCTTCGTCTGGGGATTTATTACGGTTTGATTGCTGCTATTCTGGTTTTAGGCTCATTTTCGGCCAATCAATTTATTTATTTTAAGTTTTAATGATGAAAAACATACTCAAATTACTATTCTTTTTTACTCCGATACTGGCCATTATGGCTGCTGTTAATCTTATGGTTGATCCAGCAAAAATTTTTGTTTCAGACTCCTATTACGACACCATCGTTGGCCATTTTTCCGACAAGAAAAACATTGCCGGATTAAGTAATTGTGATGATCGTATCCTGCAAAAAAAATGTATTGAACACTTCCCGGCAAGAGAGGTTGTGATTTTTGGATCCAGCAAAACCATGGAAGTAGATTCCGTCATGGCAAATACCTCCTCCTTTTTTAATAACGGCGTTTCCCGTGCCACACTTCCCGATATGATGGCCCTGTACTGGCTTTACAGAAAACAAAACAAGGTTCCAAAAACCATTTATATCGGGATTGATCCGTCGTTTTTAAATGCCAATAACGAAGAAAAGCGGTATATGTCGTATTTTCACGATTACAAGGACTGTATGGCGTTTTTAGGCTACAGCCTCCCTTTAAAAGAGTATGTGGATTATCTGAAAAATCTAAAAGTGATGCAGTTGTTTTCCGCCACGTATTTTCAAGCATCTTTTCAGGCTTTTGCCGAAAACCGAGGCCATCTACCTAAGCAGGATTATGTCGTTACAACCCGCTTTACCGAAGATACCCAGGTCAAACATTGTGACGGATCCATTTCCTATGGAAAAAAATACAGGGAAATGACCCAGTCCGACGTCGATAAAGACGCAGCCAACCCTCTTTTAATCGAATTTTCCCGATTTTCCGCTATCGACCCTGCCATGCAGCAGCAGTTTGAATCCCTGCTCAAGCTTATGCAAAAAGACGGCGTCACCGTTGTGTTCCTTCTGCCGCCTTATCATCCTGCCACTTATAAACTCATTACATCCGATCCCAAATATGCTGTTATCCTCCCGGTAATGTCTTATTTTCATGACGTGGCCAATCGATTAAACATCACTTTTATCGGCGGAATTGATCCCGAACCTCTTGGTTTTCACACTCAGGATTTTTACGACGGAAAACATGTCAAACGCGCCCCTTTAGCGAATTGGCTTTCTCCTGTACACTAATGCCTATGAACCAAAACATGCATTATCTTTATGATATTTTAGAGTCAACACGTCGCTTTTGTTTCAGACAATCTCTTTTAAAACCACCTCATGATATTTCTCATATTCTGAACGCGCTTCATACCTCCGGCTACATTGTTCTGGAGAATTTTTTATCCCCTGAAGAATGTGAGCAAGGCCGCAAGGATATTGATGCCTTATGCGAACGCCCGGATAAACCCCATGGTTTTTGGGTAGATCCCGATAAAACTGACTACCGTTTTTTCCACTACGAAGATCATTCCACGGTAGGAAAAACCTTTTTAAATCACCCGATGTTAGAGTCCGTAAGAAAATATTTTACGGGAAGACGCCATGCTGAAAAGACTGTGTTAGGCGCAAAAATTTACGCTAAAACCGGAAACCTCGGATCCGGGGGCGGCTGGCATTTTGATTCTCCTTTTGCCCAGCAGTTCAAAGCCATTGTGTATTTATCCGATGTGGATATGGATCATGGTCCTTTTCAATATCTTCCAGGCTCACGTAACCGTTCGTTTAGATCCACGCTGGTTAAAAAAGGTCTGATGAAACCAGGCCAGTACCGCTTTACCGATGAAGAAGCAACCGCGATTGCTAAAGAAGGTCAGGGAATTACCACATTTACAGCAAAACAGGGCACTATTATTCTCTGCAATGTATCAGGATTACACCGGGGTATGCCTATCCAGACCGGAACCCGTTACGCATTAACACTTTACTGCGGAGATCCTGTTCTAAACGATCCTTACCTCAAAACCACAAAAGGCTAAATGCTGCCTCTACCTGATTTTTGTCGTAAATATGTGTATACGTTTGGCCGTTTGGCCGGAGTAGGGTCAAGACCGCTTTTATTGTTTCTGGCCAATAATTATTTCCTCACAAAAACCTCTGTGCATCTTGGCGTGGCGATGTTGTCCTCTGCACTGGCCATGTCGGCTATTTCCGCTGATGTTCACCGCAATTACTACCTGAAGCGTTTTTCCGACGATCGGGTTCTGGTTGGGCTTTCCTTTTTTAATTATTTTTTCTCTTTACTGATTATGGGCCTTGTTGGTATTTGTATTGCTTTGTGCGTGGGAATGAAATCCGGATTGGCTTCTGTGGCGGTGTGCTCTGTTTTATTTTTCTGTTCTGAAAAACTGGCCGATGAAGTCCTGCGTTTCGAGCTGTTTAATAAAAGTTTTGAAAAATGGGGCTGGCTCAGTGCTGGAAAAGGACTTTTTCAAATTCTGTTCATCCTTTTTGTATTCTTTTTTATGGGAACATCCACACCGTCCTGGTTTATTATTTTAGGATTATCAGTTGTTAGCTTTCTGGTTTTTGGGTTCAGTGTTCCTTCTCTATTTTTTGTCGGACTTAAAAAAGTGCTGGTCGAAAAACGCTGGAAAACGCTGAAAAAATCCTTTAAATTTTTGTTCGACATCCGCTGGTTGTGGGTGTTATTGCTGATGTCCACCATGATTGGCTATCTGGACAGAATTTTTATTTTGAGGTTTTCAAAAGACATTCTCCCGGTATTTATGATTGTGGTAACCGGTTTTTCTGTGATTCAAATGGGTATGGATTTTTACTTTTTTTCGCCTCGACGCCAGGATTTTTTAAACAAAAAACTGACCCTGGATTCTATTTTTAGAAACAAAACATTCTGGATCACGTTGGGAATTTCAACGATTTTGGGAGTTGGCTGCGGAATTTTTGCAAAAATGATCTCGAAAGGCGGGGACATGGTTGAGTTTTCTTACCTGCCTCTTATAGCTTTTTCACAAATTATGTACACCTTGATTATCATTCCCCAGCAGCTTTTGTACTGGGAAAACCTATTTAAACCCATGTTGTATGTGGATGCTGCCTTCTGGTTTTGTGTGGGAGGTTTATTGCTTGCCGGATCTTATTTTGGTGGATTATTTTATATCCTGCTTGCCATGTGTGGCTTTTTGTTTTTCAGGACATCTGCGTATTACATGATGGTAAATAAATATATTACGTAGCTATTTCTGGGTGTTCCAGGGGCATTGCAGGGTTTGTTTTTACAGGCTTGATACACACATATTGAAAAATCATTAGGACAATGAGCATGATAAAGGCTTCATCAAAAACCGTTAGAAAATCGATAGGTGAAAATGTATAAATGGATGTGAAAAATTCAACCAGAACAAATCCAAGAAAGGTAAGCTGGAGTTTCACCGGATAAAAAAATCTGTACATAATCTTAAGAAACCAGAGTGTGAATAGCCCTGCAAATAGAAAGTTTAAAGGAAATGGAAATACAAGGAAAAAACCTCCAAATAAACCTGGTGCTGTTCCTTCACGTTCGTTATAACTATAATCAGCAATTAATTCGAGGTTAATCCGACTTACACTGCCATAATCTGGTTTTTGCAGGTTAAAAAAACCACCTGTTAGCGTGTCGAATCTGAAAAAAAAACTTTTTAGTGGTTCATTGAGATTGTTGGCCATATCTGTAAAGTTAATGCTAAATGCTCCAAAATCCAGATTGTGGAGAAGGCTGTAATAATGTGGGGAGATTCTGCCAATAGCAAAAGAAAGTTCAATGTGTTTATCTACATCAATGCTATCCATTTCAACAGTACTTCCGTATTTTACATAAGCGCCAATTTTAAGTACCGTTGGAATATAGGCAATAAGGAAAATAAAAAATGTACTCATAAAAACGAGTCGTTTAATCAAGGCTCCAAATGTTGTTTTTTCCTTGAAAAAAATAGGAAGCAGAAGCCGGGGGAAGAATAGTGTTATGGCAATTAAAAAACTTAATACGGCTGTGTACAGTCCGTTAATCCCAAATAATAAGGCTGTTATAAGTCCACCTTTTTTGATGTAATTATGTAGGGAATGTTTCTTGAGGGTGTCATGGTCATAGAAGAAATAATACAGAAACAAAAACTGGCAGCTGAAATACGACAAAGAAAAGAAGATTTTGAGAAAAGTTCCTGATGCTGCAATCGATTCGTTGGAATATCGGAATCCGTTAACACCTGACGCATATCCGGCAAAGGAGGCCAAGCAGCAAAATCCGATAATCGTATACTGACTAAAATCCGAAAGAGGTCTAAACGTATAGCCTTTGCTCTGCGATGCCCATACCTTAAATAAAATTAAAGCAATGATAACGGTGATGGTTAGCCAGAAAATGGCCCAGAACGGAAAATCTAGGGATTTGTAAAGTGGTATGGCTCCTATAAAATAAATGGAAATTCCCGGAACAATATAGTCTTTCATCAGATGAACAAAGAATAAAAGATAAACAGGGGTTGTTTTTTTTATAGATGACAGATCGGACATGGTGTCTGGAGTATAGCAAAGTTTTTTTTAAAACAGTATCGCTGGGTGTCCTGTAGTAATTTGACTAAATGTAATCGTCTCATTTACACTTTTTTCTTAAATTCCGTTCAATTTTACTACTTGCAGAAACGTTTTTATTCTTGTGAAGGCACTACAAATCTGGGTTATTCAAACAGGGGAGCCCTTACCTAAATTTTCTCCCTCAAAAAAAATGCGTACCGCTCATGTGGTGGACGCTTTATTAAAACGAAATCATTCGGTTGTGTGGTGGTCGTCGTGTTTTGATCATTTTACAAAAACATGGGTTGCCGATCGGGACTCTCTTTTACATGAAAATGATCAGCTGTCGTATAAGCTTTTAAAAGGTATTGGATATAAAAGCAATGTATCTCCGCGGCGGTTTATCGATCATCGCATTCTTGCAAAATCCTTTAAAAAACAGGCTGAAAAAATGCTAAAGCCGGATGTTCTGGTCGTATCCATGCCCGCCCACGATATCGCCTACGAGGCTGTGCAGTTTGCTGTCCGCCACCGCATTCCTGTGATTGTTGATATCCGGGATCCCTGGCCAGATATCTTTTTGAACCATTGCCCATCTTTTTTAAGACCCGTGTTCAAGCGGCTTTTTAAGCACGAGTTTGATATGACCACTTACCTGATGAGCCATGCCACGGTGTTACTGGCTGTAACCTCAACCTTTTTAAACTGGGGGCTTGCCTATGCCGGTCGGCCAAAAACAGCGTTGGATCAGGTTCTTTTTTTGGGCGGAGAAACGCATCATCCTGTTCAACCTTTTTCAGACTCCGTACTATCATTAAAGCAACAAACAGAAGGCAAGTTTGTTGTGCTGTTTTTTGGTACCTTTGCTTTTTATCATAATCCTCTAATTTTAATTGAGGTTGCAAAACGCTGTTTGGATAAACCATTCCATTTTATTGTTGCAGGAAACGGACAATATTATGAGGATGTTAAAAAAGCGGTTGAGGGATTATCCAACGTGTCGCTGATAGGGTGGACATCCAATACAGATATTCAGGCTATTCTCACTTTTTCCCATGTAGGTATTTGCCCAACATCCCAGGACGCCGATTTGTTTCCAAACAAGGCATTTACCTATCTTTCGGCTGGCTTGCCCGTAGTTTCCGCATTTAAAGGCGATCTTTTTAATCTGATTGAGGACAAAAAAATCGGCTTTAATTATGAGGCTGGACATGTTCAGGACTTGAAAGAAAAGATAGAGTTGCTCTATACGGACAAAGTCTTATATGAGAAAATGTCTGCTGCAGCTTCCACCGTTTTTGAAGAGACTTGTAAGCTTAAATCGATTATAAGCAGCTATGTGGAAACTATTGAAAAAATAAGTGAGGAACACCCATGACGGCCCAAGCCATTGATTATACGTCGGTTACGGAAATGACCGGTTATAACGTAACTGCAGAACAGATTCAGCGTATGTATACCCGATATATGTTTGCAGCAGAGTATTGCAACGGTAAGGATGTTTTGGAGATTGCCTGCGGTTCAGGACAAGGCCTTGGATTATTAGCGTCGGCTGCAAAATCCGTTACAGGCGGAGATGTGGACCCCAAGGTTTTAGCTGCGGCAAAAAATCACTTTGGCCAGCGCGTCACCCTTTCCGAAATGGATGCTCAGGCGCTTCCTCTTCCCGATCAAAGTCTGGATGTTGTTATTTTATATGAAGCTATTTACTACATTCCAAACGCAGCGTTGTTTTTCAAAGAAGCCAAACGTGTATTAAGACCGGGCGGGACTTTGATTATCGGTTCTGCCAATAAAGAATGGGAAGGCTTTAATCCAAGCCCTTACAGCCATGTGTATTTCACAGCATCAGACTTGAAAAAAAATCTGGATGCTGAAGGCTTTTCAACCACGTTGTTTGCAGACTGTAATGTTGAAAAAGACGGCGGTTTAAAATCCGTAGCCATCGACATGCTAAAAAAGACAGCTGTAAAATTAAATCTCATTCCTAAAACCATGAAAGGCAAAGAGTTGTTAAAACGCCTTTTCCACGGACGTTTGCAACCTCTTCCTGCCGAATTAAAACAAGGTCAGGCCTCTGCTATAAAGCCTGTTCCAATTACAGACGGCCCTGTTCCGTTTTTTAAGGTTATTTTTGCAGTAGCCACGTTACCTCAGTAAGGATTTATCATGACGTACACCAAAGACTTTCTTTTAGAGCTGTATAAAAAAATGTATACCATCCGGGTATGTGAAGAGAGTCTTGTCGACCCTATTTTAACCGGCGAGGTAAAATGTCCCTGCCATCTTTATTCCGGGCAGGAAGCCGTTGCTGTTGGTTTATGTTCGGCTGTAAATGACAGCGATTACCTTTTTGGCAATCACAGATCCCACGGTCATTATCTGGCCAAAGGCGGCGATTTAAAAGCCATGATTGCGGAAATTTTCGGCAAGGAAACCGGCTGTTCAAAAGGCCGAGGCGGTTCCATGCACGTTATTGATACTAAAAAAGGCATGATGGGTGCTGCCCCGATTGTTGGCGGAACCATTTCCTTAGCCTTGGGATCTGCATTAGCCTCCTGGGTAAAAGGCGAGCAAAAAGTAACGCTTTGTTTCTTCGGAGACGGGGCTGCTGGTGAAGGTGTTTTATACGAATCTCTTAATTTTGCAGCCTTAAACAAACTGCCGATTATCTTTGTCTGTGAAAATAATTTTTATTCAACTCATATGTCTTTTGATGACTGCAGAAGTAAAGACAGTCTGGTAGACAGCGGAACCTTATTTGGTATGAAATCCGTTAAACTTGATGGCAATAATGTGCTGACCGTCTATGAAAAAGCTCTTGAAGTTGTAGAACACTGCAAATCAGGTGCTGGCCCGGTATTTATCGAAGCGATTACCTACCGTTTAAGAGGCCACGTTGGCCCTGATGACAACATTCAGGGAACTCATACCGATATTCGTCCTGAATCTGAAATTGCATTATGGAGAGAAAAAGATCCATTAATCCAACTTGAAACAACTTTAAAACAGCTTCATGGCGTAGATAAAGACACGTTAAAACCTCTGCGTGAACAGGTTGAAAAAACAGTGCTTGAAGCCTTTGATTATGCAAAACAAAGCCCACTGCCTGACAAGTCTACATTGGCGCATTATGTGTTTCAGAAGGAGGGGAATTAATGACTGCACCACGGGAGCTGGCCTACAGCCTGGCTATTAACGAAGCGTTACATCAGATGATGGAAACGGATCCTTCCGTTTTTTTAATTGGACAAGGGGTTAAAAGTCCCTGGTATGTTGGTAATACGGCTAAAGGATTATTGGAAAGATTTGGAGAAAGACGGATTATCGATACCCCTGTTTCTGAAAATGCAGTTACAGGTGCCGGTGTTGGTGCCGCTATTGTGGGTATGAGACCTGTTGTTGTGCATCCCAGAATGGATTTTATGCTGTACGCCCTTGATCCGATTATCAATGAAGCTGCCAACTGGCATTATATGTTCGGTGGTAACTCTCAATCTCCGGTTGTGATCTGGGGAATTATTAACCGTGGCGGTCAGCAGGCTGCTCAGCATTCCCAGGCTTTTCATGCGCTTTATTCCCATATCCCGGGTTTAAAAGTGGTGATGCCTTCCTGTGCTTATGATGCCAAAGGACTAATGGTTTCGGCTATTAAAGATAACAATCCTGTTATGTTTATTGATGACAGATGGCTGTACGGTCATAAAGAAGCTGTTCCTGAAGAGTTATACAGCGTTCCCATTGGAAAAGCAGCCGTAAAACGCGAAGGAACTGATGTTACCCTTGTGTCTATTTCGTACATGGTTCATGAGTGTTTAAAAGCTGCTGAAATATTGCAGCAGCAAGGTATTAGTGCTGAAGTCGTTGATTTACGCTCGTCCAAACCGATTGATATGGACACCGTTTGCAAATCAGTGGCTAAAACAAAGTCTCTGGTTGTTGTAGACGGAGGCTGGAAAACCTGCGGATTTGCTGCCGAAGTAGTAACTCTTGCTTACGAACATCTGTATGGCACGCTTCAAGCCCCAGTAAAACGTCTTACTTTACCCGATATTCCAGCGCCTGCCGCAGGCCCATTGGAAGATGCCTATTACATATGGGCAAAAGATATCGTAGCCTCGGTTACAGCTTTAAAACAATCTCAACATTCCAGACAAAAGGTAGTAGTTTCATGATAAAACGTTTATTTGACATGGTTGTGTCAGCCCTGGTGCTGATTGTATTTTCACCGGTTTTGATTCCGGTTTGCCTCATTGTTTATTTTCAGGATTTTCATTCTCCGTTTTACATTGCTCCCAGAGTTGGAAAAGGTAAAACGTCGTTTAAAATGGTTAAATTACGCTCCATGATTATGAATGCGGATAAAAAAGGCGGGGCATCGACCTCGGCATCTGACAGACGCATTACGCCGGTAGGGCATTTTATTCGCCGTTACAAGCTGGATGAAATTACCCAGATGTGGAACGTTCTTCTTGGCGATATGAGCCTGGTTGGCCCTCGTCCCAATGTGAAATCCGAAGTAGATCTTTACACCAAAGAAGAAGACCACCTTCTGGACGTAAAGCCTGGTATTACCGATTTTGCTTCCATCGTTTTCTCCGACGAAGGCGATATTCTGAAAGGAAAGCCTGATGCGGATATCGCGTATCATCAGCTGATCCGTCCTTATAAATCTCAATTGGGATTATTTTATATCCAAAACCGCTCATTTATCATTGATTTTAAACTGGTTTTTTATACGGCCATTGCTGTTTTGGACCGCAGGTCGGCTCTCAACAAAGTTAACCAGCTGCTTGTATTCTGTGGTGCTGATTCTGAGCTTGTTAGAATTGCTAAAAGAGAAGAAGAACTACAGCCAGCTCCGCCTCCAGGTGCTCAGGCTATCGTTACATCCCTATCTTAATCTATGCTGAATAAAATCCCCCCACAAGATATAGAAGCCGAACAGTCGGTTTTAGGTTCGATGATGATGTCTAAAACGGCTGTGTCCCTGGCTATTGGGCTTTTAAAACCCGAGTCGTTTTATAAAGATGCCCACGCCAATATTTTTAAGGCTATTCTGTCGTTGTATCAGCGTAATGAACCTGTGGATCTGGTCACCGTTTCGGCTGAATTAAAAAAACAGAACGGACTTGATGAATCCGGCGGCCGTTTATATCTCGCAGAAATCCTGAACAGTGTTCCAACCGCTGCGAATATTGAAAAATATGCCGCTATCGTCAGTGAAAAATCCCTGCTAAGACGCCTTATCGACACCGGTTCCGAGCTGATTAAAGACTCTTTTGAAGATAATCAGGAGGCTCAGGCTGTTTTGGAAACGGCTCAAAAATCAATTATGGATTTGTCCCGTGAACAGATTCGCGACGATTTTGTGCCTTTAAAAAGTGTTTTAAATACGGTTTTTGATAATATTCAAAGCGTTTACGGTAATGATGAAAAAATTCTGGGTGTTCCTTCCGGATTGCCTGATCTGGATTTAATGACCTCTGGTTTTCAGCAATCTGATCTGGTTATTTTGGCGGCAAGACCTTCCATGGGGAAAACAACCCTGGCGTTGAACTTTGCTACCCATGCGGCTGTTGTAAAAAAGATTCCTGTTGCCGTATTTAGCCTTGAAATGCCTAAAGAGCAGCTGGCTATGCGGTTGTTATGTTCGGAAGCCCGTATGGATTCCAAACGGTTAAGAACAGCCAATCTGATGGATCATGAATGGAAAGATTTGAATGCTGCTTTTGGAAAGTTGGCCGATGCGCCACTTTACATTGATGATACTCCTGGTATCTCTCCGTTAGAGTTTCGTGCCAAAACCCGCCGTTTGCAGCTTGAAGCGGAAATCGGGCTTATTATTATTGATTATATGCAGCTTATGACATCGGGTAAAAAGCGTGTGGAAAGCCGGTTTCAGGAAGTATCGGAAATTGTTCGGGAAGTTAAAGCCTTTGCAAAAGAGTCTCGCATTCCTGTTATCGCCCTGTCTCAGCTTAGCCGTGATGTTGAAAAGCGTCAGGACAAAACCCCCATGCTCAGCGATTTAAGAGAATCCGGAGAAATCGAGCAAACCGCCGACCTGGTCATGTTCATTCACCGCGACGACTACTACGATCAGGCTCAGCAGGAAAAAGCCAGTCCTACAAAAATTGTGATTGCCAAGCAGCGTAACGGACCAACGGGTACTGTGAACGTTGTATTCCGCCGTGATATCTCCAAATTTATGTCTGCTGCTCAGGAAAAACTGCCTCCTGCTCCCGTTGAACATGCTTTCTAAACGTCTGGCTGTTTGTATTGCTGGCCTGCTTGTTGCAGGATCTGTTTCAGCTCAAGTCCCTAATCCCAAAGATTTGTTGATTGAGGGAGAGAAGGTTGTTTACGATCATAATTATGCCAATGTGGATGCAACCGGCAACGTGGTTATTGCGTACCAGGGCACCACGTTAAATACCTCCGTTTTTAAGTACAGCCTCCAAAAAAAACGTATTAAAATCCCAGGAAGTTTTACCATTTCCAGAGATGATCAGGAAGTTAAGGCCGAGAAATTTGATTACAACATGTCTACTTACAGCGGAACGGCAGAAAACCTGTTTTCAAAAGCAGGCCGTCTTACCATTAAAGGCGAAACTTTAACGCTGGAAAAAGAACGCTGGATTTTGAAAAACGCAGAATTTACCACCTGTGATGATCCCAATCCTCATTACCTTGTACGTTCAAAAACTCTCATAGTTTACCCTCAATTTGGCTTTTTTGTAGCGTTTGACAACGACATTAAAACCCAGGTTTTACCTTTTGGTATCTGGGTTCCTACCTATGTATATGGAAACTCTGCTTACAGTTTATTAGGGACCTCTACACCGTTGCCAACCATCGGATCATCTCCTCGGGAAGGTGCTTATATCAAAGGTAAAATCCCTTATTTTATTTCACCTCAATCAACAGGAACTGTTGACCTTGGCTACCTGGGAGCATCCGGTCTGATGTTTGGAGCTACCCATCATCAAGGGCTTTCTCCTGCTGAACTTCTCGAAGTGTCTCTTCACAGCCTGGGTAACGATGGCTGGGATGGCGGCGTCCGTTATTTTTTAAACTTTTCGCCTATCGAGCCTCCTACTAAAAATGCGGGTTCCGATCCTGCCAGAATGAGCTGGATGAAATCCCTCCTAACCAAATTTAATACCTTCGAGCAGCAACCGTTAAAAAACCTTATCCTCTCCATGACCTGGGGCGAACTTATTAACGATTCACGTGTCGATAAAAAACCGTTTGCAGAAGTTGCCATTCGTCAGCGTCCAATTTTTGATACAGGCTTTTTTTTAAACCTCCAGGTAAAGGGTGGATTATTAGGCGAAAGCAACAGCTCGAGGCAGTATCTCCAAAAATGGACACTTAACACTGAAACCGAAATCGAAAGACGTTTTGCGTTGACATCAACCATAGAGGGTCAAACCAGCCTTGTTCATGACAGTCGTTTTTATGACAACGCCGATACCTGGCAACGTGTCTGGTTGAAAGTGGGAGGAACCTGGAAAACAGTATTTAATCCCAATGTATGGATTGTAAAGCGGATACTAAAGTACGGATCCAGCCCTTTTGAATTCGAGCGTAAGTACGCTGTGGAAGACGATGAACTTGGCTTAAGATTCAGTCAGGTTTTTTCCGGTTTTGAGATATTCGGAGAATCCCGCTATGCCCTGGAACAACGCGTTCTTGTAACTGCCGACATGGGTATAGGTTTTTCCCAACACTGCTGGAAAACCTTCTTCAGATGGAATACCTTAAACGGTCAATTTATGCTTGGAGTTGAGGTTTATTAAAAATCTTGCTATAAGAAGATAGACTTCACATTACAAGAAAAATGGTTGCAATTCTTAATGATTTTGCAGCAATAAGGAGATTGTTATGAAAAAATGGTTAGCCCTTGGTTTTGTCCTTTGTTTGGCTGTTCAGTCTTTTGCGTTGGATATGGGCGTAAAAGCTGGGCTTACGTCATCATCGTTTGCGGGTTCGTCATCAATTGGAAATACATCATCACGAAGCGGGATTATGTTAGGCGGATATGTGTCTCAAAGCTTTTTATTGTTTGATCTTCAGGTAGAAGGTTTATACATTGAAAAAGGAAATAACGTTGATATGAGTGGTGTAAACAGACTTACTGAAGCCAGCTACCTGGAAGTGCCTGTTTTAGTGAAAATGAAACCGGTTCCTTTATTAGATTTTTCAGTATACGCAGGTCCTTATATGGCCATTTTGTTGTCTGGAAAAGATTCAGGCGCAATAAGTCAGGATTCCAGCTCATTTAACAGCCTTGATTACGGAGCTGTTCTAGGTGCAAGCTACCGCTTTTTCGCATGGAGTGCAGATGCCCGTTACGAATTTGGTATTCAGGATGTTTATAAAAATGCTACAGGTTTGAAAAACGGAACCCTTTCGCTGTCAGTAGGCTACGGTTTCTAGTACAAATTTTTATTAGAGAAACAAGACAGCCTTACAGAAGTTTTTTTGTAAGGTAGCTTGTTAGTGGTTTTTCGAGATAGATATATAGTGTGTACCCTAAACATAGGGTGCACAGTGTTAGCAGACTAATAAATACATTGCTATCAAGATTCATATGCATATATTTTTTTAGCAATAACCCTGTTGCTGGCAAAGAAAAAGCTTGAATAAGATAAAGAGAATAGGATGCATTTCCTAGTTTCTCCAGCCAGGTTCCTGCTAAAAAATATGGAAACGAAAATATAAATCCGCTAATAGTAATAGCGGAAGGGATCCCCCAAAATAAAAATCGAAATGTATGAAGTCCGTATTCAAGATTTTTAAAAGATGTGATATCCGGTAAAAATAACGGTGTTATTATAATTAAAATACTTCCTAAAACAATTAAAGATAATCCTATCAACTTAGGAAGCTTAACATTTTTTTTATATAGAAGTCCCAAAAAAATACCTAGTATAAACTCTAACAAAATCCAGCTGGTTGATTGTATTAAAAAAGGTGACGAAAATTCAAAAAATGTACTCAACATAGCTGATGCTAAAAAAAATAGCGTAATAAATGAAATAGCTAAGTAACGGGGCATTATCAGTATTAGTCCAAAAATAATGTAAAAATACATTTCATAATTTAATGTCCATCCTAGTCCTAAGATGGGAGAAAAAACATCCCCGGCACTTGAGGTTGCCGGTAAAAACAAAAAAGAAGATAAGGCCCAAAGAAGCTGAGGTTTTTGTCCGAACGAAAAAAGATAAGGGAAAAAAGTGAGAAGAAAAAGTGCGAGGCTGCTTAATATCCAGTATAGTGGAACAATTCTAATCACTCTTTTTTTTAGAAAAATTAATATGTTTTTCCAGTTTCCAAAATTTTCATATTGAGTTGTTATCATAATGAAGCCGGAAATAATAAAAAATAAATCTACCCCAATGTGGCTTAATACAGCTCCTTTATATAGAAAGCTTTGTTCGACGACGTGGTTTGGGTAGAGACGCATTGCTCGTGATATAGCATGGGTAATAATGACAAAAAATACTGCAAAAAAACGAATGACTTGGATGCTTGGTATTTTGGAAAAAAAGAACTTGCTACTGGCCAATGTCTGCTCCTATTTTTTAAGTTTAAAATCGAAGGATTGAGTATAGCACCGTTTAAAAAACTTGTCAGATTTTTTCAAAACCGATACAGTTAATAGCGTTCATTTACTTTAAAAATTGCTTCATTCAGGAGGATTCTTTATGTCGGCGGTATTCAAAACCCCACAAGACGTTGTTGAGTTTATTAAACGTGAAGAAGTTCAAATTGTTGACCTTCGTTTCACAGATTTTATGGGGATTTGGCAACACTTTTCTATACCTGCAGCGATAGTAGATGAAGGACTTTTTAAAAATGGATTAGGATTTGATGGATCAAGTATCAGAGGCTGGCAGGCAATTAACGAGTCTGACATGTTGATGAAACCTGATGCGACAACCGCGTTTATCGATCCGTTTTTCACACATAAAACAATAGTAATGACCTGTTCTATTTCTGACCCGGTAACTGGTCAGGATTACACAAGAGATCCACGTAACGTAGCTAAAAAAGCAGAGCAATATTTAAAGTCTATCGGACTTGGCGACACCGCCTACATCGGACCTGAACCTGAATTCTTTATTTTCGATGACATCCGTTACGATCAAAAAGAAAATCAGGGTTTCTACTTTATCGATTCTGATGAAGCACGCTGGAACACAGGCCGTGAAGAAGCGCCAAACTTAGGCTATAAACTTCGCTTTAAAGAAGGTTATTTCCCGGTTCCACCTTCCGATACCCATCAGGATATCCGTAGCGAAATGTTACTTACCCTTCAGGACATGGGCATTCCAATGGAAGCGCATCACCATGAAGTGGCAACTGGCGGTCAATGTGAAGTGGATATGCGTTTTGCTCCACTGCTTCATATGGGCGACACCATGATGAAATTTAAATACGTTGTTAAAAACGTAGCCAACAGATACGGTAAATCCGTAACCTTTATGCCAAAACCATTATGGAATGATAACGGCAGCGGTATGCACGTTCACCTTTCTATCTGGAAAGATGGACAAAACCTGTTTGCAGGAAACGGCTATGGCGGATTATCTCAAACAGCCATGTATGCTATTGGCGGTATTTTGAAACACGCTCCGGCATTACTTGCGTTTACAAACCCATCTACAAACAGCTACAGACGTCTGGTTCCAGGATTTGAAGCTCCGGTTAATTTGGCCTTTTCAGGTAGAAACCGCAGCGCTTCCATCCGTATTCCAATTGTAAATTCGGATAAAGCCCGCCGTTTTGAATTCAGATGTCCAGATCCAAGCTGCAACCCATATCTTGCTTTCTCAGCTATCCTAATGGCAGCTGTAGACGGAATTTTAAATAAAATTGATCCAGGCCAGCCGCTTGATAAAGATATCTATGATCTACCTCCTGAAGAGCTTGCAAAAGTTCCTCAAACTCCTGGTTCTTTAGCTGCTGCTTTAGAAGCTCTGGAAAAAGATCATGACTTCTTATTAAAAGGCGATGTCTTTACAAAAGACGTTATCCAAAACTGGATTGAATACAAAATGACCAAAGAGGTAAAGGCTGTTGATTTAAGACCTCACCCTTGGGAATTTATGATGTACTACGATATCTAGGCTGAACTTACGCTCAACCTTGACAGATAAAAGGCCCCTTATTATTATGAGGGGCCTTGTTTTTTCTACAAGATAAACTTTGTTTAATAGGATAATCATATGCCAGTTCCAAAAAAGCGACGCTCAAAATCAAAAAAACGTATTAAAGGGGCTTACTTTAAAATCGAAACCCCAAACCTTCGCCCTTGCCCAAGTTGTGGTGCTTTAGGGTTATCTCACTTTGCATGTAAAGAGTGCGGTACATATAAAAACAGACAGGTACTTCAAATCAAATCGAAGGACACTCAGAAGGAAAGCTAGTTGATCCGAGTAGCCTTTGACGTGATGGGGGGGGACCATGCGCCAGGGGAGGTTATGCAGGGAGCTTATCTGGCTATTAAAGAGCTGGATGTTTTTTTGTTCCTTGTCGGCCCTGAAGACATAGTAAAAGCTGAAGTAGCTAAGTTTTCCGATTGGCCTCATGACAAGTCTGAAATCATTCATGCTCCTGATATTGTCGGGATGTCTGAATCTCCTTCTTTAGCCTTTAGAAAAAAGAAAAATTCGTCCATTCAAATTGGTTTAAATATGGTTAAGGACGCCAAAGCCGATGCCTTCGTATCTGCCGGAAATACCGGAGCCGTTATGGCAGCCTCAACCTTAACTTTAGGTCGTATTCCCGGTGTGGAGCGGCCTGCTATCGCCACTGTTCTGCCTACAATGGTTGATCCTTTAATTATGCTGGATATGGGATCTAACGTAGATTCTAAACCTCAACACCTCGTTCAGTTCGGCATTATGGGTCATTACTTCTCAAAAATGATCTTTCAAAAAGAAAGTCCTCGTATTGCCTTACTTAATATTGGCGAGGAAGAAGACAAGGGAAATCATGCCACACTTGAGGCTTATCCTGTCTTAAAAGAAACCTCAGAAATTAATTTTATTGGAAACGTTGAAGGTAAAGATATTTTACTTGGAAAAGCCGATGTTGTGGTTTGTGATGGATTTGTGGGTAATACCCTGTTAAAATTTGGAGAAGGTGTCACCAGTATTTTTCTGGACTTTTTTAAAACGGAAGCAAAATCCTCTCTACGGTCGTTAATAGGAATTTTAATGCTTAAGCCTGCACTGACCCGATTTATTAAACGGTTTGATTATCAGGAATACGGCGGAGCTCCGTTGCTTGGTGTTAACGGTGTGTCGGTTATTGCGCATGGAAAATCCAAACGAGTGGCTATTAAAAATGCGATTCGTACTGCTAAACAAACGGTTGAAAGTGATATCGTAGGGAAAATCGCAGAGGCTTTATCATCATGAAACAATCCGTTGGGATTATAGGCCTTGGCATGTATGTGCCGCCGAAAGTGGTGACCAATGATGACATCGTTGCCATGGGCGTGGACACCTCCAACGACTGGATTGTAGAGCGTACCGGAATCGAAAAACGACATATTGCCGATGCCACTGTTTCAAGCTCGGATATGGGATTTGAAGCCTCTAAAAAAGCTATCGCAAATGCCGGTTTAAAAACAGACGATATCGATTTGATTGTTGTTGCGACAACTACCCCTGATTACCCTTTATTTCCATCTAATGCCTGTTTAATTCAACAACGTCTGGGGCTTAAACAGATTATGGCGTTTGATGTATCTGCAGCCTGCTCGGGTTTTAGCTATGCGTTATCTGTTGCCTCTCAATATATTGCTACGGGTCAGGCCACAAATGCGTTGGTTGTAGCCACAGATTGTTTATCCAAATATCTGGATTGGTCAGATAGAAGCATCTGTGTTTTATTCGGTGATGGTGCCGGTGCCGTTGTCTTATCTAAAACACAGTCCGGTTATGGCATTATCAGCTCTCAGCTTCAAAGTGATGGCGCTTATGGGGATATTTTGATGGTAAAAGGTGGCGGATCCAGAAATCCTCTAACCCCGTCTCTTGTAGAAAACAAAGAACATTTTATATTTATGAATGGTAAAGCTGTATTTAAGGTGGCTATTGATAAAATGATTCCGGCTATAGAGTCGGTTTTGGAAAAGGCAAACGTATCGGTCAGTGATATTGGCTTGTTTATTCCGCATCAGGCTAATCTTAGAATTATTAATTATGCGGCAGATAAACTGGGATTAAAGTCTCATCAGGTGTTTGCAAACGTTCAGCAGTTTGGAAATACATCGTCGGCGTCTATTCCTATTGCCTTATGTCAGGCGGTAGAAGAAGGCCGTTTAACAGAGGGTGATTTATTATTAACGGTTGGATTTGGTGCCGGATTTACCTGGGGTGTTCATCTCATTTGCTGGGGGGGAAAACAAGTTAAGGAAAGGAAATCATAATGCCAATTCAATTAGAAGGTCAGGTGGCGCTGGTAACGGGATCCTCTCGGGGAATCGGGTTTGAAATTGCCAGAGTCTTATCTGAACACGGTGCAACGGTTGTCTGTTGTGGAACCAAACTGGAGTCTGCACAAGCGGCAGCCGCAAAAATTTCCGAGGAAACCGGAAACACAACGATGGGTCTTCAGGTCAACGTTGCCGATTCCGAAGATGTAAACCGTCTGGTGAAAGATGTTTTAACAGCGTACGGTCGCCTGGATATTCTGGTTAACAATGCCGGAATCACCCGGGACAACCTGCTGATTCGTCTTTCCGATACGGAATGGACAGATGTTGTCCAAACCAATCTGAATTCTGTGTTTTTTGCCACAAAGGCCGTTTTACGCCCGATGATGAAGCAGAAGCACGGACGGATTATCAATGTAGCCTCCGTAGTTGGATTGATGGGCAATGCCGGTCAGGCCAATTATGCAGCTGCAAAAGCCGGGATTATGGGATTTGCAAAGTCTGTTGCCAGAGAATACGGTGTCAAAGGAATTACCTGTAATGTTGTAGCGCCCGGATTTATCGATACGGACATGATTGCATCTTTACCTAAGGAATACCTTGATAATATAATAAAAAGTATTCCGCAGCAGAGGTTGGGTACTCCAAAGGATGTTGCAAATCTAGTATTATTTTTGTCGTCGGACTTGTCAGCCTATGTCACAGGAGAAGTTATCCGTGTTGACGGCGGTATGAGAATGTAAGATAGCTAATTTTTTTAAGGAGGAGTTTGTATATGTCAGATGGTGAAGTTTTTGAAAAAGTTAAAGCGGTGATTGTTGAACAACTAGGTGTTTCTGAAGAAGAAGTAACACGTGAAGCGTCTTTCACAGATGACTTAGGTGCAGATTCTTTAGATACAGTTGAATTAGTTATGGCTCTTGAAGAAGAATTTGGAACTGAAATTGCAGACGAAGATGCTGAAAAACTAACAACAGTTGGTAAAACAGTAGATTATATTATCTCTCACACAAAATAAGTTTGAAAATCAGTTTGGAGGAATATTGAGTGACTCAGAAGCGTGTCGTTATAACAGGAATGGGGGTTTTTAGCCCGGTAGGTTCAACATTGGAGTCGTTTTGGGCATCATTGTTAGCCGGAAAATCCGGTGTTAAAAAGATAGATCGCTTTGATGTCAGTCAGTATTCCACGCAAATTGCAGCTTTGGTTGAAGATTTTAATCCTGAACTTTATGTGGATAAAAAAGAAGCACGCCGTACAAGCCGCTTTATTTTATTAGCCATTGCAGCCGCTGTAGAAGCTGTAAAAGATTCAGGTCTGGATGTTCATGCCGAAGCTAACGATATTGGTGTTGAAGTAGGTTCAGGTATCGGCGGCATAGAAATCCTTGAAGAAATGGCCAATACGCTAAAGGACAAAGGTCCTGCTCGTATCAGTCCGTTTACGGTTCCTATGATGATTGCCGATATGGCTGCTGGTCTGGTTTCCATTAAAACCGGTGCCAAAGGGCCTAACTCCTGTTCTGTAACAGCCTGCGCATCAGCGGCACACTCTATGGCTAACGCTTTCCGTCTTATTCAAGAGGGCAGCGCGGTTGCCATGATTACCGGTGGAAGCGAAGCTGCGGTAACGCCTCTGGGTCTTGCCAGTTTCTGTGCAGCCCGTTCTTTATCCGAGCGCAACGACGAACCACAACGTGCCTCACGTCCATTTGATGGTCAACGCGACGGGTTTGTAATGGGCGAAGGATCCGGTGTTTTGGTATTCGAAGAACTCGAACATGCCAAAGCCCGCGGTGCAAAAATTTATGCGGAAGTCATCGGTACCGGAAGTTCCGGAGATGCCTATCACATCACAGCTCCAGCTCCTGAGGGAGAGGGTGCAAGACGTGCGGTTCGCATGGCTTTAAAAGCCGCTGGAATCAAACCTGAGGATGTTGATTATATCAATGCTCATGGTACATCCACCGATCTTAACGATAAAAATGAAACGCTTGCTATCAAAGATGTGTTTGGCGAGCATGCTAAAAAAGTAAAAATCAGTTCTACAAAATCCATGACAGGCCATTTGCTTGGTGCTGCAGGTGCCATCGAATTAATTGCATCGGCCCTGGCTATTCGTGACGGAATGATTCCTCCTACGATTAACCTTGAAAATCCTGATCCAGTTTGTGATCTGAACTATACCCCTAATGTTGCTGTAAAAGCTGATGTTAATGTGGTTATGTCCAATTCCTTTGGTTTTGGCGGACATAACGGAGTATTGATTATCCGAAAATACAACGGCTAACACGTTGTGACGGATAAGCCTGTTATCGGTGTAGATGAAGCTGGGCGAGGAGCCTTAGCTGGTCCTGTTGTGGCGGCGGCTGTGATTCTCTCTCCGGATTTTCCACTTACTCTGTTAAGCGATTCCAAGGTGTTATCTGCCCAACAACGCGAGCAAGCCTACGAGGCTTTAAATGCGTCAGGGTCTGTCATTGGTATAGGAATTGTGAATCATATTCTTATCGATAAACTCAATATTCTGAAGGCCACACTGTTAGCCATGCAACGGGCTGTGCAGGCTTTGGGGCAGGACGATGATCCCTCTGGATTTACGGTGATTGTGGATGGAAATAAAGCACCGACTTTGCCTGGGTATGAAGTGAAAACCCTGGTTAAGGGAGATGCTTTGGTGCCTGCCATTTCTGCGGCGTCCATTATTGCCAAAGTAACACGGGATACCATTATGAAAAAGTTGGATTGTGCTCATCCCCAATACGGATTTTTACAACATAAGGGCTATGGAACCCAGGACCACATGGAGGCAGTATTTAAGTATGGGTTTAGTGATGTCCACCGTAAAACCTTTAACGTGTCTCAGCAGCAGAAGCTGTTTTAATGGGACTTTTATCTAAACAGCTGGGAACGGCTGGAGAAGAGCAGGCTTTGGAATATCTGCAGCTTCAGGGCTATTCTATTGTGAGGCAGAATTTTACATCTAAATATGGGGAAATTGATATTATTGCTCAAGACAATGATACGCTGGTTTTTGTGGAGGTTAAGTCGTATAAAGAGAATAGCCTGATGGATCCTTTGGAGGCCATTACGCCGTCGAAGATTAAAAAGCTTTTGAAGACGGCCCGATATTATATGATGCGTTTTTATTCGGAGGAGCCGCCGTCTCGGTTTGATGTGATTGTGTTGAGTGATGGCCGGGTGAGGGATCATTTGAAGGGGGCGATAAAATAGGTTGGCTTAAAATAAGCTTGCTGAAATAGAAAAATCTTTCTACAATAAGAGTCCTTTTTGGGGTGTTTTTCTGGCGGCGTAGCTCAGTTGGTTAGAGCACACGGTTCATACCCGTGGTGCCACTAGTTCGAATCTAGTCGCCGCCACCAAATCTTTACCTGCACAATTTTCGCTGCGGTCATGTATTTGGAATACACTCCCTGCGCGAGAAATTGCGCAGGTAAAGATTTGTGATATGGGGTTTTTGTGGTGGCGGGGTGACGGAGAGATTGACTTTCATTGGGTGATCGAGCAGAATATTCTTATAAAATATTTCCTTAAGGAGTCTTTGAAATGAAAAAAGAACGTTTATTGGCTGCATCAGTAGCTGGACTTTTCCTAATGACAGGTGTTGCTATGGCTGCACAACCAGAAGCGACTAAACCAGGCGCAACTGAAACAAAAAAGCCAGCAGCAACAGCTCAGAAAGAGAAAAATAGCTGCAAAGGCAAAAACGGTTGTAAAGGTAAAGAAGCTTGCAAAGGCAAAGAAGGCTGCAAAGGTAAACACAGCTGCAAAGGTAAAGATGCTGCTAAAGCAAAAGATGCTAAAGCAAAAGACGCTAAAGAAACAAAAGGTAAAGAAAAAGCAGCTCACTAAGCTGGTTAGAAGGGCAGGTAAATCCTGCCCTCTTTTTTTTTATGAGTACCTTTTCTTTTTCAAACATTAAATCCCAACTTCCGACTCTCGGATTTGGTCTTGGTCTTCGTCCTTCCCATTACTCTGATTTACTTGAAGAATCTCCAAAAGTAGACTGGCTGGAAATTATCTCCGAAAACTTTATGATGGAAGGCGGTAGAGCCTTATATTATCTCGATCAGTTTCGAGAGCGTTACCGTATGGTTCCTCATGGGGTTTCTTTGTCTATTGGAAGTGCCGATCCATTGGACTGGGATTATTTGAAAAAACTTAAAAAAGTGGTGCAACGGTTGGATCCGCCGTGGTTTTCGGATCATTTGTGCTGGAGTAAATACAACTCTTTTAATCTGCATAATTTAATGCCTCTTCCCTACACTCCTGACGTGGTTGCCTATGTGGCAGACCGCGCCCGAATTATCCAGGATTTTATGGAAAAGCCATTTTTGCTGGAAAATGTATCCAGCTATGTTGA
The DNA here is from genome assembly GCA_964517775.1 of uncultured Candidatus Marinamargulisbacteria bacterium. Taxonomy (GTDB): domain Bacteria; phylum Margulisbacteria; class Marinamargulisbacteria; order SXXA01; family JAHFDB01; genus CAZFCP01. The sequence goes on along the minus strand of CAZFCP010000001.1, from coordinate 164,107 downwards.
GTTTAAGGATTCTGTGATGACAGAATGGCAGTTTATCAGCGATATTGCTGAAAAAGCTGATATCGGCATTCTTCTGGATATCAATAATATTTTTGTGTCCTCATTTAATCATACGTTTAATCCAATGGATTTTGTAAATGGCGTTCCAGCCGAACGTGTTGTGCAGTTTCATATTGCAGGACATACAGATAAAGGCACTTATATTCTGGATACCCACGATCACACGATTCGGGATGAAGTCTGGGAACTGTACATGAAAGCCGTCCCACGTTTCCAGAATGCGTCTGTTATGATTGAACGTGACGATAAAATCCCACCATTAAACGAGCTGCTGGCCGAGCTTTCCTATGCAAAGCAATTATGGCAGCGCGCTCTTACGGAGATCCCGGTTGATTCTGGAACCAAAACCTCCTGAAGCGTTATTAACGATACAATCCTGGATGGCTGATGCCGTATCCTCTTTACCTGAAGAGGATAAACATGCGCAATGCAGCACCTTTTTACTGCCATCGAGACATCTGTCAGCAGACGAGCGTTTGGATATTTATATTGGAGATTTTTGGCCTCGGTGTCTGGAATCCTTGCAGGAGGATTATCCTCGTTTATATGCCTACTTCGGAGATGACCTTTTTGAAAGCTGGATGGAACGTTATTTAACCGCTTATCCATCCACACACTATACCCTGTTTTTTTTAGGCCAGAATGTGGCATCTTTTTTTATGCATCATTATGATGAAGCGGACAGACTTTTTGTGCTGGATCTTATAGCCGTGGACTGGGCAGAAGCCTCGCTTTATTTTTTAGGGGAAGAGCCTGCGCTGAATCCTCAACAGCTGTCTTCTCAACAACAGCAAAACTTTACAGAGGTCACACTGTTTCTGCAGCCTTCTGCTTTGCTTCTGGCCACGTCGTATCCCATTTTGGACTGGGAAGCTGGTTCTGATGTTCCCGAGCCTGCTCCAACCTATATGGTGATGTACCGGGATTCTGATTTTGATGTTCAGCAAGAGCCGGTGACGTATGCAGAGTATCGGCTTTTACAGGGATTTAAAATGGGACAGTCGTTATCAGGGATGCTGGATATTGTTCCCGTTTTGGAATCGGAAGGGTATGATATCTCTGCAGAATGTGTTCAGCAGTTATGCGCAACATGTGTCGAAAAAAAATGGTTGATTCATCCCAATTCGTGAAAGGGTTACACCTATGATACTTTTATTTCAAAGACTTTTATCTTTTGTTAATGGCCGCAGGGAAGAATGGTTGCTTTTGGTGCGTTTTTGTTTGGGGATTATTTTTATTCAAAGCGGTTGGGGAAAACTGGTTCATATTAATGAAACCATCGATTTTTTCACTCAATTAGGAATCCCATTCCCGGCTTTTAATGCTGTTTTTGCCAGTTTAACCGAATTTGTAGGTGGACTTTTAATCGTGGTTGGTTTTGCCAGCAGGTTTATGTCGCTTGCTTTGATTGGGGTTATGGTTGTGGCTATTTTAACAGCTCAGCTTCAGGAGCTTCATACAATGGTGGATCTTTTTGGGCTTCAGGAAATGGATTATATTTTATTATTTGGTGTGATAGTTGTTTTAGGTGCCGGAAAATGGAGCCTGGATGGATTGATTAAAAGGTTCTGGCTGTAGGTGAGACGGAAACTTTATCGGGCAAAAAAGCATTTTACTCCGCTTTATAAATATACATCTGAATTTTTCCTTATCGTATTAGGGGTTTTTTGTGCATCCCTCGGGTTAAAGGGCTTTTTGATTCCGAATGGATTTATTGACGGTGGCATTACCGGAATTTCGTTGCTTTTAAGCGAAACACTTCACCTTCCGGTTTCTATTTTTATCGTACTGTTGAATCTTCCGTTTATTACCTTTGGGGTGAAACATATGTCCTGGTCGTTCAGCATCAAAACACTGGGTGCCATTATCGGACTTGCCTGCTTTGTATTGTTAATTCATTTTCCCACCATTACTACCGATAAATTACTGATTTCTGTTTTTGGCGGGTTACTTCTGGGTGCAGGAATTGGGCTGGTTATGAGGGGCGGCGGTGTTATCGATGGAACGGAAGTTCTGGCTTTGACCATCAGCCGACGAACGATTTTAAGTATTGGGGATGTTATTTTGATAGCCAACGTGATTATTTTTACGGTGGCTGCCTTTATTTTAGGTGTAGAATCTGCGTTGTATTCGGTTTTAACTTATTTGTCGGCATCAAAAAGTGTGGATTTTATTGTCCACGGTATTGAGGAATATACGGGTGTGACCATCATCTCCAATAAAAGTGCTGTTATAAAAACCATGCTGACCAACGAAATGGGCCGGGGTGTAACCATCTATAAAGGAAAAAGCGGTTATGGTAAAAAAGGACATATGAACGATGATATGGATATTGTATTTACCATTGTAACCCGCCTTGAAATCTCAAAAATTAAAGCGGCTGTTGAACGTATTGATAAAACAGCCTTTGTGTTTGAGCAAAGCATTAACGATACAATGGGCGGCATGGTGAAACGGAGATTGTTTAAATGATCCGTTTGCTGCCTTATCTGTGCCTGATTTTGACATTTTTCATAGGTTTTTTGCATGCGGAACCTGTAAAGCCCATCACGATTACATCGGCTAAATTTCAGTTGAACGGAAAAAAAAGACAACTGTCTGCAAGCGGGAATGTGGTGATCAGTCAGGGCGATATGGTTATAAAAAGTAAAGAGGCCTTGTACAAATCTCACGCTCAAAAAATCAGTGTTAAGGATGATGTTGTGTTAAAACACCGACAATTAACCGTAACATCCAGGGAACTTACTCATGATATTCCCCAACAAAAACTGATTGCAAACGGTGCTGTAAAATTAACCATTAATGATATCCGGGCCGAATCCGAGCAGGCCGAATATTTTATAAAATCGAAACAAATGATATTATCCATTAATCCCCATGCGTGGCAGAACCATGATGAGGTAACAGGACTGACTTTGATGCTCGATTTGATTCGTAATCAATTTATAAGTACTGGAAAAAGTAAGCTGCGTTTATCAGCCGATACCCTAGAGAAATCTCCGGAATAAGGAACTTTTATGCAGGAATTAACCCTTATTGAAAAACACCAGCTCAAACCTCATGATGGAGAATATTTCGATCTGATCGTTATTGGTGCAGGTCCAGCCGGGATGTCGGCCGCTATTTGTGCGGGTCGTGCAAAGCTAAAAACATTGATTATAGAACGTGCGTTGCCTGGAGGTCAGGCTTCAACGGGTTATAAAGTGTCTAATTATCTTGGATTTCCTCATGGTATTTTAGGCGATAATTTATCGTTGATGATGGAAAAACACGTAGAAGACTACCCGGTTTATTACAGCCGTGAAGTGGTTGAAGATATTATGAACTCCCCAGATGATCACAAGGTGATTAGAACGGATATGGGCTGTTTTTATAAAACAAAAGCTGTGATTATTGCTACAGGTCTTGATCCTAAAAAAATTAATGCTGAATTTGAAACCAAGTTTTTGGGCCGGGGCATTTCCTATTATGCTCAGGGTGATGCTGCTTTTTATCAGGGTAAGGAAGTGGCTGTTATCGGCGGTGGAAACTGTGCCTGTTATGCGGCCGATTATTTGTCAGAATATGTAAACCATTTATACCTGATTCATCGTTCCGATAATTTAAAAGCTGTAAAAATGCTGAAAGAAAAAATCCTTAATAATCCTAAAATTACGATTATCTGGCATTCGGATCTTGTAGATGCTTTTGGAATCGATAAACTTGAAAAAATTAAATTAAGAAACACCGTAACCCATCAGCAAACATGGCTGGATGTTAAAGCTATCTTTGTATATGTTGGCCGTATTCCGTCTACCAACATTTTGTCTCTTTCCCTTCAAACCGATGAAAACGGATACATCATTACCGACGAATATATGAGAACCAACATCAAGGGCATTTATGCAGCCGGAGATATCCGTTCCAAACAAATCAGACAAATTGCCACAGCTGTTTCCGACGGTATGATTGCGGCCATTAACGTAGAGAGAGATATTAATCGATGAGTAAACCAACCCTCGCTATTATTCAGTTTCCGGGAAGTAATTGCGAATATGAAGCCCTGGAAGCCGTTCAGTTTTATGGCTTTGATGCCCGCATTTCCAGATGGAATGACGATGATTCCTGGGTAAAAAACGCTGATGCCTACATCGTCCCCGGAGGATTTTCCTTTCAGGACAGAATCCGTGCAGGTGCCATTGCAGCAAAACTTCCCATCATGTCCGTATTGCAGGACGCCGATGCCAAAGGGAAACCGATTCTTGGTATTTGTAACGGCTGTCAGATTCTTGCCGAAGCCGGTTTTTTCCCAAACAGCAAAGGGGATTATCAGCTTGAAGCTGCTATGGCCCCCAATACCAGAGACAACAAACCGGTTGGATTTATCTGCGACTGGGTTTTTGTAAAACCTGTTGGAAAGCCGAATATGTTTACAGCTGGTTTTTCAAAAGACGATGTTCTTCCTATTCCAATCAATCACGGCGAGGGACGTTTTGTTTTTAGAGACGAATTGCCTGCAGACACCACCCGTTTTGTATATTGCAGCTCCGGTGGACAGGAGCAATCGGCGTTTCCGGTTAATCCGAATGGCGCGCAGTATAATACGGCTGGAATCAGTAACACCAAAGGCAATGTTATGGCGATTATGCCTCACCCCGAGCGTGCTGCTTTTTTAAAACAGATTCCTTTTTCCATTAAAAGCAGCTGGTCAGCCAGAAAACAGGCTTCGTTTACAAATCTGTCTCCTGTATTGCCTGGACCCTGGGCTCCTTTATTTCACGCCATGTTGGCATCAGTAAGGGAGACGGTATAATGGCTGTTTTTCAATTTTTACTTTTTACGACCTTAAAAAACACAGATCTACACGCACTGTCTGCCTATGAAGCCTTAACCGAAATTCTTGGTCAAACCGATATTACCCGTATCCGCCGTTTCCAAAAATGGGAGATTGCCATCGAAGCCGATTCTCAGGAAACGGCCCAGAAAAACCTGGATTTTGTACTTAAAAATTCCTTTATTCTGGTGAATGTGAATAAAGAAGCTGCTTTTTTAGATAAAATACCTGATTTTAATGCGTCAGAGTCCATGCTGGTACAGGTGGCGTCTCAGCTACCTCAGAACCATGACGCTACGATCGAGCGTATTCGGCTAAAAACCGGTGTTAGTGTGTATTCGTTGAAAAAATACCTGATCTGGGAAATTTCGTCGCCTTCCGTAAAAAATGGAACACAGCACCTTTGGGATCATGCTGTTGTCACCACATCCAGACAACAGGGCATCCTGGTTAATCCTCTTTACGAAACTGCAGAAATTATCTAACACATGGTGCTGAGTATTCTCATTATCAACTTCAACGGGAAAGCCGTTTTAGGTCCCTGTCTTGAGAGTATTTTTCAGCAAAAGCCGTCGTTTGATTTTGATGTGATCCTTATTGATAATGCCTCTGCAGACACGTCTTTGGACGATGCCTATGCCATACAGCGTCAGGGTTATCCGCTTACCATTGTTAAAAACAGCGACAACGTAGGCTTTTCAAAAGCCAATAATCAGGCGGCACAATTGGCAACTGGCGAGTTTTTGTGGCTACTAAATAACGATACGCTTCTTTTTGAACCCGATACTCTGGAAAAACTTCTTGGGTTTGCACAATCACAATCGTATCTGGGAGCATGTTCTCCAATCCTTTTAAACGCTGATCATTCCATCCAGTTTAATCCCAGACGTCCTCAATTTTTGGTTGGAGCGGCTTTTTTAATCCAGAGAGCCCTTTATCTATCCCTTGGTGGTCTTGATGAAAATTTCCTGTTTTATACCGAGGATCTGGATTTGTCTAAACGCATCGTAAAACAAAAGCTGTTGTTACTGATGTGTACGGATGTCCGCATTATCCATCTGGGCGGGCAGTCCACGGCTTTTCATCGTCCGAAAGCGTTGATTGAAGGATATCGTGGCGGTTTGTATTTTGCCTATAAACATTATCCTAGTCTGATTGCCCATTTGTATCGTATACTTTTAGGTGTTTTTGTACTGATTTTGAGTTCATTTTATGGTCTGATTTCAGTTGTTGTTCCAACATTCAAACCTCAGGCTCACGCATTCTGGACGATTTTTTTGATTGTGTTAAAAAAAGAATGGGTGTCTCCCACAGGCCGTTTTTAAAGGACTATTTATGATTAAAGTTGTGATAATGGCTGTTGCGTTACTTTTAGGTTTTGGTCATCCTGTTTTTGCAAAAATTTATCAGATTCCTGCCGAATTGAAGGCTGATGTGGCTTTATCCGAGCAGCAGTATAAGCAAAATCCAAATTCTGCAGATACCATTTTCGAACTATCGATGGCCTATGCGTATACGGGACAAATTGAAAAAGGGTGGGAGCTTCTAAAAAGCATCCCCAAATATGATAAAGACTACTCATCCAAAGTGATAAAAAAATACGAGCCACTGACAAAATCACAGCCTCAGGAATGGCGAAACCATTTTAAGCTGGCTTTCGGATATTATTTTGCAGGTAACAAGGATGCAGCTGTAGAGTCGTTTAAAAAGGTGTTGGATATTGACCCGAAGCATGTGTGGGCCATGGGATTTTTAGGCCTTGTTGAAGGTGAACGTGGCAATACTGACAAAGGTATGGAGTGGTCAAAAAAAGCATTGGCAATCGAGCCTAATGCAACGGCTATCCATTTTTTGATTGCCGAAGGATACCGTCGTAAAGGCGATTACATGAAAGCGTTCAGCCATTTGATGATGGTAGGCCGCTTGAAATCCGAAGAAGCACTGACCCGGAAAAAATAAATGAAGCATAAGGAATTTAAATATCCGCTTTTAATTGGATTTGTGGTGTCGTTGATTGTTTTGGTGACTTTGTCGTTAACGGTGCCGGATATCAGCGAAAGCCCTCCCAAAAAACCAAATACCCCTGATTTTTTATTTGAAAACATTGTGATTAGACAGTTTGAAAAAGGCCGTTTGACCTGGGAAATTCGATCGGATCAGGCGACTGTGGATAAGGCTGATGGAAAGGCATATCTGAAAAATATGACGGGATCGTATTTTAAAGGCAAGGTTCCCCAGTTGAAATTACGATCTCCTGATGCCTGGATTTCGCTTCAAAATGCACATCTGAACCTCAGGCAGGCTGATGTGGACTGGATTTTGGATTCGGTTACCTATCATATCCGTGCGGATAAACTGGACTGGAATAACGATTCTCAGATTCTGGCCGGCAATGGGGCTGTGTCTATAGCGTCTCCAGAACTGACTTTAACCGGAGATTCTGTAAATGCTTATTTATTAACCGAAGATGTGACTTTATCCGGTCAGCCGGGAAAAGCCATTATTACACCTAAACAGCAAAGGCAGAAAAGCTGATGGCTTCATTTCGTTTAGACCGTTTTATTGCCTTAAATACATCGTTATCACGCCGTAAGATTTTAGAACTTTTACTGGCCAAAAAAATTATGGTAAATGGAAATCCAGCCAAAGACTTAAAAATGGCTTTGGATTTGAAAAAAGATAATATTGTTGTAAACGGAATTAAACTTGAACCTGTGGTGCCCGAGCTTGTGTATTATAAATTTAATAAACCTCTGGATGTGATTACCACGTTACAGGATCCCAATAAACGCCGGACTGTAGCGGATTTTATCCAACATTTGCCTCAGCATGTGTATCCTGTTGGACGTTTGGATAGAGATACTACCGGACTTCTGTTGCTGACCAATGATGGTACATTTGCCAATGCTGTGGCGCATCCAAAGTTTCATGTGACGAAGCGGTATAAAGTGCATTTAAACCATAAAATTACAAAGAACCATATTGCCAGATTGTTATCTGGCGTTTTTCTGGATGATGGGCCTTTTGCTTTTTCGGATATTGATTGGGTTGAACCTAAAATCCTGCAGGTAACCCTCAGTGAAGGGCGTAATCGCATTGTTCGGAGGGCGTTCGAGCAGCTGGGTTATACGGTTGTTAAACTTATCCGTTTGGCGATTGGCCCCATTCAACTGGGTGACCTTGCCGAAGGCCGGTTGAAACCCCTCACCAAATCCGAATTAAAATCTATCAGATTGCAGCTGGAAGAATCGTCACGAGCAAAGTTTTAGGATGACGGTTAAACAGCTATAGAACTTTCTGATTTTCTTGCTAACAATACATCATGCAGTTTGTTTAGTGCTTCCCATTGATTTGTAAACTCTACGGCATCATGATCATGAATTAGTCTTACCTGTTGAACTGCAAGCCATACGGAGGGTGTTACCTGATAGGTTACAGGTGTTGTTTGATCGGTAAAATCAAAAGACTTTACGGTTACACTTCTTTCAGTATTGTTAAAATCTGGTTGTGACTGGTCTATGGCTTCTTTAAGAATGTATCCGGCCAACATCATTCCTGTACGTCCTTTTCCGGCGGCACAGTGTACGGCTACTTTTTGATGATTGTCCTGAGCTGTTTGAATAAGTGAAAAAAAAGTGTCCCAGAGTGTTTGGTTTGAAATGGTACAGTTTTGCAGTCCAATATGTATATGACTGGTACCGTCTTTTTCTTTCCATAAGGTTTTGATTGTTTGAGCGTTCTGGAAATCTAAAGCAACGATAACCCTGATGCCTTGTTGATATAAAAACGCCAGACTCTTTTCTAATTCTTTAAAATCGAAAGGATTTTTAGGGCGGCTTCCTGGCATGGCCATTCCTGCAAGTGGGGCCCGTATAAAATGGAAATTATGTGGGGTATAGGTTTCTTTTCTAAGCTTATCTCCAGAAAGTGTTCGTTTAAGGGCTGCTCCAAAGGCTTTTAGATTATCTCCAGATGTACTCCGGGTTAAATTTGAAGTCTTGCCTGGGACAGCAAGTGTACTGGCAGTAGGTTTAACAACATTTTTTCTATAAGGCAATTTACTAAGTGCAAGTTTTTTTTAAACACGAATTTCAAGTTCCTTTACTTGTGGGAGTTTTAACGTTTTTTCTGCCAGTTCTCTTAAACTGACAGCTTTTCTTCTGTAATCATTGTCCGGGCAGTTAAATTTTTCAATCCCTCGCACTATGCCCTGTGCGCATCGTGAAGCGGCTTCCCAATTTTCTTCTTTTATGAAGCGTGCTAATAAAAGATCTCCAAAAAATAAAGCCCGTTCAAAAAAATCAGTGCTAAACGTATGCCATTGCAGAGCAGGGGGATTTGCACCGCTGCAATATAGCGTACCTGTAAGGTCTGTAGTTTCTCTGTTATTGGTAGACGAACTCCACATTTCCAGTAAACGAAGCAGATCATATCTAACCCAGAATGGCCCAGTAGTTTCCTTTCCATACTTTTCCGGGAAATGGCCCTGTGCCAGATGCTTGTCAAACTCGTCTTGGGTCATAACTTCAGGTACTCTTCCTCGATGTGAAATAAGAACGCCATGTGTTTGTAAGGTTGTCGTGTTAAATGTGAAGTGAATGTAATTTCCAAGTTCTCTAAGAAAATAGTGTTGATCTTCACCTGGAGAGACTGTCCACGTCCAGCTTATGGTCTGAAGTTTATCATAGTTGATCTTAAAGTCGGTTAGTTTTAATGAAAGTTGCTCTGTTGTGAAGCCCACCATTGCAGCAACAATATCCCAGCGAAACCGTTCATCTGCTCCGTAACATACGATGCCAAGGTCAAACTGGTTGAGATTGCGGGTATCAAAAGTAAAGGTCAATTGAGCAGAATGGGCCTGCATAGGATAATTCATGTGGATACTGCAGTAGGGGCTGTTTAATTCTACTCCCGTGAATTCTACTTTAGGATAAAGATTCAGGGCATTAATAAGCTGACTTATGTTCTCTGGAACGATAGTTATATCCAGTCCTCCAGATCTCAAAACGATTGATTGAAGATAGATCATAATTTGATGAAAAATCGTAAAATATTCTTCCAGGGTCAGTGGAAATCTGGCCCCGTCCAGAATGTCAACGCGTTTTCCTGGTAAAATGAGTTCGGCATTAAAATTGCTAAGGGGTTCCAGTTGTTGCTCATAAAAACGGGTGTCTGTTTGAGCATTGGGATAAATGGCCCTTATCGTAGTTTGCTCAACTGCTCTATCTGAATGTCCTATTTTTGAAAATGTTACAGGGAGATCTCCTTCCAGATCAGCCATTATCCAGCTTTTAAGATTTTGAAATCCTGGAGAGACTGCTTTATCTTGAAAACTTTGAATGCCTTCCATGAGGAATTTAAAATAAGTGGTGAACCCAATTTGCTGTTTGCGGATCTCAAGGTTATTATGCGTAAAAGAGTTGAATTTGTAGTACAGATGTGTGCATATCTCACCTGCTGCTGACACCATGTCTGAGTACAGCTGTAACATGGTTGCAACATGATGAGCTTTGGTTTTTGCATCAAATTCCGAGCTGCCTTTGAGGTATTTCACGGCAGTATCCAGTACCTCTGTTATTTTCCCCATAAGCTGTCCTTCAGCTAGCAGTAACAGGCTGGAAAGTTCTCTCAAATTAAGTGTATTTATATGACCAATATATGTGTTCATAAAGACTGTTAAATCAGCTAGAGCATCTGAAAATCCAGAGGTTGTTTCAAATTGGGGTAACCGGGTTTGCCAGGCCTCTGCTTCCGACATGAACGCATAAACAGTTTTAAGCTTAGGATCAGCTACCTGAGTTAAAAAAAGATCTAATAGGGCTTTTTCTTTTGGGCTCATGGTTGCCGGCGGAGGAGGAGGAGGAGGAGATACTCTTCCCATAGTTGTCATAGGTGTATGTAATGTTGGAATACGTGTAACTAAAGGTCCTGAACTGCCATTATCGGTATGAGTCCTATTTGCTGGTGGAGGCGGCGGCGGCGGTTGGTTACCCCGGTAAGCTGGCGCTGCCGGCTTATAGGAAACAGGCAGCAGCGGATAGAAAAGAAATTCAGCTTCCCTTGCAAATACTACATTGAGCCAGTATTCAAATAACTTTAATTTACCGAGTTCTACGACCAGATCTTTAACCCTGTACAGTTCATTTTTGGCTCCCAGGACAAAAATTTTCCACTGTCTTCCTGTTGTTTCATGCTTTAGAGCTGTTTTGAAACCAAGTCTAATTAGTTGAAATTTAACGGCTCCGTTTTCTCCTTTGAAATTGGCTGGATCAAGCTGTTGCAAAACAGCTAAATCATCCTTGATATGCCTTAAAACGCCAAAGATAGAACGAGATTCTAACCCTGGGTAAGTAGATCCATAGATGAGAAGCTCTAAAAATTTGATCGGATAAAGTCTCTCAAGAGAATTTCGGGGAGATTCCAGAACGGGTATAAGTTCATACTGAATAACTTCACGGATATTGTCTGCCACGATTAGCATATTGACCGTATTATCCCCAATAAACTGTCTACCCTGAAGTTGAGTTTTCATGGCATAAAGTACGGCTTTTTCTACTTTTACAAGCAAGGCTAACGCAACAGCTTTTAATAGCTCAGGATCGGATTGTGATTTTAAGTTTTCAATCAATATTTCGAATGTCCCGGTTACACTGTATTTTCCTGATAACCTGTCTTTTAAGCTGGTCATATTAGCATCAAACGTTTCCAGGATATCTGCTATCTGACGATGTCTAGCTATATTTTCTAAAGAGATAGGTGTACTAAATGAATCGGTTAAAAAAACAGATAAAGCATCAGGAAGCGGATAGGAGGTGAAGCCTTTTAGTGTATGTGCCAGAATGTCTTCCGGGGTTGCTGTTAAAATCACACCTCGTTGGGTATCTACAGCAACGGCTTGTTGTCCTGCCTTCTGAAACCTCTCTTTTACCTGGGTGAAACTGGTACGCTCAGGAAGCGCCACTACGGGAATTCCCATCGGACGAAGCAAAACTGCCGTATGTGATAAAGCCGGAGGTATTCTAAACACAACACCCGCCAGCATTTTGGCAAGCTGCTGCTCATTAAGACTTTTTAACTGTTTATAAAGCAGATGCAGGTCTTCTCTTGCAGAGGCCTGGTCTGCGGCTTGAATTGTACGAACAAATGATCCTCCAGCCAAAACGACCTGTCCGGTTATGGCACTTGTGTTGCCTGCAACAAATCCTGAATCCAAATAAGATGGCGGCTGTGCTGCAACTTCAGCTTTTAAAGGCCTTGCCTGTAACAGATATATTTTAGGGTTGCCTGTTTGTTTATGTCTAACAACCGTAAATTCCACATCCATGTCTTTGTTACCATAGAACACTCGGATAGCTCCTCCGATTTCTACTAATCGATAGACAAGACTATCGCTAAATACACGTGTGTTTTGTTTTGATTTCGGAACATCTACCGTTTTTAAACGGGTTTCTCCTTCTGTTGTTACAGGTGCAATCATGTGTTTTTTGGGAAGGCAAACCGTATGAACCAGGGCCTCTTCACTGTGTCGAACGGTGTAGGAATCTACCGTTACAGTTCCGTTTACAACGCCTTCGTTATTTCCAAAGGCCGCTTGAATACGTGTATGTAAGGGCTCTATAAACATAACTCCCGATCTGGCGTCTCCGTCTCCAACCATTTCCTGGATAAATACTGGAATGAAAATATCTGGATTTCTTAAATCGGGATCTTTTGCCAAAATACGGTTTCCAACTGATCGATGGCTGAAATACGAGGTAATGACCTTTTTCATGGATTCAATAACGGCTTCTACAGTTGGTGGTACAAAGGCTACACTTAAATTCCCTCCGGCGTTACTGCTTGTATCCGAATCTTCCCGGCCGGTGCTTCTCGTAATGATAAATCCACCGTTAGGGATTGTGTTGTTGATCCAGTCCTGGATTTTTTGTCTGTGTTGTTCCGAAACCTCTACAAGAAACCGAGTGCGATACTATCTTGAATCTGGTTTAAAATCGTTTCCCCTTTTTTTGAAAGGGTGGGTGAGTCTGAGAGCTGATCCATAAACTGAGCCCACAGGTTCTGAATTTGTTTAAGTGTTTCTTCCCCCATGATGCTTTTCATAAGAGGAGAGCTAAATGGAAGATGTGCGGGTACTTCAACATCCTCCCAGCCCTGTTGTTTAACCAGAATCCTTAACAAAGTGAGGTTGGCAGATTTGAATCCTTCCCCGTCTTCTAAGGCTATTTTTTCAAGTAATAATTTAAGGATGTCTGCAGGCGATGCAAGAATTTTTTTCATAAGAAGTCTATTCTGTAAGTTTTAGTTCGTACTATTGGTTTATCGGCAGAAAAGGAAATTTATTTCAGATTAATTTTTTTCCAAGTATTTTCTTCCATTGTTTTAAAAGCTCTGATTTAAGCGTTTCCTGTGAAAGCGGAATATTGGTTACAAACGATAAATGATCCCGATTTTCGCGATAATCTGGCGCTTTTGACGGCATTTGTAAGGTTAAAGGTACTTTCGATACATCAAAATCATATAAAAACGTGCCATGAAATAAGATGGATTTTAATTTCCGCCGTTGTGCATTCCCCGAGCATTTTTTATCTTTCCAAACCAGATCACTCACGCCTTTAATGGTGACCTCGCCCAACAGTTTGTTCAGTACATCGGCGTGTTGCTGCATAATCCATGACGTGGTGGATGAAATGGATTTTAAATGAGAGTCGGCTGAAATCGGTAAAATCAAGGCGATGTTTAAACATCCTGGACCTTGAAGCACCGTTCCGCCTCCGCTGCATCTCCGTAAAACCGGGATGTTGTGTTCAGCACAATAGGCTTCATTTACTTCGGTTTCCGGGTTGTTGGATCGACCAAGTACCACAAAATACGATGGCGATTCCCAAAACCGTATATGCGCCTGTCCCGTAGATTCGCAGTGATCCAGCAAGGTTTCCTCAAAGTCCAAATGTGCTTTTGGATCGTCAAAATGATGATCCCAAACTTGTAAATGTGTCATGGTTTTTTCAAGTCCGATCGATATCTGTTTAGCGTTCGTCTGGCCATGGAAATCCCAAAGTCTTTTTTAAGTTTGAGCCTGAATGCTTCGTCCGTCAGACCTGGATTTTCCTTATGAAGTGTTTGAATAATGCGTTGAAGACGCTGTTTGGTGTGGCCGTAAAAATCTCTTGGAAATAATGTTTTTAAATCCACAAGACCTGTAGGCGTTTGAACATATTTTTGATTAACCAGCCTCGATATTGTGGAGATGGATACATGAAGTTCTGCGGCCAGCTCCTTTTGAGGAAACGGTATTAAAAACGCAGCTCCCTGTAAAAAAAATGCAGCTTGTTTTGCCTCCAGAATACTGGCAATTTTTGAAAGCTGAGCGTACCTGGATTGAACAGTCAGGAGGGTTTCCTGGGCTTTTTGAAGCTGTTGTTTTAAAAAGGTCCGGGTTTTTGCATCGGTATCCGGGTGTGTAAGCATCTGTTTGTAGGTAGAAGAAAGCCCGAGTTTTAATCCCTGCTCTTGCTCGAGATTTTTGATGGTGACCGTGTTTTTGTCGAGTACAGCTTCCAATGACGGTACCAGAATCTGTTTGTTGGTATTGTCATAGGCAGCAGCAGGTCTGGGGGTGAGGTTTTCTTTGATAAACTGGGCTAACGCTTTTACCCCATCGAGGGTGATTCCAAGCTCTTTTGCCAAAACCTCATAAGAATCAGGTTCAAGTAAATCCAGATAAGACGTAATGACGGTTTTTAGAAGCTGAACCAGTTCAGGATTCTCAAATTGATGGTGTCGAACCTGAATAAGCAGGCATTCTTGCAGAGTTCTTGCGCCAACACCTTCAGGCTCCAGACTTTGTAAGAGAGTAAGATAGTCAGCCAGCTTTCGCTCTGTGATGTGAAATTGAGCTGCCCATTTGCTTTTTAATGCTGCATACTCTCGTAAATACCCGTCTTTATCCAGATGCTCAGCCATTGTTTTTAGGATGTTTTTCTCAACATCAGTCAAAGCCAGCATATCAATTTGATGGCAAAGCGTTTCGTACAGACTTATACCGGAATGTGCAATGTCCTTATCCGGCAACGTTGCTGAAACTTGAGGATAAAACAAACGATCTTCCTGAATAACCTCCAAAAACGGATTGTCGTTGATCTCGTGCTGAATGTGATCCAAAAACTGAGGATAAGCTTTTTGAGTAAGGTTTAAGGTTTGGATTAATGCCGCAGAAAGCTGAATCCCTGTTTGAAGTTTAAGCTGGGGACTTAACGAAAGCATGTAATGTTAAGATTGGCATTCACCCCTAAAGGAAGCTCTGGAAAACACTGATGCGTTAAGGCGTAATAGCCAGCCGCACCGATCATGGCGGCATTGTCTGTACACAGTTTTGGCGGTGCGCAATATAGGTGGATCTGGTTGGAATCGCAAACGGTTTGCCATTGTTTTTTTAAGGTTTGATTGGCTGTAACTCCGCCGGAAACGACAAGGGTAGAGCAGTTATATTGTTTGCAGGCCTCCATGCTTTTGGATAGCAGTACATCGATAACAGCCTGCTGAAAACTGGCGCATAAATCATCAATAGGGAGATCTTTTCCTTCTTTTTTTAAGGCTAAAATGGTTTGCATAACCGCTGTTTTAAGCCCAGAAAAGCTGAACTCCAACCCTTGATGTTTCATGGCTCTTGGAAAGGCGAATGCTTTTGGGTTTCCAAGCAAGGCACGTTGTTCGATAACTGGGCCGCCTGGGTATCCAAGCTCCAGTGCCCGGGCGACTTTGTCGAAGGCTTCTCCGGCGGCATCGTCTCGTGTGGCACCGATTTTTACGATCTCAAAATGATCTTTCACCAGCACCAGATCGGTATGTCCACCTGAAACAATCACGCCGATAAACGGAAAAGAGGGTGGGGTCTCCGTTAAAAAACTGGCATAAATATGACCCTGTAAATGATTCACGCCAATTAACGGAATGTTCAAACTCATACTGATGGTTTTTGCAGCGGTTAATCCTACCAAAAGGCAGCCTTCCAGCCCTGGTCCGTAGGTTACGGCAACGGCGTTAATATCTGTAAAACTGCAGTTGGCTTCCGTTAAAGCCAGATCCAGACATTTATTGATTTTTTCGGCATGCAGCCTTGAGGCTAGCTCGGGCACAACGCCGCCAAATTTTTGATGAGATTTAATTTGTGAGGACACAATGTTAGATAAAATATGCTGACCGTCTTTTACAACGGCTACAGAGGTGTCGTCACAGGAGGTTTCGATGGCTAAAATGGTTGTCATGGCTGTGACAGTGTATCGCCAAGTTGCTTTTTTATAAACTCCTGACGGGACAAAATGGTTTTTTCAAATCCGATGTCTTTGGGCGTATAAAAAACAGGATTTTTTTCTGAGGTGTAGGCTTGTTTGACGATGGCAAACGGATAATTGTGAGGATATTTATAGGCTTTTGTTTTGAGATGTTTCGGAACCGCATACAAATGCCCATTTTTGATATGAGTCATAGCGGCATCGATGGCGGTGTAAGACGCATTGCTTTTAGGTGCCGTAGCCAGATAAGTAACAACCTGTGCCAGATTAATTCGAATCTCCGGCATACCGATAAACTGCACGGCTTGTATCAACGCTGTGGCCACAACCAGGGCCTGGGGATCCGCATTGCCGATATCTTCCGAGGCGAAAATAACCATCCGCCTGGCGATAAACTTCGGATCTTCTCCGCCCATCAGTAACCGCGCCATCCAATACAGAGCTGCATCTGCATCAGAGCCTCTCAGGCTTTTGATGAACGCGGAAATCATGTCGTAATGTTGATCCTCGTTGATAGCCACCGCCTGGCCTTGCCCTAGGCTTTGAATATCCTCGGCTGTAACGCTCTCCTGTGTTGAAAACGTTTGATGTGCCAGCTCTATCAAGCCAATTAATTTTCGTGCATCGCCTGCCGCCAGATGACACAGTACCAGTTTTGCCTCCTCATCGAGTTGAAACGGTGTCTTCAAAAAGGCCAGGGTATTTGATAAAACCGCTAAAAGCTCGGTTTCGGATAACGGTTGCAGCTCAAAAACCTGACATCGGGATAAAAGACTGGGGTTCACCGAATAATAGGGGTTTTCCGTTGTGGCTCCAATTAAAATAAACAGTCCGTTCTCCACATCCGGCAACAGGGCGTCCTGCTGGGTTTTGCTGAATCTGTGAATCTCATCAATAAATAATAATGTTTTTTTTGTGCCAGCCAGTTGCTTGGCTTTTTCTTTGGCCTGATTAATATCGGATAATTTTGCTGACACTGCATTTAATGCAATAAACTGAGAGGCCGTATGTGTCGCTATTAATTTCGCCAGCGATGTTTTTCCACACCCCGGTGGCCCCCACAACACCATCGAGGACACTGTATCTTTTTCAATTAAACGCCGTAACGGTTTATCTCTCCCCACCAGATGTTGCTGCCCAATAACCTCATCAAAATTCTGAGGCGCCAGCTGATACGCCAACGGCGAGTGAAGCGGATTTTTTTCCTGATGCAGTTCAGAGAATAACGGTGTTGAATGCATGGTCAATTTCTTCCAGGGTTTTTCCTTTAATAGAGAGTCGTTTTTTGGTTTGAGTGCTGCCTGAAATCAAGGTTATTGCATGAGAAGGAAGGTTCAATATATGAGATAAAAACGTCATCAGGGCTTCATTGGCCTTATTATCAACAGGAGGTTGGGTGAGTTTGATTTTATAGGTTCCATCCGACATTTTTCCTGAAAAACCGGTTTTTTTGGAGAGAGGAACCACTTTAACGGTAAGCTGTGTCAGGGTCACAGAAGCAAGGTGAAAATAAGTTTTTTAATAATCCCTATCGCTAAAAACGCAAAAATGGGAGACAGATCTATCCCGATTCTCCAGGTTGGAATAATGTTTTGAAACGGTTTTAAGAGAGGGTCAGACAATACATAGATTTTTTCAACAATAGGGTGGGAATCGTTGTGAGGAATCCAGGATAAAACAACCCGAATAATCAAAAGTAGATAAAGGGCCTGAAAAAATAAATCGAAAAATTTTGTTAAGATAACGTATACCATGATTCTAATCCTTTTTTTGTAAAGATCCTAAAGCTTTCGAGCGTGAAATGGCCGCATTGAATACGGAAGAGAGTCGAGAGTCTATCTGCTGTGCTGACCATTCGTTTAACCCGGCTTCGGTTGTTCCGTTTGGAGACCGTACTTCCGAGATCAATTTTTCTGTTGTTTTGTTGCTTTTTAATAACATGTGGCCTGCGCCGATTAACGTTTGTGCTGACATTTCTAAGGCTGTTTGGTAATCGATACCGTGTTCCTGAGCAATGGTCATCATAATGTCTGATAATTGATACAAAAAGGCCGGACCGCTGCCACTGATGGCTGTAACAGCATCCATCTGGCTTTCATCTACAGATAAGGTCAGTCCGCATTGGCTAAAAAGCGATACGGCCATATCCCGATGTTCCGGCTTAACGTTTTGATTATAACACAGTGCCGATACCCCTTCGCCATATGTGGCCGGCGTATTGGGCATAACCCTGATAATCGGACACCGGGGCGCAACCGCTTCAAACGCCGCTATCGGTGTGCCTGCCAGAACGGATACTATCACGGTTGTTTCAGGAAGTGGGGGTAGCTGTTCCAAAACCGTTGAAAGTTGCTGGGGCTTAACGCAAAACAATAAAATGTCAGACGATAAAACAAGCTCGTTTAGCGGTAAGAAATTAAGCTGAAACGCCTGTTGAATCTGTTGTTGAGACTCTGGATTCGGCGTAAAGAAAGCCGCCTCGGAAGGGGAGGCGAACCCATTGTTTTCCATCCCCATCCAAATGGCTTTGGCCATATTCCCAAAGCCGATAAATCCATATTTGACCGATGTCACGTTTAGAACTCTATTTTAGGTGTTTCTTTAGCTTTTTCTTCAACTTTGAAATAGGCTTTTTTCTCATAATGAAGAAGGCCAGCAACAAGATTTGAAGGGAATCGTCTAATGGTTAAGTTGTAATCCTGAACATGTTCGTTATATTTTTTGCGTTCAACTGAAATTCTGTTTTCTGTTCCAGATAATTCATCCATTAACCGTGTAAATTGCTGATCTGCTTTTAAGTTTGGATATTGCTCAACCACGACAAGAAGTCTGGATAAAGCTGATTCAAAATTCTGTGCAGCAGCCACTTTTTCAGATTGCGTTTTTGCTCCGGCAAGCTGGGCTCTTGCGTTGGCGATGTTCGTAAAGATGGTTGTTTCGTGTTTGGCATAACCTTTCACCGTGTTAACCAGATTTGGAATTAAATCAGAACGACGTTGCAGCTGATTTTCAATCTGTGCCCAAGAGGCGTTGATGGTTTCATCTTTTTCAACAAACGAGTTGCGGATCGATAGAAATCCAAACAATATAACAACAATAACTCCAACACTGATAGCCAGAATAAGCGATGACTTTTTTGGTGAACCTTCCATGAAAAACTCCTTGTTTTTTAATAAACTTTAATAAATCTTTAGTTTGTATTGTGACAGTATACGGTGGGATTAAGTTCCCTACCATCCCCGGCTTGCGCCACCACCTCCCGAGTCTCCGCCCCCGAATCCGCCGAAACCGTCTGAATCTCCGTCCCGTCCGCGGCCGCCGAAACCGGCTCCTGCCATGAAAATAAGTGGCAGAAACACCCAACCTCTTCCTTTCCATAAAAACAGAACCAGGGCTATCAGCATCAGCAGCTGCACCCACTCAGGAATATCGCTTTTTTGAGACACCTGCCGTTTAGGTACGCCGGTGAGTTCTACTCCGTGCAGTTTAGCTAAGGTTGTAACCAGGGCCAGATGTCCACTGATAACGCCTTTTTCAATCTCACCTTTTTTAAAATAAGGCAGCACGTCCTTATCTAAAATCGCCCCAACCTTTCCGTCCGGCAAATCGCCTTCAAGTCCATATCCCACATGAATTCTTGCTTTTTTTTCTTTTAAGGCAATTAAAAATAAAACCCCGTTGTCCTTGCCTTTTTTTCCAATGCCCCATTTTTTAAATAAATCCTGAGCGGCATCTTCAACGGGCGTATCGTCAATGCTTTCCATTATTACTGTTGCACATTGAATCCCTGTTTTTTGCTCCAGTTCCGTAGACAGTCTGGCTAATCCACGAGCCTGTTCCTCTGTTAAAACGCCAGTATTTGTGACGTAACCTTGAGGTTTCGGAAATGTCAGTGCATAAAGCCCTGAGGCCATAAAAAGAAAAAGAAAGAGAGTGATACAAAGTTTTTTTAACATAGATGTTCAGCGCATTGTAGCATAGTTTTACAGTGTGGTTTGATTATCAGTCTGGTCTGGCATCGAAAAAGTTCCATTGAGGTTTGATTTTATAGCTTTTTATTGGGGTGAAAGGTTTAAAAAAAAGCTTCTTAGGGAAATGATTGAAATGGTAGACTAGGGAGGAAATTATGACAGTGCTTACACGTTTTAATCTGGGTTTGGTACTGCTCCTATTGATTTTAAGTCAATCGGTGGCCTTTTCTGCGTCTTCGGATGTTGGAACCACTGCCATGGATTTTTCCAAACTTAGCTCTTCTGTAAAAGCGGAATCTGTCGGTAATGCCATGACTGCTGGAACCGAACTGGCTGCCATGACCATTAACCCTGCGTCTCTTGCTACCTTAAGTCGAACTGAAATTAATATGCAGCAGTTGGGCTATATTCAGGATGTTTCCTATCAGATGGTTCATACAGGGCTTCCAACACCGTTTGGAAATTTTGGTTTAGAGGCTGGGATAATTGATCTGGGTAAACAATCCCGCACGATCAATACGAATGATCCAAGTATCGGTAGTGAAATTGGAACGTTTGAAAACAGAGGCTATCAGTTAAAACTGGCTTATGGTGTACGGTCAGGGGATGTGGATTTTGGTGTGGGTGTTAAATATATCAGTCAGACGCTGGATTCCAATACCGCTACAGCCATGGGTGTGGATGCCGGGGTGCTGTATGCGCTTAACTCATCCTTATCTTTAGGCTTTGCTGTTAACAATATCTCTCTTACAAGACCCGTTTATATCGCAGATACAGCCATTCTTCCTTTTTTAATCCGTGCTGGACTTCAATCCAAATCCCAGTTTTTAGATCGGCCGGTTACACTTTATGCCGATGTCGTTAGTCCTCAGGATGATGAGGTATACTATGGTGCAGGGGTTGATATAGCACTTAGCGATCCGCTTAGTTTTAGAGCGGGATATACCACTTACGGCGGTATTGCGAATCTTGGAATGGGTTTAGGTTTTCAGTTTGATACCTTTTCTATTGATTTTGCGTACAAACCAACAAAGGATTTAGGTCAAAGTTACCGATTAGGGTTTGGTATGAAACTGTAATATTTATGAAAAAACTACTTTTGGCGTTATTTTGTTTGAGCTTTTTGTCGTTGAGGTTGCTAGCAGCCTCATCGTCGTCTAAGTATGAGCTCTCAAATTCCGACTATAGCGCCGGTGGGTTGTTATCCTCTTCCAATACGTCTGTGTTGTTTCAATCTGTCGGGCCTATTTTTACGGGGCAAAGCCAATCCACAAAAGTAACAACAGCCAATCTTCCTTCAAGCGGGATTATTCATGGTCTTCATATTTCTTCGGAAATCAGTTCCGTAAGCGGGTTTAAGCCTTACAGCCGTCGCACGTTAGATCTGGGTGGTAACCAGAACGGCATTATTGTGACTCAGATGGAATTTAGGGCCAACATTGATGGTGTGACTGTAAATTTGGGTGTGGATACAAACCCCAAAGACGGCTGGGGTGTGAGATGGGATACTATTTCCCCGATTCCTCGAGGAGCTTTGGTTAAGTTGTATGCACGGGCCTTTGACGGTTTAAGCTGGGGAGCCTGGTTTCATACCCAATCTTTTTTTGTTGATAACGAAGCGCCAAAGGTAACAACAGTAAATTTAACGGCTTTAGGTCAGATGCTGAACTCTGGATTGGGATCATTGAATTATAAATGGGGTGCTTCCGATAACCTGCCTGCCACGCTTTCCATTTCTGTTCAGCTGGATTCCAATAGAACAAATCCGAAACTGTTTAGTGGGTTAAGGCTGTGGCTCGATGCGGCTGATACTACCAGTCTGGTTTATTTAAACAACAAGCTTAGCCGCTGGATGGATAAAAGTGGTTACGGCCATGATGCTGTGCAGGAGGATACCCGTCAGCAGCCCGATGTTGAAACCTGGTCAAAAGGGGTTTCTTCGGTGCGTTTTACCGGTGATAGCCAGTTTTTAAGTGTTCCTCCAAAAGCCAGGGGACAGTGGGTGTCTGGTTCGGTATTTGTTGTGTTTAAACCTGGCTTTCAATCCCGTTCGGTTAATCCGGCTTTAGTGGGACTGTCTCAGGATAGAACGCCATTTTGGGGGCTTTCTGTAGGTGGGAATTTGTCATCCGTTTTAACCCAACGTGGCACGCAGGCGCCTCAATCTTTTTCCTATGCTTTTGCTCAAAATCAACCCTATGTACTGTCTCTTGTTTGGAAAGATCTTCAGGAACAGTTGTTTGTGAACCGCCAGTTTGTGGGTGTTCAACAGATCGATACCCGGCAGGAGGGTGTGATCCAAAGCCCGTTATTTATTGGGGCCTTTAATGCCATAGACGACTTTTTTACTGGGGATATTGCCGAAGTTTTAATGTTTAATCGATCTGTCTCTGATGCCGAACGCCAGGAGCTTGAAAATTATCTGGCCTTTAAATGGACAAATTTGGATGCCCAAAATAAATGGGTGACGCAAAATGAAGGGGCTGAAACTTCGCTGGTGAGTTTGCCAAATCAGACAGATAATACCTGGTATGTCTCTCGTCTGACGATTCGGGATAAGGCTGGAAATGAAACGGTAACAACTTCCATTCTGGCTAGAACGCCTAATCGTACGCCTCCGGTTTTGGGTATTGTGAATGCCGGAGCTATTTTATCCAAACTGGATACACTAAGAGGTACGGAAGATATATCATCCAGTACCAATATCACGTCTTATAAATGGAGTGCGAACGATTTTGGTCAGAATTTGTACTGGAGAGCCTCTACCTATACCAAGCTTGAAAATCCTTATAAATCCAGTGAAGAGCTTTTGAAAAATGTTTACGTCCAAAAAACCAGTCAAAATCAGGACATGTTGTCGTATATTGTGTCGCCGAATGCGAATACCGGGGAGTATCTGGGCGGGCCTATTTTACCTGGAAACCGTTACGGGAAAGAAACCGGATTTATTAAGCTGACACTGATAGACCGTGATGGAAATACGGTGACAGAAGATATTCGTGTTCATCTAACAGCTGTGAACGAGCCGCCGTTCTTTAGATCGGATGTGACGGATGGAAGCCTGTACAGAAATCCAGATACCCGAGACATTGTGTATAACCTTAGAATTAATGAAAATACAAAATCTGCGGCTATTCGTCTCGATGATTTTATTGATGATGTGGATGACCAGCTGTCTTCGTTAACTGTTACGGTTAGTGGCAATGCGTTGTATCAGGTTGGCAGTATTCCGTTTAATTCCGAGTTTCACAGCAAATTCGAGTCTAAAGATGTAACTATTACGGTGGGTAATGCGGCCAGTCACCATGCCATTGTGGTTGAGCCTGCACAATACTGGTATGGAAACCTTCCTGTAACCATTAATATTTCTGATAATAAAGGTGCCCTGTCCAAGGCGGCTCAGTCGTTTAAAATCCGAGTATGGCCAGTTAACCAACCACCGATTATTTCGTCATCCGTTCCAACCTTATTTACGGCAACGGAAGATAATAAAATTGTACTTAACCTGCATGCCTTTAAAAATGATAATAAAAATGAAGATGAAATGCCAACATTTAACAACAGCCTGAAATGGAGTGTGGCCAGTTATAACAGTACATTTATTGTTCAAAAATCAGGTGAGGGAAGTATTGATGACATTATCACCTTAATTCCGTCTTCAAACCGATATGGAACAACTAACATTACCTTGAAATTAACGGATACGGATACTCGTCCGCTGTTGTTGTTCTCTGCGGCAGATCCTGTGCCTTATGTTCCGAATCCATTATCAACGACCGTTAACGTGACACTGGTATGGAAACCTGTAAACGATGCACCTGAAATAGCTACTGTATCTGCACAGGTCAGAAACGAAGATTCAGGAAACTGGGATGTGGATCTGGGTATTACTGATCCTGAGGATGCTTATTCGGATATAGATGTTGCCGTAACTGTTTCTACGTCCAACTTCTTTACCTATACGTTTGATAAAGCCGCTAAGCGAATCACGTTTATACCTAGAACTAATGCCTTTGGCACGGCCAATGTTACCGTATTAGCAACGGATAAAGACGAACATATTAACTTTACGCCGTATACGCCAAATCCAAAATCTTCAACAAAATCGTTTATTGTTCAGTTGAATGCGGTGAATGATACCCCAAGTATTGCAACCATCAGTTCTCAAACGACGACGCCGTTCCCAACCAAGCTGATGGTGTCTGATACGTTGAGAGTGTTTACAAACGGCTATGCGGACGTTGGCTATGCGAATAATCAGGCCCTGAATGTTACGGGAAGTGAGTATATTAAAAACGATATTCCGGCCTTAAATTATTATAAAAATACGCCTTTATATAATTATGTGTATACCTCTATAACCAATAACCGTACGGTGACAGTATCCAGTACCATTGCCAGTGCTGTAACCTATAACGTTTTCAACCTCAGCTCGGCTGTGGAAGGTACCACTTTAAACGTGTTGGTGTATCCGAATGATAAATATTTAACCGGAACGCCGCTGACCAAGTCCTTCCGTGTTAACAGTCGTCCGACACTTATTTCTCCATCCCTGCCATTGTTTGATGCGTGGCAAAGTACAACGAACGTATCATTGGCCTGGGGAAACTCAACAGATGCTGACGGCGATACCATCTACCACCGTTTGAAAATCTGGTTGGTAGACAGCTGGTTTGCTCCTGCTCCTACAACCAATATCGACAGTGCTGCTGTATACGATTCCGGCTGGCAGCCTTCAACATTTACCAATTACAACACCCGTTTACCGGATGGTAACTACTACTGGGCTGTTTACGCATCCAATAAGTTTTCGCCAACTCAGTTTGATTACCGCGATCCTCTTCCACGGATAACCAAATTCCACGTGGATACCACAGCCTTTAAAATCGTGACCTTTAACAGCATCGTTTATGTAAAAGAGTTGAACGAAGCTACCAAACACCGTGTTGAAGACGCTGGAAATACCCGGGTTCTTTATGGATCAAAACCAACGGGGGACAACTATAACATTGGTTATAAAGTGTATCTTGAATCCATTAATAACAATGCCGGAACCATTTCGACATCGTTTACAAAAATTGCGGAAGTTACATCCAATGTGGATTGGAGTTTCAGCATCACCTACCCAAGAGGTACAACAACCTACAATATTTTTGTTGTAGATCAGACCAACAATACATCGAACTATCAAACCTTTACCATTGTTGAGGATACGACACCTCCATCAAGCCCTACGTTAAACACGAGAGGTCTGGTTCGTAATCTATCTACAGGTATTTTTGAGGCTATTTCTTCCGCAAACTACTTCCAGGTTACAGGTAATAAAGAAGTGGGTTCAGCCGTGTGGTACAGCGGTGTTCAGCTGGTTGGGTTTACCAGTACCGATGTATTCTCTGCTTTCATCTATCCTGAAAAATCAACAGGTCGTATTTACCTCACCGACCGATCCGGCAACCAGTCTGGCTCTGTCACCATTAATATTAACTTTATACGAGGGGCTCCGGGTCTGACGCTGACGAATCAGTCTCGAACCGTTGTCAATTCGCCTTCCAATCCGTTGATAGCCAACCTGTCCAGTGTTATCAGGGCGGGCATTACTCAGGCTACCCTGTCGTGGACGCCAGCCAGAGCCTTAACCAGTTATCAATGGGTTAACAGCAGTGGCACGGTCATTGCATCCGGTGGAACTGTGGCTCAGGGGGCTACCGTTCAAACCGTGATTAGCGGAGATAACGCCGCCTTGTCCGAAGGGTCTAATGCTCTAACCTTAAAGGCCTGGGACCTTGCGAAAAATCTTGGCACCATGACTGCCAGCTTAACCTTACGTACAAAAGCACCAACTACTAACCTCATTACCAGCGGTGAAGCCACCTTTACCAACGGAAAATGGCGTGTGGATATTAACGGTAACCAGCTAGCTAATGCTACTGTTCAAATTCTTGTGAATGGTGCATCCGAATACGTGGCAACGTACAACAACAATACTTGGAAATACTTTAACACCAACTTCGATCTTGCCAATAAAGATATCGTCCTTAAAGTAACTGATGACGTGTATAACGAATCTACCCGTGTGATCTGGGATCATAGAACTCTGTCCGGTCAAACGCTGATTTCCATCGCATCCCTTGGTGCTGTTGCGCCTAAGTCTGGCGGAGACATCCTTCAACCTTACTACTCATTACCTGCAAACATGGTTGGATTATTCTCCAAACAGCTTGATCCAAAAGCGTACGCATCACGTACAGGCTTAAGTGTCAGCACACAGCAGGATGCCTTTACATTCAGCTTCGATGATCCATCATTAACGATGCCTGCTTCTCTACAAAAGAGTATCTATCAAATCTATGCGAAGAGTTTTGATAACCTCATCGCAACTGAAATAGACTTGAAAGGTTTTGATATTAAAGTGGGCATTCCATTCAATGCTTCTGCTTCTGATGTGGATAAAGCAACATTAACACCGGTGTTCTTCAATAGCTCAAAAGGCGTTTGGGAAAAACCAGCTGTTAAATATGCAATGGATGTTGAAAATAGCCGTGTTGTTGTAACCATCGATAAAACCGGTGTTTGGGGATTAGCGCAATCCATCGGATTTGTAGGCTCGTTGGATAGTGTGCTTGTGTATCCAAATCCATGGGTTCCAAATGACAGTGATATGAGTAATGGAACCATAGATGGTCAAATTACATTTAGCGGTATTACCAATAGCAGTGTTATTAGAATCTATACAATTTCTGGTCAACTTGTAAGAGAGGTTAGCCCTGGTATAAGTTTATGGAAATGGGATGGTAAAAACAGTTATGGAAAAGATGTGGCTTCAGGTGTGTATATTTACCTGATTACGGACGGTCAATCCAAGAAAACCGGAAAACTGACAATTATCCGTTAAAATATTTTTTTGTACAATAATTGCGATTGTGTGTAACATAGTGGTCGCCAGACCTTTGTTAACAATTGCCTTAGACTCCTTGTATGCCAATAAAGGGATGGTATGCGTTTGGGTAATACTTGGGTTCTGGATTTTGTGTACGTAATATAAATAAAGGGAGAGATAAGATGAGTAATGCACAGAGTATACCCTGTGTTGTTAGCACATATAATAAGCCTGGATTCAGGCCTTTGGTGACTGACCCGAGCCGGTTGAAATTAATGCAACAGCGTTTAGCCCCAGATGTTTTTTTGAAGAAAACATTTGATGAGAGTCCTACCTCGTTGTTAAGCAAATATAAAGTATTTGCACAAACTACAGGTTTACCTGCGAACCCGGAACAGCATTTGAATGTGATGCATCTGGCTGTTGAGCCTCGTTTCTTAATCCGGCAAATCCATTCTGAGGACTATTATGATGTTTACAGAGCGATTAAAACTGATCCTCAGCTTAGGGCACGCTCTGTTGAATTAAAGCAATTACGAGGTGTCACTGAAGGAGATTTTGAGAAACGGGTGGTTGAAGCGGCCCTTCAAAAACCCCTGGGCTCTGTGTTGGACTGTAGAGACATTACATTGCCGACAAATGCTACTCAGGATGAGCGTATTCGGGCTGGAAAAGTTCTGAAATTAGAGGCTTTTTTATCCCCATATCCCAATCTTGATTTTTATGAGGCCGCTGTAGCTGCCGAAGGGTTTATGATTAGTGTAATAGGAGCCGGGTATTCATCGCAGCAGCCGCTTCATATCAGCTTTCCTGGCAGTGGAGCCTTGCCAATGACAACCCTTTTACTGAGCATGTTTTCTAGCAACTGGACATTTAATCTGATTGATATTGATCCTGAAGCCCTGGCGCTTTCACGAAAGCTGATCGACCGACTTCATGACTTGGGACTGGTTAATAAACAGCAGTTCCGCTTTATTTGTTCCGATGCAAAAGATCTGAGTTATGTTCACCCTAACTACTCCGGTAGTAATCCGCTTCATATTCCAACCCATGTTTTGTTTATGGCAGCATTGGTTCCCATTGATGTTAAAGGTGCCATTTTTGATTCTGTCAGTCATTCCGAAGGGCCTCCTGCTGTTATGGTTAGAACGGCACGGAAAGTATCTCAGTATTTGACCTATGATAAATGTCCCAGAGAGATTATCGAACGCTTAACCGGGGCAGGCGTTTACTCCTCCTTAACCGATGTAATGCCGTATCCTGATATTTTGCGACAACCTGAAAAATATGGCACGTTTGTTGCCTCTTCACCGGTTAATGTGTCTACTGTTCAGGTTTTTGTTCAGTCAGAAAAAGCAGATTTTTATAAGGGTGTTCTGGATGGTTTTCGACAGTCTGTCTAACTTTTAGCACTCAAGTTCGTAACCTGGTTTTCATATCACACCACTGTTTAAACTGATCTCCTGCAAGCTGAATACTTTCCTCAGACATTCCCGAAAATGATAGCCGAATATATGTTTGACCAGACGACGAATCAGCACCAAATTGATCCTGTGTAGCAACACTGATACCCGTTTCTTTAAGAAGGACACATCGAAAATTTTCACAGGTTCCAAGTCTCGTTTGATGTAAAAGATCTGTTTTATCTACCCAAAAGAAAAA
The DNA here is from genome assembly GCA_964517775.1 of uncultured Candidatus Marinamargulisbacteria bacterium. Classification (GTDB taxonomy): domain Bacteria; phylum Margulisbacteria; class Marinamargulisbacteria; order SXXA01; family JAHFDB01; genus CAZFCP01. Next base: position 135,433 of record CAZFCP010000001.1, on the reverse strand, counting down.
GCCGGAATTTGGGATTGTAAACCGAATTCCGGGGATTTGGGATAAACTGTCGCTTAAAACATCACGTCTTCTTTTTAAAATCTTGTTATTGGCGTGTAAAGTTTGTTGAGAGCCTTCTTCATCTTTTAACGCACTTAGTAAAGCTTTTTGCATGGGCCCTGGTGGACAGGATTCCACATTGGATTGAAGTTTGGAGATGGCCTGAAACAGCGTGGTTATTTCTGAGGATGAGCTGTGTAATGGAATATTGGGCAAAGCCAAAGCACCCAGCCGAGATCCTGTCATGGCGCCTTCTTTACTATATGACCATATAATTGCGCCACGTTTTTGATCCATAATCAGTTGAATAAGTGGGGCAATATTACTGACTCCCTCATAGCGAACAGCATGATAGGCTATGTCGACAATTACCAGAATGTTCCGGTTTTCAGGCCTGTTCAGCAGTTCCATGATCTGACTAACGGTTTTGCTGGAAAATGTAATGCCGGTTGGATTGTGATCGTCATTAATAACCAGGCATTTTGCACCTTTTAGGGCTTTTTCGAGAGACCCGATATCCAAAGATTCTGTGTGATCGGGACGGTATATATAAGGTGATTTTACAGCACCTACTGTGCCCAGCCATGATTCCCAGATAGGATAATTGGGGGCGGATAAGGCCATTCTGTCTCCAGGATTAAGCAAGGTTAAAATCAATTTGGAAATAAAGGATTTTGCAGGGCCAACGCAAACGTTTAAAGGGTCTCCGGTGAGATTAAACGTTTTGCGGAATTTCTCTACCAACAGTTGCCTAAGTTCTGGTAGCCCGGCAGAAGCTCCGTAGACGATGGGTTCTTCAAGTGCATCCGCCATGCCTTTTTTAAAAGCCGGTGCAATATTCAGTCCTTTGTCGATGTCTCCAAGTCTAAAATTATAAACGGGCAGGCCCTGACTTCGACGTTCGGCTTCCATTCTGAAAACATGTGGTGGGGTAAACTCACTTCCAAGTCCGTTAAAAAAAACGCTGGCTTCCTGAGTTAAGGCTATTATTTTGAACAATGTCGAAGTCTCCTTTTTTTAAATAAGTTTATCATAAGGCTTCGTTTAAGTTCTGCAATTTTTCTGTTGTTTGACCGATAATAGTGGAAATCGATCACGTTTATTTAGGGATAAAACTAATGCTGAAAATTGTATCGTGCAGAACAACTGTTCCAGTTCTGGATATGTTCGGTTCCGTGTTTTTTGACCATTTTGGAGTTAATATCTCTGAAAGTCTTTCAATCCTTTCCCATTCCTTACCTCATGCAGCTGCTGATGTTTTAAAATCCTGCATACAGGCAGTGAGGTTTTTTTCTTACGAACCTTATCCTACGACTGTTCAGTTGCCTCCTGGATGGGCACTGCAACGTATCTCGCTAAATAAGATAAAAATACATACGGCACGTTATCAACAGCCTCGTATTTACATACTGACTCGACAATCAGGAGATAACACTGAAATTCGGATTTTAGGGATGGAAATTCCAGGCAGCAAAGGCCATTCCGATGCGGCACATCAGGTTTTTTTAAGACAGTGTTTAACCGAAGTTGCACTCAATAGTTTGAACTCAAATTTTTTACTGTTTCCTGCAGCTGTCCCATTGCCTAAGGTTCTGACACTCCCAGGTTCCCAGTCAAAGGATACGGCATCAGCTTGTTTTTCTGCAGAAACCAGCGATTTTAGAGCGTCAGTGAAAGAATGGATAGGCAGTCTTTCTCCAAAATCCGTTTATAAAATCTCGGAGGTCTCAGGGAAGTTTTATATTGCAAAAGAGGCGGGACTATATTCTCATGCAAAAATTTTTGCAAGCAGCCGTTTGGTTTTGGATAGAGTGTTGTCGGAATGTGTGAATATATTTAATGCGGATGACACAGATCCTCGGTTGAAAAAAACGCTGGCTAAATTGTTTGTGAATAACCTGACAGAAACATTCCCATTTATCATGCTTCATGGTGATTTTTTGGAGATGACAGGGTATTTGTCTTCTTCTGAAAAAAATATGCTGGCAAACGCCATTATCTATTTCGGTTCTCATTCCCTGATTGATGCGAATAAGCCTTTTGTTATTCAATATTGCACCGATCATTTTGAGCAGCTTATTGGACAATATGGCACTAAACTTCCGACCTTGTTGTTATCCTGTCGTAACCCTAAACTTTGTGCGGCTTATCTTCAACACGAGACGGATGTAAAACGGTTTACCGTTGCTGCTTATCTTTTTCTTGAAAAATATCCGTTGGAGGTGTTGTATCACTCTGCTTCAAAACTGAATAGGGATGCCTGCTGTAAGCTTGAAGATAAAGTTTTGGCCAAACCCGAGTTATTAAAAAGTATAGGTATTTTAGCGTTTAATGAGGATGTTTACACGTTAAGGCCTACTTTTCCACGCCTTTTCCCTCAGGAAGAGGGTATTGCGTCTGATGAAAAATCATCTGGTGCAGCACGTAGTTCTGCAAGCTTTGTTAATCATAAACACAGAAAGTCTGCCGTCCCTAGAAAACCAAAACGCAGGCAGACGCATAGTCTTAATGCTCATGCTTTACGCTCTCTAGCCGAGTTAAGAGCCAGCCACAGTACTTTATGGCGGATTCCTAAGACAGAAGAAGCGTTTAGTGCAACGGTAAGAGATAATTTGATTTGGGCGGCATCCTATGGAAACCTTGAGGTGTTCAATGTGTTTTTACGTGTCCAAGAACTCAGTTTTGAACCCTCTCGAAGAATTTCACTGGAAGAGTTAATGATCTTGGCGTTTAGACATAAAAACATGGCGGTTATTGAAGCGTTATTCCCTAAAATTGATATGAATCATGGTGCTAATCGCTTGAATTTCCTGCATGTTCTTGTACAGCTTAATGATGTAGAGCTGTTGCAAATGTTTTGTACGCATGAACGGTTCAATCCTGCATTACTCACTCAGCAAAACAGAGATGTCCAAAGTCCATTCCGACCAGAACTGGGAGACGATATTACGCCCCTTCGATTAGCCGTATACTGCGAAAATGAAGCGGTTGTACGGTTCCTGCTTGGATTTTCTGAAGTAGATGTTAATGCGATAAGTTCAAATCACGAAAGCCTGCTTCATCTTGCATTGAGGATGGGCTCAGTTGCCATCGCCTTGCTTTTGGTGAATCATCCCACATTTGATCCGACACTGTTGAATGTCCGAGGTCTTCCTCAAGCAAAGTCTGATGCTAAATTCGCAGAGGGTGTAACGCCTTTTTGTTTTGCCATTGTGTTAAAATCCATCCCCCTTTTAAGCCGGTTTTTATCTTTCCCTGAAGCTGATGTGAACCAGGGTGTAGATCAACAGTTTGTTACCCCCCTTCATTTGGCTGCCTCCATGGATTTTGATGAAGCTATTCGTATGCTTGTTGATGCCGGGGCAAACCGGGATGCTCTTCATCGAAATGGGGCCCTTTTAAAACCGTTGCATTATATTTTTACAAAAGGATCAGCAGCTTCTTTGGAAGCTTTAAATCCAACCGATGATGATATCGTTTTGTCTCACGGAAATCCTCAGTCTTTAAACTACATTGTTGCTCCTTACCTGTTCCTGGCTCACTACGTTGATCCTGTTCGCCGTGATAATCTGATTGATTATCTTGGTAAACGCATTCCTTCCATGAAAGAGATTTTAGCGACAGTTATCCCTTTTGCTCAGTCCCAGTGCTAGATATTTTGGGTTGTCTATGGTATAAACGTAGTCCCTTGTGGTGGACGTAGCTCAGTTGGTAGAGCAGCGGATTGTGGTTCCGCTGGTCGTGGGTTCGAGCCCCATCGTTCACCCCAATTTTTAATTTATGTCAGTACTTCTTTTCCTTTTCTTTCTCCTTTTTTTATGTGTAGCCGGTTTTGGCTTTTATATCTTTCTTCACAAACAATTTGCTTCTTTTAATGACACACTTCGTCCTTTTCTTACTCAAACAGCCGTATTTTCTCATCAGCTTGATGCCTTGAAACAGGATGTATCCAACCAATTTAAACAAAATCGTGATGAACAGGCTCATTCTTTAAAAAACGTAAACGACTCTGTTTTAAAATTGATGACAGAATTGTCGGCCTTGCAAAAAACAGAGCTGGAATCCATTCGGGTTACTCTGGAGCAGCGTTTGGGTGTACTTCAAACAGAAAATGCAAAAAAACTGGAAGAAATGCGTCAGACTGTGGATGAAAAGCTGCATGCCACGCTTGAAAAACGGTTGGGAGAATCCTTTCAGATGGTTAGCGACCGCCTTGAAAAAGTGCATCAGGGTTTAGGTGAGATGCAGCAGCTGGCAACAGGGGTGGGGGATTTGAAAAAAGTATTATCCAACGTCAAAACAAGAGGGATCTGGGGTGAGATTCAGCTGGGTAATTTATTGGAGCAGTGTTTATCTGCCGAGCAATATGCGGCTCAGGTTCGCACAAGGCCAGGGTCTATGGATATGGTGGACTTTGCCGTAAAGCTTCCGGGTTCCGATCCCGACAAGCCGTGTTGGTTGCCTCTGGATGCCAAGTTTCCTCAGGATTTGTACCAGCGGTTGTTAGAGGCTCAGGAGTTTTACCCCGATCAGGTGGATGATGCGGTAAAACAACTGGAATCTCATATTAAATTGCAGGCCAAATCTATCCGCGACAAATATATCGATCCGCCGCATACTACCGATTTTGCGGTGTTGTTTTTACCCGTAGAAGGTCTCTACGCCGAGGTTCTCCGCCGCCCGGAATTGCCACATATACTCCAAAACGAGTACAGAATCCTTGTGGCGGGGCCAACCACTTTGGCCGCTTTGCTGAACAGCCTCCAAATGGGATTCCGTACGCTGCAGATCCAGAAACGCTCTGGCGAAGTCTGGGCGCTTTTGGGCAGTGTTAAAACGGAATTCGGAAAATTTGGAGATCTTTTGGAAAAAACGCATAAAAAATTACAGGAAGCCGGAAATACCATTGAAGATGCGGCCCGAAAATCCAGAACCATCGAACGCCGTCTTCGGGATGTTCAGGTTCCTGCGCTTTCAGGCTCTCAAGAAACTGAACCTGTGGTATTATTTCAAACGGACCCTCTAGACAGCTAGATTTTAAGGAGAGAATAGATGATTACCCAGCCAAGATTCGGACAACTCATTACAGCCATGATTACCCCTTTTGATGCCTCAAAACGAGTGGATATCGCAAAATCATTGGATATCGCAAGATACTTAATCGATACTCAGGCATCGGATACCCTTGTTCTGGCTGGTACAACCGGTGAATCTCCTACGCTGTCTCATCACGAAGAATATGATCTGTTTAAAGAGGTTTCCAGTGCTTTTAAAGGTAAAGCGATAATTATGGCCGGAACAGGTTCAAACTGTACCGCGACTGCTATAGAATCCACACAAAAAGCCGAAAAGCTGGGTGCTGATGCCACACTTCAGGTAGTTCCTTACTACAATCGTCCGTCCCAGGAAGGTCTTTATCAACATTTTAAAGCTATTGCTGAAAACACATCTTTACCCGTTTTGCTGTACAACATTCCAGGTAGAACTGGCCGAAACATGGAAGCCGAAACCGTAGCTCGTCTGGCTGAAATTCCTAATATTGTAGGTATTAAAGAATCTGCCGGTAGCGTGGAACAGGTGAAAAAACTTCGCCAGCTTACCCCAGATGACTTCATGATTTACTCTGGCGATGATGCCTTAACCTTACCGTTTATGGAGCAAGGTGCCTGTGGCGTAGTGTCTGTCGCCTCACATTGTGTGGGTGCCCGTCTAAAACAGATGATGCAGGCCTTTGTGAGCGGCGATAAAGCCAAAGCCTACAGTATTGAAAAAGAATTATTGCCTCTGTTTGAGGTGCTGTTTATTACAACCAATCCGTCTCCGGTGAAAGCTGCTTTAAATATGATGGGCTTTTCCGTAGGCAGCGTGAGGCTTCCTCTTGTTGAAACTACTCCTGAAGAAAATAAATCCATTCAAGGTATTTTAGAGAAATTAGGATTGCTTCAACCCGCCTCTGCGGTGAATCATTAATCGATGATTGCTCAATCCACCGTTGAGCAAGTCCGTGGCTATCATGATATCGTGGCTGTCATTTCCGACTATGTAACCTTAAAAAAACGAGGTCGTAACTATATCGGTCTTTGCCCATTCCATCCTGAAAAAACACCCTCTTTTACCGTAAGCCCCGATAAGCACCTGTGGCATTGTTTTGGATGCCAGACTTCCGGCGACCATATTGGCTTTATCATGAAAGTCGACAACCTGTCCTTTACCGATGCCATTGTTCATATCGCGCAAAAAGCCGGTATCGAGGTTATTCATGAAGAAAAACCGGCGTTTATCACACAGGAAGAGCAACGTTTAAAAGCCTATTGGGAGATAATGACCGATATTGGCAGCTTTTTTGAAACACAACTTTCAAACAGCCCGGCACAAAGTTACGCCTTATCCAGAGGCTTAAAACCGGATACGCTACAACGGTTTCATATCGGATTTGGCGGTTCCAATCCAAATTTATTGTCTTTTATCGAAAAAAAACAACTGTCTTTGGACACTCTTGCTCAGCTTGGGGTTGTTTTTCGAGCTGAATCTGGCGATTGGGTTTCTCGTTTTAGGGGACGTTTATTATTCCCAATCTTTGATGACAGAGGGCGTCTATCCGGTTGGGGCGGTCGTTTACTGGACGAGTCTGCTCAGGCTGCCAAATATATAAATACAGAAGAAACCCCATTATTTAATAAGAGAAAACTGTTGTACGGCCTGCACATGGCGAAATCAGCGATTAGAAAAGCTGGCTATGTGATTGTGATGGAAGGCTATATGGATGTGGTTGTTGCCCATCAATCCGATGTTGCAAACGTGGTGGGAACGATGGGTACTGCGCTTACCCACGAACAGGCCGCCAAAATCAAACGCGAAACCGATGTTGTCTACCTCGCTTTGGATGCAGACGCTTCCGGTCAGGCTGCTATCGAAAAAAGTTTCGATACCTTAAGACCTTTTGACCTCACGATTAAAGTCGTCACCTTATCTGGTAAAGATCCCGCTGAAATGCTGTTATCCGACAATGGAAAAGAACAATTTTTAAAAGCCGTTGAAGACGCCATCCCCAGTCTGGAATTTTTGATTCGCCGCCAGGTTGCCCAATGGACAGGCCAGGTTGAGGATGTGTCCAAACATCTCGCCGTGCTGCTTCCTCTCGTTCAAAAGGAGCCTGATCCTCTTATAAAACGTCATTATATTAAACGTATTTCAGACGTCTTTAATGTGGACAAGGAAAGTGTGCTTGTCAAGCTCAATAATCTGCGTTACAATTCACCTCAAACTAAGTTCCCCAAAATTCAAAAGAAAGATAAGTTTAATAAAGCCGAGGAGTTTTTGATTTTCCTGATGGCTACTTCCCTACACTACAGGAGTAGAATTTTTCAGGAGATATCGCCACAAGATTTTATATCTGACGACCTTCGGCAGTTAGCGGCTATCATTAAGGAGTGTGATTCCGAAAGCAGACTACTCGTTATGCAGATTCCCGATCCAGGTTTACAACATCGTTTGAGCTGTATTCTTGTTGAAGGTGATGATGTGTCGCCCTCGTTTTTGTTTGAAAGAGACGGAATGGATTGTGTTCATACGCTTCTTGCCTATAAAACTGAGCAGCGTGTCAAAGAGATTAAAACCAGCATCATGCTGGCTGAGCAAAAGGGAAAGGATGAAGAGGTTTTAAAGCTTTTAGAAGATTTAAAAGATTTACTTCACCGACCTTAACGATAAAACAATCCGATTAAGGAGGCTCACATTGACAACTCTTAAAGAAGAACGCATTTTAGGTGCATTAACCTATGTTGAAGAAGCAGAAGGTGCAGCAGAAGAAATAGTAGACGAAGTAGAGGAAGAAGTTTCAGCCGAAGAAACTGAATCACCTGAATTTACACTCAGTCAGTTAGAAAAAATTATTGCTTCAGCTGATGAAGTGGGTGCGGACGACGCCGTTAAAATGTATCTTAAAGAGATCGGCCGTATAAAATTATTAAAACGGGAAGACGAAGTAACGTTTTCCAAAGGTATCTTAGAAGGCGACGAAGATTGCCGAAATGGCCTTACGATTGCTAACTTGCGATTGGTTGTAAGTATCGCAAAAAAATATACAGGCCGTGGAATTTTATTTCTTGATTTAATTCAGGAAGGTAATTTAGGGCTTATCAGAGCGGTAGAAAAGTTCGACTACCAAAAAGGATTTAAATTTAGCACTTATGCTACATGGTGGATTCGCCAATCCATTACCCGTGCGATTGCCAGCCAGGCCAGAACCATCCGTGTTCCGGTTCACATGGTGGAAACCATGAACAAACTTCGCCGTGTTTCCCGTCAGTTAATGCAGGAAACCCTACGTAAACCAACCGAACAGGAAATCGCGGACAGATCCGGTGTTTCTCTGGAACGCGTTAAAGAGGTTGTTCGTATTTCACAAGTCCCATTGTCATTAGAAATGCCGGTAGGAGAAGAATCCGGTGTTCTAGGCGATTTTGTGGAAGACGTAACCCAGGACGCCCCAGAAAAAAACATCGTCCGCGAGTCTTTAAAACAAACCCTAAATGAGGTATTATCTACACTCACCGAGAGGGAAGAACGCGTACTAAAACTTCGCTTCGGTTTTGAAGACGGTGTCCCAAAAACACTGGAAGAAGTCGGTAAGATCTACAACGTTACCCGCGAACGTATCCGACAAATCGAGTCCAAGGCTATCGAAAAACTTCGCCAGCCCGATACAATCGATTCACTTAGAGAGTTTTTATAGTTCTCTGTTTTGCTGCCGGAGGGGTTTTCTCCGGCGGTCTTTATAAGGGCCCATAGCTCAGTTGGTCAGAGCACTCGGCTCATAACCGATTGGTCCTAGGTTCAAGTCCTAGTGGGCCCACCAGTCTAGATATGTCGAAATTTTTAATAAAAATCGACACGATATCTTGACATGTCGATCGCATCGACATATTATTTTTCTATGAAAATCGATCCCCAAAAGCCCTATAATGAGCTCCCTGAGCTACCCCTCAAACAAGATATCGAGTCAAAAGCCATTCTACGAGCGGCTATTAATGCTAATAAAGCGTTGGGCGAATTAAAAGGGCTTGCTCAAACCATTCCCAACCAAACCATATTCATTAATACCTTGAGTCTTAAAGAAGCCCAGTACAGCTCTGAGATAGAAAATATCATTACTACTACCGATGAATTATATCAAGCTCTTTCTCTAGCAGATCAAGAGCTAAGCCCTGCAGCAAAAGAAGTTATGCAGTACCGAAGTGCCCTGTGGCAAGGACATTCATTACTTAGGGATAGAGGATTGCTAACCACCAATGTTATCAATGCCATTCAAGCAGAGTTATTAAAAAATAATGCAGGCATAAGAAGCTTGCCTGGAACAGCGCTAAAAAATGCCATAAATGGCGATACAATCTATACGCCTCCCTCTGGGAGAGAAATTATTCAAAATAAATTAAAAAATCTTGAAGATTATATTCATTCAGATGATATTGACCCATTGATTAAACTGGCGGTGATTCATTATCAATTTGAGGCCATTCACCCTTATTACGATGGTAATGGGCGTACAGGGCGAATACTGAACGTTCTATATCTCGTTCAACAGGGACTTTTGGATTTGCCGATCCTTTATATGAGCCACTACATCATCAAAAATAAAGAATCCTACTACAAATTATTGCGTAGTGTGACGTTTGAACAAGACTTTGAGCCTTGGATTTTGTATATGTTGGCTTGTATCGAATACTCAGCAAAAGAAACCATATCAAAGATTCAAGGGATTCAATCTTTGATGAAAGAAGTTCGTGAGAAAATAAAAAATGAGTTGCCTCGGATTTATTCAAAAGAGTTGATTGAAGTTCTATTTCAACAGCCCTATTGTAAGGTTAAATTTCTGGATGATGCAGGGATTGTAAAGCGGCAAACTGCTTCGGAATATCTGTATCAGCTTGAACAAATTGGGGTTCTTTCATCAAAGAAAATTGGGCGGGAGAATTTGTTTTTGAATGTGCGGTTGTTTGAGTTGTTTAAGGGGTAAAAATGAGCAATCAAAAAGATTTGTCAAAATACTGTGATTGTATGGAAGAAATTAAAAAAAGAGTCTACATAATTGACTATTTTCTTTTGAATCCAAGTGTCCATAAGACCATGTCGATGTTTACGGATATTGAGTTTTTATGCCTTCAATTTAGAAAAATATTTGAATTAATAGCATTTTCTTCTCTAACAGCTCATCGAAAGGAGTACGAAGAGAAAAGAAAAAGTTATGCTACCGACTGGAATTTTACTAAGATACTGGAAAGTATTAGAAAAATTAATCCTAAATATTATCCTGAACCCAAAATTTGTAGTTTCAGCAATGGAAAATTAAGCCACTTGCAGCAAAGAACAGAAGGCTTTCTCTTAGAAGTAGATTTAGAATCTGTTTTTCAGGAAACCCAAGATTTTTTGCATGCTTGGAATCCGTATTCTGGAAAAAATATAGATCTTGATACTTTTGTTCAAAAAATGAAGATATGGATTCAGGAAATAAAAACTCTGCTTAATCAGCATGTAATTTGGCTTTTTCCTGGAAAAAATGGGGTGTTAGTTTTTGTAGAATTTATGAATCCGGATCAGAAAGTTTATGCCGTAATATTCGAAGAAACAACATGAGTGTAAGTTTATACTAGGCCACTTTTAACACTTTCGAATACAAATTAATGTAAAATAGCAGCCGATTAGGAGCGTAATTCTGTCCTGATTGCCCCACCATCAAAAATTGAACATAGAGAAATTTTTGATTCTTTCTCCTCCCCTTTCTCCTTTTTGTATTTCAAAGCTAAAGAATTTCCATACAATTTTTGATAAGGATAAGGACTGAGGGTAAGGAGATAGGTGATTTGTGTGAAATGTGTCCAAAAATATAAGAATTATGGACACGTTTTATTGATATGTCCACGCTGTACCCATATTAATTCTCAATATTCTATAGTGTTTTAAATAGCATAATGTCGAGCTGTTTTTACACCATTTAGCCCTTCATTCACCCAATTAATTACTTTTTTTCTCTAATGCCTTTTGCACAACATCTGGAGCATACTCAACTACCCTCAAAAAATTTCGTGATGTCGCATTGGGTCGCTTTCTATGCTGCTCCCATTCCTGAATAGTTCGTTTGCTTACACCAAAAAAGAGTGCAAATTTTTCTTGTGAAAGATGCAGTTTGCTTCTGATCTTTTGAACATCAATATCTTCTACCGGATTAACACGTTTGAATTGTTTAAGTTGATTATTAGTAAGTAATGGGGCGTCGGGGTCTGATTTTGCGGCTGTTTTTATATCTGTTTCAGTCATATTTTTTAGAGCGTTCCAGTTTGTTTTATCCTTCATATGTTTTTCTTTCATTTTGACTGGCTCTCCTTGCAGAAATAATGCGTTTTTTTGTTCCTCTTTTTGTCCATACGACACAAATTATAATGATTATGTCGCCCTGAATTTTACCAATGGTAATGGTTCGGATCTCTCCATTATTTTCTGTGGACCATTCAATACGGTTTATATCGTTAAAAACCTGAATGGCTAAAATGAAGTCAATTTTGTGTTTTTTGATATTTGAATTTCGTTTTGTTTCATCCCATTCAAATTTATTCATTTTTAATGTACGCTTTTAGCGTATATCCGTCAATGGCGTATAATTTCTGTGTGTAAAGATTAAGGAGTTCTTTTCTCATAAATTTTCTTAGCCTTTCTCCAACCCATCCTCTGGTCGCTTAATCACAATATAACCATCCTGAAATCCATCTAACGTTTCAGAAACCCGACGAATATCCGCATTCATAACCGCCAGTTTTTTCTCAAGGAGTATTCCATCAACCATATTGCCAGTCGCCATAGTTTCCATTTGAGATTCAATCCGCTGAATTTTTTCCTTAAGCTGTTCATATTCAGGATTAATTGAAATCGATTTTCTAAGTTCCACAAATGCCCGCATAATTCGGATATTAATTTCGATGGCGATTCCACTGTGAAGTACAGAGGACAGCATCGCTACCCCGTGTTCTGTAAAGGCGTAAGGTAGTTTTCTTGTTCCTCCCCAGCTTGATGTCACAATTTGTGACTTCAAATTTTCGAATTCTAAAGTGTTAATTTGAAACATAAAGTCTTCTGGAAATCGATCGAAATTTCTTTTCACAGCTTGGTTTAATACTTTGGTTTCTACTTGATATAAATATGCTAAATCTCTATCCAAAATTGCTTTGACACCGCGAATGGTATGGATTTTTGTTTTCAAATGGTCAATTTTTGTTATGTCTTTAGTCATGGTTTGTCCTTAGTGATTTTTTTATTTTTGAATCAAAATGTAGAGGTGTCTTTACGCTCATTTTAGGTAGAATTGACAAACAACAATTTTCATTTATAATTCTTGTAGATCTACCCACAACTGTTTGGAAAATAAAACCTGTTTTCAGGTATAAATTGGGTAAAAAAAAAGCTCTCGAAGATCCCCCCCTATTCGAGAGCTTCTTTTTTTATAGTAGGGTGATGAGAAAGACGATGTCTGTTTTTTTCTGTTCCTGTTGTTTGGATGTGAACAAAAAGCCGATAAATGGAAGTTCGGATAGGCCTAAAACGCCTTGTTTGCTTTCTTTTTCCTGTTCGTCGTAAAGGCCGGCGATGGCTAACGTTTGGCCTTTTTTAAGAACGACATGGGTTTCTACGTAGCGGGACGATAAAATTGGATACCGGCTACTGCCTAGCGCTTCCCAGTTTTTTACGGAGGAAACCCTGGCCTGGATATCGGTTAAAACCTGATTTTCGGATACGCTTCTTGGGAGAATTTCCAAATCGACTCCGGTGTCTACCTGATGTATTTCTTCGGCGATATATTTCTCGTGGATAATATGGGTGAGATACGGTACTTTTTCGCCTACGCGTACCACAGCTTTTTGTAAATCAATGGTGGTGAGAACCGGTTTTGCCAGCAGTTTTGCGGTGCCGGAATCCAGCATGGCGGAAATTTCGGAATTAATGTCGTATGAAAATGAAAATCCATCCTGAAGTAGCTGTGTAGAATCCAAAAGTCGGGCTAGGGGGCCAGTTTCATTTTTGATGGTTTTAGAGTCTATTTCTATCACTTTGACTTCGATACTGTGTTGAGGACCAGGTTTGTCCCAGGCACGAATGATGGGTTTTAATTTTTGAAACAATCCATCTTCCAGAATCAGGGTTAGAGATCGGGTTCTTGTATCTGTGGCAATGACGAGTGATGGCCAAAGTTGCTTTAACGCATCGGCAACCCATTTGGGATCTGCATAGGTTAAATGAATGATTTTGGAGGTTCCTTTGTTTGAAAGTGACGGGTTTTCCTGTTTGAGTTTTGAAATAAGGTCGGAATTGAACTTGTTTTCGTATCGTATGACAGGTTGGGCCTCTATCCTGATTCCTGGTCGAATCATCATAAACATCATCACTAAAAAAAGGGCTGTTTTTTTACTTAAATCGAACATAAAGCAAACCTCCTTTATCGGGCACAACGACGGCTTGAACTGGCGATAATTGAATTCTTTTAAAGGTGTCATCCAGAGTTTTAAAAAAAACGCCAGGGTCTGTTTGAGGAATGGCGATACAGACTTCTTTTAAGGTCGGATTGTAGGTATACGTACATACTGACCTGAGTAACGATAATTTTTTTTCAGGTGAAGATTCTGTTTTTACGATGACTGGAGGTTTTTCATGTTTGAGTTCGTAAATGTCGTAAAGCGGGTAGAGTATGCAGTAAAGTCCGATGATAATGGATGCAGCGAGTGCTGTTAATGACGGATACAGTTCATCCACGAGTGTCTCCCATTAAAAAAATGGTGCTGAATTCATCTGAAATGATGTTTTTGGAGGTGTCCCAGGTGACGTTTTTTCCGAAAGACAGGGCGTCCATATGACGAACCCAGGCATCCCAGTCTGCTTTGCTGACAAACGATTTAACGATGATTTTTTGAGGGGTGACGGAGATTAATTCGATGGTTCCTGGTGCGGATAATAACTCGGCAGTTTGGCTTAAAATGGTGTTGTTTTGATAGGTTTCATTTAGAGTATGTCGAGGTGTTTTGGGATTGTTTTGCTGTTGCATTTTCTCATTCTGCATTTTATTTTTGAGGCTAATGCACACACTCCCGATAATTCCTGATCCAATCAGAATAATGAGGCTGGCCAGTATTACTTTTCGTTTCAGCCAATCAAGATATAGAAAATGGCCTTTATCCAAAAGTAAAGATTTTATAGCTTGTTTTTGATGTACGGATACTGTTTTTGAAAACTGTAAAAGAAGCGGTATGTTGGGTTGAATATGATGCAGACTTTCTGCTTGAACTTTCTCGTTACTTAGAAATTGATAAACGGAAACGGGTAGAGTATGGTTATTGCAGGTGATGGTAGTATGGTCGATTGTGAGTTTTTGCATCGATTATCTCCATGACGTTAAAAAATAATATTAAATAAAAAATATATACTATATGATTTCTTTTTCGCAAGAGTTTATTGTTCTTGAGCCGGTTTGTAATTTGCGCTGCACGTTTTGCGAGCTGTGGAAAACAGAGGCTGACAGCTATTCCGACCATATGAAAACGCTGATTCAGAAGAAGCTTCTGTTTAAATTTTTTAATAAGAAACAGCTGATTCATATTGTGGGAGGCGATCCGTTTTTATCCCCACAACTTGGCCCGTTACTGGATCTTATACGGTCAAATCGAAAGCGGTCGGCTGTTTGGACAAACGGATTGGCTGTAAAACCCGAGCATATCGCGCTGATCTCAAAAATCGACTTTGTTCACATTTATTTTCCAAGTCCAGATAAAGACCTTTTCAAATCCATTACCGGTGAAAACGGTTTCGAAGACTGGAAAGCCATGGTTTATACGTTATTGAGGCAAAACAAACAGGTTAGTCTTCATTACCAGATTCGGGAAGGGGAGCTGGAATTTTTGCCTGATGTGCATGAGTTTGCCAAACAATTTAACCTGATGTTGATTCTTCACTATCCTAAAAATCATACGTTTGATACAAACAGGCTGGCGTATATTAACCGGTTCAGGTGGCTGAAAAAGGTCATGATTTTTAAAACCGATGCTCCTCCAGCCACGATGTGTCAGGCGTTGCCGTTTGACGGAATTCGGGATCCGTATCAGGTGTTTTTCAATATGGTAACCATGAACCTGAGTAGCCTAAAGCATAAACTTGGGCTATAATTTTTAACCCATGTTGACCTTCCAGGAAATTATATTAAAACTGCAGCAATTTTGGAGCGAAAAAGGCTGTTTGATTGTACATCCTTACGACACCGAAAAAGGTGCCGGAACCATGAGTCCGCATACATTTTTACGGGTGCTTGGGCCAACGCCATGGAACGTGGCTTATGTAGAGCCTTCCAGACGACCTACGGATGGGCGTTATGCCACCAATCCGAACCGGCTTCAGCATTATTTTCAATTTCAGGTTATTTTAAAACCGTCTCCGTTAAATGTTCAGGATTTGTACGTGGAAAGCCTGGAAAATCTGGGTATCCGCCGTCTGAATCATGATATTCGATTTGTTGAAGACAACTGGGAATCTCCCACTTTAGGAGCCTGGGGTGTGGGCTGGGAAGTGTGGCTGGATGGGATGGAAGTGACTCAGTTTACCTATTTTCAGCAATGCGGCGGGATTGATCTTAACCCTATTTCCGTAGAAATTACGTATGGTATCGAGCGTCTGGCTATGTTTATTCAGAAAAAAGACAGCATTCTGGATATTATCTGGCAGCAGCACGGCGACACAACAGTTACCTACGGGGATATTTATAAAACCTCTGAAATTCAGCACTGTTATTATAATTTTGAGCATGCCAGCATCCCGCGTTTATTACAATTATTTGATTTATACGAGCAGGAAACCAAAGACATCCTTCAGCATAACCTGGTCGCTCCGGCCTATGATGCCTGTTTGAAATGCTCGCACCTGTTCAATCTGCTTGACGCCCGAGGCGCCATTTCCGTAACCGAACGCACCGAGTACATTTTGCGTATCAGAAAACTGGCCAAAGCCTGTGCCGAAGCCTCTTTGGAGCCCTTGTCATGAGTACCATGCCTTACCTGCTTGAAATCGGCTGCGAGGAAATTCCGGCCCGTTTTATGGATACCTTGCTGGAAGACCTTGAAAAAGGTCTTAAAAACAGCCTCGAAAAAGCGAATCTTGGATTTTCAGGGCTTCAACCATTTGGAACCTACAGACGTTTTGGTGTATTGATTTCCCAGCTTAATGAAACCAGTACGGCATCCTCCGCTAAAATAAAGGGTCCTTTGACCTCTATTGCTATGGATGGGGACGGGGCGTTGTTGCCTCCCGGGTTGGGATTTGTGAAACGCTTTGGGCTTCAGGAATCGGATGTGTTTTGTGAAGACGAACAAGGGAAATCCTATCTTTTTGCTTACAAAAAATCGGGCGGGGAATTGGCTAAGGATTTACTACCGGAATTGATTAAAAAAACGATTTTAAGCTTGCCACTTCCCATCGCCATGAAATGGGGAGATAATCAGGGGCCTTTTATTCGGCCTGTTCACTGGGTTGTAAGTCTTTTAGGCAAGGACATTCTTCCTTTTGAGCTGTTTAAAATCAATGCAGGTCGTCAAAGTTACGGTCACCGCATGTTGAGTATCAATCCAAAAACCGAGCATCTTATCCATGGACAACCTGTTCAAATCGAAGCGGCTTCTGATGCATTCTTCGATCACTTAAGGGCTGTACATGTAGAAATTGATCCTGAAAAACGTTCGGACATCATTAAAGATGAATTAAGAAAAATTAATCACAGTTTAGTAGGTATTGATTCTAAACTCCTAAATGAAGTGGTATGGCTGACAGAATGGCCGAAAGCTATAAAAGGTTCTTTTGACTCCGCTTACCTGGAAGTTCCTCAGGAAGTTTTAATCGAATCTATGGTGAAAAATCAAAAATATTTCCCGATCCTAAAAGATAATAAATTAACCAATAGTTTTATTATTATGGCTGAAAATGTAACGGCCGAGAATGAAGATGTAATCCGTTCTGGAAACCAAAAAGTACTAAAAGCTCGCCTCGATGATGCCAAGTTTTTCTGGGAAGAAGATAAAAAAATCCCGCTTGAAACTCATCTTGAAAAACTTAAAAAAACGACGTTCCAAAAAGGCCTTGGAACGATGTGGGATAAAGTTGAGCGTTTGAAAAAATTATCTTTAAAGGTTGCTGGGCATCTTAAGTTTCGTATTAATCCTCCTGATCTTAGTAAGTTGGAAGAAGCGGCTCGTTTATGTAAGGCTGATTTAAGTACTCATATGGTGTATGAATTTGGAAACCTGCAAGGAATTATGGGTAGCAAGTATTATTCAATTCAACAGGTTGAGGCTGGTAACCCTGTTGATACTGAAATTCGTGATGCGATTGCCCAGCAATATGGACTTGTAAAACCTACTAACCACATCAGTTTTTGTTTAAGCCTGGCTGATAAAATCGATACTATCACAGCTTGTTTTTCAAACGGATTAATACCAACTGGATCTCAGGATCCTTGGGGTGTTCGACGTGCACTTTATGGAATTTTTAACATACTGGAGGGGTCTAATAATCCTCAACTTGACCATAAAGAAAAAGATGTTTCGTTGTTTGCCCTTCTGGATTTTGGATTTGAAGCCTTAAACACAACCTCCAATCAAGATAAATGCCGTCAGTTTACAAAGGAAAGAATTGCTCAGTTTTTTAAAGATACTCACGGTTATCCTCACGATGTTGTTGCGGCTGTTTTGGATAACGCCTGTTTTGCTTTTTTTGAGGCTCAAGATGTAGCTAAAAAACTTGCGGAAGATAAGGAGTATAATCCAGCCTTTAAACTACTCGTAGAAACTGCTGTTCGTATTAATCGTCTAAGTAAAAATGCTGCGAATTCTCAGTATGATGCTTCCCATTTTTCTGAGGCTATTGAAGAAGAGCTGTATGAGCTGGTTTCAGGATTGCCAAAAAAACTGGATCTTGTGCATCTCTATTGGTTATCCGAGCTGTTTACCCAATATTTTGATAAAGTTTTAGTAATGGATAATAATGAAGTCATACGAAATAATCGTTTAGGTTTTTTGTCGCATGTTAATGAGCGCTATTTATCAGTAGCTCAATTTGAAAAAATAGTTTTATAAAGGAGATTTTATATGAAAAAAACATTTGAAAAAGCATTAAATACCCAATTTGGATTTGAACTGGAATCTGCTCACGTTTATTTGGCCATGTCTGCTTATTTTGAGGAGAAAAATTTAAAAGGCATCGCGAAATGGATGCGTGTTCAGGCACAGGAAGAATACGTTCATGCCATGAAAATTTATACCTTTATCGTAGATAGAGGCGGAAGTGTGGTTGTGCCGGCTATCCCAGCACCAAAAGCAACCTGGAAATCGGTAAAAGCTGTGTTTGAAGCGGCTCTTGGCCACGAACAAAGTGTGACAAAACGTATTAACAGTCTTATGGATGAGGCTGTAAAAGATAAAGATTACCCAGCTCAACAGTTCTTAGGCTGGTTTGTAACCGAACAGGTTGAAGAAGAAAATACGGTAAAAGATATTTTAGTAAAACTGGATATGATTGGAACCAATACAATGGGTCTGATTATGTTGGAAAAAGAATTAGGCGGAAGAGCCTAAGGCTTTGATGTTTTATAAAATCCTTGCTGCATCTGTTTCTAAAAAAGCGTCTAAACTTTTAGGTTTGGGGGATGGGGGTTCTCTTCCTCAAAGCGAATTAGACTTGGATTTAAAAGGATTTTTAGGTCAGACAGCTGATATTACGCAGCGGGCTTCTCACTGTGTAAATGATCTGTTGAGAAAGCCTGCAGATGCCAGTCAGATTTTATCAGCTTTGAACAATGATTGTGGTGGCCGGGGGTTTCCTCTATCTGATGTTATGGTTAATGTTGTGTATGGCCTGTTAAGCAAATCGAGACCTAATGGAGATGTTATACTCGCTTGTGCCAATTTTGTTCAGGCACAGTTTGGAACTCAGGATTTTATTGATTTTGCAATGTCTTTTAAGCAACTTGATCCGACATTGGCGCAATGGGGTGCATTGTCGAGAATTCTTGGTCAGCATCCTATAAAAGTGGCTTTGAGCAACGCCTTGAGTCGAGACTCTTCGCAAGAGTGGATGATGGTGGGCTTTGATGGTAGTTCCAGCTTTGTTGTTCCGTCACAACCTCAAGATCATGTTGTTGCCAGTCAATACGACAATTTGTGCTCACAATTTCAAACTTTAGACTCAGGTAGTAAAGCTGCTTTTGGTATCTATGATGTTCCGTCTTATATTCAATTTAAGGTGGATTTTGAAGATTTTAATCCTGGCCAGGCAAAAAAACTTTTGGATTTTCATAAAACCCAGCACGATTTACCGTCCTAACGGTTTGTTTTTTTTAAAGCCTGAGCTACACTATTTTCAAAGGGTACATATCTCATTCATCTCATGTAGAAAGTCCGTTGGTGTACCATGTCTGTTCAGTATAAGGTTGTTTCCCTTTCTTCTGTACTTAATCCGTTAAACATTTTGCAATCTTTTCTTGATGCTGTTGGTGATACGGTTACTAAAGTTTCCAGTCTTCCGACTCACCCCTTTAGAGTGGTTTCTAAGGGATCCCTCGAGCTTCCTGTTTATGGGCCACCACTTCGCTTAGATTTTTTTCGTGTTACGTTTCCTGTTTTATTTGGTGAGCAGCCTATGACGGTTATTGCCATTTTGTGTAATAGAGGTCATAGGGGGCATCCAACTCCTCTTCCGGCGGAATTAACTTCTCCCAGACATGTGAAGGCTATTTTTAGACCGCCAACGGGTGGATCCTTTAAAGCTGTTATGAAGCAAGGTTCATTTCAACCTGCAACTAAAACAGCCATTCCGGCTAATATTTCATGGCCAGCTTGGATTAATCTCACGTTAGATCAGATGATTTTGGATGTTAGAACTCCGTCAAAAGAAACACTGATTATTCGAAATTTGTTTCCCATTTTTTCCGACATGCACTACCTCGCTTTAAGTTCGGATCCTTATCAAAATAATAGTATTACCCATGGTGTTTCAAGTGCGCTTAGGCTGGCCGTTTCCGGGTACCGCTGCTACCAGAATTCCGAAAATGGTGGAGCCTCCATGCCCGAGGTTCATCATATCCATGTGTTACTCAATGATGCTGCTCATACGCCTCCCGTATATGAGCTGCCAAAGGTTAGTGTTCCGCTTTCAGATACCGGTCTAAATATACGTTTGTTTTCTATCGAACATCCCGGTGCCAGGGTTGTTCAGTTTGAATGTTCAGGAAACAATGGTGTTTTTTCTGATGACTATCTCGAAAAACTGACGGGTTTTCTTCAGGATTTTTTGAATCAGCAATCTATTCGTCAGCAAGAACCCATCGTATTTAATGCCGACTACCTAATGCGTGATAAAAAGCTGTACGTGACCTTTTTTGCCAGAAAACCTGATCCTGATAGTGATGGAAAGCCATTTAGAATCAGCACATCCACGTTAACCGGCGTGATGGATGTTTCTGACTTTAACAGGGAGTGGGGACGGGAATGGCTATCTTTGATGGAGAAAATAAAACCTGAACACTTCGAGTTTTCCACTCAGAATCAAAAAAAAAAGAGAAATGCCGCTTAATCGTATAAGAGCTTCATTGTAAGATTTTTTGGGTATAACCACTATTATGTTAAGCTGGTTTTCAAAAACTCCTTTTTTAGGACATTTATCTCGAGTAACGCCATCTGATCCTTCTGATGTATGGCAAAAAAATGTGGCGATTATAGAGTTGGCCTGGGAAAAAGCCGTTTTGAATCCAAAACAAAACCCTGCACAATTAAAACGTTTGTCTCACCATCTTTTAAAGCAAGTAGAGGTGATGAAGCAGGCCCATCAATTCAAAACTCTACCTAAACATAGTTTTCAATTAAAGATTTTAAAATTAAAAGCCTTAGCCTTGGATCCAGATTGCTCTAAAAAAACGATTGTTCAAAATTTAATACAGTGCGCTCAGGAGCTACAATGTAGTAGTCCTACAGACGTAACTTCGTCGATGCTCGAAAGTCTGTTGATGTATGAATGTGTAAAGTTAAATCGTGTTTTGGGTCCTCATGATTTGGAAGGAGATTTTCAGGCTTGTCTTAGGGAGTTTGTTCAATACAATGTACAAGACTCTTCCCAAAAGGTTTTTTTAGATAAGGTTGCTGAACTTCAGGAAAAGTATAGGCAAATTCAACCCTCCCTGGACACTCGTCATAAACCTAAAGAGAGTGGTCGGACTCATCCTTTTTTTTCTATACATCATGTTAAACTTTTTTCTTCCAGCTTAAAGAAAATGGCTATTTCAACTACTGAATTTCAGTTTGCTTCCTGTAGGGACAAAGGTCTGGATACGGGTGTTGGTGCAGATATTCAGGGGAAAACCGTGGTTTTTATAGGAATGAATCAGGGTGTAGTGGGGCGTTTGGATAAAATGATAATTTGTTCGGATATGCATATCAGTTGTCCGGGCTTGTTGTTTTATAATGAAAAAAACAGGCTTGGTGGCTATTTTCATATCGGCGCCTTTTCAAAATTGGGAGAAAACAGTGTGGCCGAAGATTCCATTATTCGTATGCTTGATTTTGTAAAGCCTACGCAGGTTTTTTATTTTAATGGCGGAACGTCGACTTTTCTGTCGGGTGCAGTGGGTTCTGATTTTTTGGACAGAGAGGCTCAGTTTCAGATTTTTCAACAAAATGCCTGTTTGTCTGTTGTGAAAAAAATCCGTCCCAAATGTCGTATCAAAGTGTCGGAAAAAGGAAAAAGTTGCTGTGGTCTTACTGTGAACAATAATCATCATATGGTGGATGTATGGACAGAATTGGCGAAGAAAGCAGATCTTCAGTTTCTAAATATGACTTCGCATTTGGATCAGGTTGCTCTTGCGAAGCAGGGGCGGTTTTTTGGTGATAAGAACAGTGCTGCTATAGCCGGTTCTATGACGTGCTAGATTGTTTTTCTTGACAGTTTTTATTGAACTTGATTTAATGTCAAGTAAATCGATAGGAATTGTTATGTTAAGCATCTCTATGAAATCTAAATATGGTTTGTTGGCATTATTCGAGCTATCCCGGTACGAGCGGGCAAAGCCCATGCAGATTAAAGCCCTTGCCGAGAGTCATGCGATTCCTCAAAATTTTTTGGAACAGGTTTTGGTTGAGCTTAAAAAAGCCGGATTTGTAACCAGTTTTAGAGGCAGTCAGGGTGGTTATATCTTGGCAAAGTCTCCTGAAAAGGTTACGGTATATGAGGTGTTGGAATGTCTGGAAGGACCGTCTCAGCTTTGTGAGCGATGTACGGGGCCTCTGGAATTTTTTTGGAAACGCGCGGATGAAGACATCAAATCTGCCTTTTCCCTGACCCTGGCTGATGTGTTGAGAGACTATCAGCGATTAGAAAAACACTTGATTTACAGTATTTAAAAGGAGTTTAACCTTATGAAAATTGCAGAAAATTTAACCGCCTTAATTGGAAACACCCCACTTGTAAAATTAAACAGAGTAACAGATTCGGCCCCAGCCACTGTTGTAGGAAAATGCGAGTTTTTTAACCCCTGCGCCTCTGTAAAAGACAGGCCAGGACTTGCCATGATTGAAGCGGCTGAAAAGGCTGGACATTTAAATAGTCAGACAACAATTATCGAGCCCACAAGCGGCAATACAGGTATCGCTTTAGCCTTTGTAGCTGCTGTCAGGGGCTATAAGGTTATTTTGACCATGCCCGAGTCCATGAGTTTGGAGCGCCGTCAGCTGTTAAAGGCTTTTGGGGCTCAAATCGAACTGACACCTGCCCATTTGGGAATGCGCGGTGCCATTGAAAGAGCTGAAGAGCTGGCTAAAATCATTAAAAATTCTTTTATCCCTCAACAGTTTAACAACGAGGCTAATCCTGGGATTCATAAAATAACAACCGCTGAAGAAATCTGGGCTGATACCGATGGCACAGTTGATATTTTTGTGGCCGGTGTTGGCACAGGTGGAACCATCAGTGGCGTAGGTGAAGTTCTTAAAAAGAAAAATCCCAATGTAAAGATTGTTGCTGTAGAACCCAAAGATTCACCGGTTATTTCTGGCGGTCAGCCAGGTCCCCACATGATTCAGGGAATTGGTGCCGGATTTATTCCTAATAACCTAAATAAATCTGTTATTGATGAAATTATTACGGTAACAAACGACGAGGCTCTTGCTATGGGAAGACGGTTAGCGCATGAAGAAGGTATTTTATCGGGTATCTCTTCCGGGGCAAACGTATTTGCGGCCACACAGCTTGCAAAGAGACCGGAAAACAAAGGGAAGCTGATCGTTACAATTTTATGTGATTTTGGTGAGCGTTATTTAAGTACAACTTTATATAAATAATAGGAGGCTGATTATGGAAATTCGTATTAATGGTCAAAAAGAAACACTCTCTCAGGATTCTTTGACAGTTACTGAGCTTTTGAAACTTAAAAATGTTGAGATGCCGGAAATGGTGTCCGTTGAGTATAACGGCGATATTCTGGACCGTCAGCTTTTTGGAACAACTCAGGTAAAAAACGGCGACGATATCGAATTTTTATACTTCATGGGCGGCGGAGCATACTAAGTACTTTATTTTCTTAGGAGATCCTCATGAATTTTGAAACCAAAGCCATCCATAGTGGGTATGAACCCGATCCAAAAACCGGTGCGTCCTGTCTTCCTCTTTTCGATACAGCATCGTATACGTACGCTGATCCCCAGGCGCTGGAAGATGTTTTTCGTGGTCGAAAATATGGCCATGTGTATTCGCGTATATCCAATCCAACGGTGTCGGCCTTAGAACAAAAGGTGACGACATTATCACAAGGGCTGGCCAGTATTGCTGTAGAATCGGGAATGGCAGCTGTTTCTGCCGTTGTTCAGACTCTGGTGAATGCTGATGAAGAAATCGTGTCATCATCTAGTCTGTTTGGTGGAACCTTTTATTACTTTGAAGATTTAAAACGCTTTAACATTAAAACACATTATGTTGAGCCTCAAAATACTGAGGCATTTAAAGCTGCGATCACCTCTAAAACCAAGCTTATTTTTGTGGAATGTATTGGAAATCCTAAAATTGATGTTCCAAATCTTAAAGCCTTGGCAGATATTGCAAATGCCCATCATATTCCACTCGTTGTGGACACCACATTAACCAGTCCGTATTTGTGTGATGCAAAATCGCTGGGTATTCATATTACGGTTCAATCAGCTACCAAATATATGGGGCTTGGCGGAACAACCATGGGCGGCATTATCACCGATATGGGGCTTTTCGACTGGAAATCTTTTAATCAAAAAGGCATTCAGGATGCGGCTAAAACAGCAGGTCAGTTCGCTTTTATCTCTAAACTTAGAAAATGGATGCTTTCAAACGTGGGGCATACGTTATCGCCTCATAATGCGTTTATGTTGTTTGTCGGGCTTGAGACGTTGACTTTAAGAATGGACAAACATTGCCAGAATGCGTTGGCTTTAGCGCAGTTTTTTGAAAAACATCCGGCTATTGAGGTTGTTAATTATCCCGGACTTGCCTCCAGTCCTTATCATCAACTTGCAAAAGCTCAGTATAGCGGGCAATTCGGGGCTTTAATGACTATTCGTCTGGGAACCAAGGATCGATGTTATCAGCTTATTAAAACGCTTAAAATTGCAAAAAATCAGGCCAATCTGGGTGATTCCAAAACGCTGGTTATTCATCCTTCATCCACGATTTTTCATGATTGTACGGATTCTGAAAAACTGGCAGCCGGTGTGACGGACGACATGATTCGCATTTCCATCGGACTTGAGCATATCGATGATCTTATCCACGATTTTAAACAAGGTTTAGACACGTTGTAGTGTCTGGTAAGGAGAAACCAAATGAATTTAACTGAAGAGCAAATTGAACGATACAGCCGACATATTATCCTTAAGGAAATTGGCGGAGCCGGTCAGGAAAAGATTTTAAAGGCCAAAGTTTTGATTATTGGAGCTGGCGGTCTTGGTGCGCCGATTGCCCTGTACCTGGCAGCGGCCGGAGTAGGCACATTGGGTATTATTGATGGCGACCGTGTGGATTTATCCAATCTGCAGCGTCAGGTGATTCACTTTACGGCTGATGTGAAAAAGCCGAAAGTACAGTCTGCCAAGGAAAAAATCAATCAAATGAACCCGGATGTTAACGTTATTACTTATGAAGATGTGGTTCATTCCGGCAACATCATCGATATCATTAAAGACTATGATTTTGTGATTGACGGAACCGACAATTTTTCAGCTAAATTTTTGATTAATGACGCCTGCGTTATCGCGAAAAAACCGTATTCTCACGGTGGAATCCTGCGTTTTGACGGCCAGACGTTTACCCACACACCAGATACCGGATGCTACCGCTGTATTTTTGATAATCCACCTCCAAAAAATGCGGTTCCAACCTGCAGCCAGGCTGGTGTTTTAGGTGCTATTGCCGGAATGCTGGGCACGATTCAGGCGGCAGAATGTTTGAAATTTATTACAGGAACCGGTGAGCTTTTAACCAATAGACTGTTAATTTTTAACGCAGCCAACATGAACTTTAGACATGTAAAATTTAAAAAGAATCCTAACTGTGCGGTTTGTTCGGCAACGCCTAGAATTACAGAGCTTATCGACTACGAACAGCCTGTTTGCGAGCTTAAAAAGCATTAAGGATATTTATGACAACTATTCAGATTCCACGAGCTATTTTGTCTGAGTTGAAAGAGCATGCTCAAAGTCTTGCTCCGATTGAATCCTGTGGGTATTTATCCGGTAACGGCAGAACCGTTACACGATTCCATCGCATGACCAATATCGATAACAGCCCCGAACATTTCACCTTCGATCCCAAAGAACAGTTTGCGGTGTTGAAGGATGCCAGAAATGCCCAGGAAACCCTGGTTGCGGTGTATCATTCGCACCCCGAGTCGCCGGCTCGTTTATCTGAGGAAGATATTCGGTTATTCAATGATCCAAATATGGTGTACATTATTGTATCGTTGATGCTGGAAAAGCCGGATATCAAGGCTTTTACTGTTAAAAAAGAGGATGGTTAAGTGCAGATTGAATCTGTTGTTATAGAAAGTATTTAAGGAGACATTTATGTTGCGTTTTTACGAAACCCCGCCAGTTTTAATCGAACAGCAAAACCAGTTTGAAGGTGATATTCAGGACTTTGTAGATGGTCATATTGATCCTGTTAAATTTAAAGCGATCCGTGTTGCTCATGGTATTTATGAACAACGTCAGCCTCATACCTATATGGTGCGTATTCGTTGCGCGGCAGGCGGCATTACCCCTGATCAGCTGATTAAAACGGCTGAAGTTGGAAAAAAATACGGATCAGGTGAAGTTCACTTTACCACTCGACAAGAGGTTCAGGTTCACGATGTTTTAATCGAAAACGTTATGAATGTTATCCGTGAGTTACACAGTGTAGGTCTTAGCACCAAAGGTGGTGGCGGAAATACAATTCGTAACATTTTAACCTCTGTAGATTCTGGAATTACTACAGATGAAGCCTTTGACGTAGATCCTTATGCTGTAGCTTTATCTACCCGTTTAATTCACGAAGAAGATTCCTGGAACCTCCCAAGAAAATTTAAAATTGCGTTTTCAAACAGTCATAAAGATACGTCTTATACTCAATCTACCTGTCTGGGTTTTGTAGCAACAATTAAAGACGGTCAAAAAGGATTTGAGGTGTTTTGTGCAGGTGGAATGGGCGCAAAACCGATGGTAGGTCATCGTTTATTCGATTTTATACCTGAAAATCGTGTATACCACGTTGCAAGAGCCATCAAAACCATGTTCGATAAACATGGCAACAGACGTAACCGTTATGCCAACAGAATCAAGTTTTTATGGAAAAAACTGGAACGTGATGAATTTGTAAAACTATTTCACGAAGATTATGACAAAATATCCCATGATGACAGCCTGAATCTTGTATTACCTAATATTCCAAATGAAGCTAAAGATCCTGGTATTGCTGTAGAAACCGTGGCTACACCTGAATTTGAGCAATGGAAAAAACGCTACATTTATGCTCAAAAACAAGCTGGACTTGTTTCTGTAAAATTACCTCTGATTTTAGGTGATTTATTAACAGAAGATGCATACAAGCTGTGCAACTTTTTAAATCAGTTTGGTGAAAATACAATCCGTTGTGACCGTGCTCAAAATATCCGTTTGCGTAATATTCCTGAAAAATATATTGGAAATTTGTACAACGTCATCAAAAGCATGCAGCACACATTAGCGAAACAAGCTCCGTTTATTGGCAACATGATCAACTGTACCGGTGCTCAAACCTGTAAACTTGGTATTTGTCTGCCGCGTGGTTTGTCTACGGCTATCCGCGATAAATTAACCAATAGCAGCCTTGATCTGGATGCGATCAGTGATTTACGTGTGAATATGTCAGGATGTCCAAATACTTGTGGTATGCACCATATTGCTGACATCGGTTTCTTTGGAAAAGTTGGCCGTAAAAGCGGAGATATTTATCCAGCTTATAACGTTCTTGCCGGTGCCGAAGTTGGAAAACCAGGCGAAACCAAATATGCTGAAAAAGTAAATGAAATTTCAGCTAAAGACATCCCGAACTTTATGCACGATTTCCTTGAAACCTATATTCCTAAAAAATCAGCCTTTGCAACCTTTAAAGAGTATCTTGAAGCCGAAGGTAAAGCTAAAATCAACGAATTGTGTGAAAAATACAAAGATGTTCCTGATGCGTCTCAAGACGAAAGCTACTATGTGGATTGGGGTGCTAAAAAACGCCTGTCTCTTGAAGAACTTGGAACTGCAGAATGTTCGGCTGGTATGTTCGACATGATCGAAGTAGACGAAAAAGCCATCAAAACCAACCGTAAAGCCCTGGATGCTCAAACCGAAGCTGCTGATGTTCAGCAATCGCTATACAATATCCTGTTTGCGGCCTCCCGCATGTTGCTTGTAACCCGTGGATTAGATTCCAAAACAGATGTTCAGGCCTTTGAACACTTTGATAAACATTTTATCGAAGCCGGTCTTGTTCCTACTGAATTCAGAGATGTAGTTACATTAGGTAAATTGAATATTAAAAGCGAGCTTATAAACCATAAAGAAAAAATCATTCGTTTAGCCGATACGGTTATTGAACTTTACAAAAGCATGGATGATTCCTTGAAATTTAGAATCCCGGCTCCAGATGCTGCTCAAGCATCGGCGGCTGAAACTGTAACTGAAAAAGATTACCGTGGGGTTGCCTGCCCAATGAACTTTGTTAAAACAAAACTTGTTTTAGAAACCTTGAATCCTGGCGCAAAATTGAAAGTGTTACTGGATGATGGCGAACCGATTCAAAACGTTCCGAATTCCGTAAAACTTGAAGGCCACGCGATTCTTGAGCAAAAGCAAGTGGGTCCTCACTGGGAAGTGTTGATTCAGAAGAAGGATGTCTAACATCTATGTTTAACTCCATCACCATTGATAATTTCCGGGGGATTAAACACCTGCAATTAGACGGCCTTAAACAGGTTAATCTTTTTGTTGGGGGGAATAACTCTGGGAAAACGTCGGTGATGGAGGCGTTGTTTGTGATGTCCTCGCCGCATAACCCTAGGCTTTTATCCGTTATTAATGAACTTAGAAATATTCCTTATGAAATCAGTTACTATGTAGACACACTTTTTTTTGGAAGAAACACGAATGAAGAAATTTCATTTTGCCTTATAAAAGATAATAAAGTCACAAAAAAATTGAAAGTAAAAGCTGTTAGATCTGGTTTAGCCAATTCGGAATTTGATAAAGCTTCTACGATAACACCTTTAGACACGTTTGAAATTGAAGGATCAATAAAATGTAATGGTTCTGTACAAGAGTTTTCAAACAATATGACAATTAAAATTGAATCGATATCCCAGAACGGGCTATCTTTATCAAGAATCTCAGAAGTAGTTAAAAAACCTATTGAATTAACTCCACCTGCAAAAGAAATAAGAGAGGTTTATTGTAGATTTTTTGCATCTTCTAGACCGAGAATAGGTAGCAATACGGTACAAACATTTGGGAAGCTAATAGAGCAACAAAGAGATGAAGAACTTCTTAAGAGTTTGCAAATTATTGAGCCGTCACTCACTAAGATTAGCATTTCTGCAAAACAAAGTCTTTTATGTGCTTTAGGTGGCGAAAAAATGCTTCCAATTGAAGTTATGGGAGATGGTTTTAATAAAGCGATAATATACTTACTTGCAATTATTGAATCTGAAAATGGAATTATACTTCTTGATGAAATTGAAAACGGACTCCATGTGTTTACTCAAATTAAACTTTGGAAACTTCTTTTTGAAACTGCAAAAAAATATAATGTTCAGGTTTTTGCTACAACCCATTCATTAGATTGTTTGAATGCTTTATCAGAGATCTCCCAAAATAATGAAGACTTAAGCGTCTTTAGACTCTTCAAAAAAGGAGAAAATCACGATACGTCTGTTTATGATTCATCGATGCTAAAAACCGCACTGGAGAGTAATTGGGAAATTCGATGAGTCCAGTAAAAATCAACTATAAAACATTATTAGCTGTTGAAGGGCAAGATGAAGCTCGGGTATTAAAAAAGTACTTGGAATTTTTAAAAATAACAGATGTCCAGATAGAAAATGTAGGAGGGAAAGATAAATTTCCTCTTGCATTACCTACTGTTATAGAAGCGGCTAAGGAAAATTTGGAAACACTAGCTATAATACGCGATGCAGAAGTATCTCAAGAAGACACTTTAAAAAGTATTCAGTCTTTACTTAAAAAATTAAATTTACCTTGTCCTGATAAACCTGGTGTTTTTGTATCTGGACGTTTAAACGTTGGTTTTTTTATCCTGCCAGGGTTTCAACAATCAGGAATGCTTGAAGATTTGTTTTTGAAATCTTTAGAGGAACATCCCGCAATGAGTTGTGTGAATAGCTTTTTTTCATGTGTAGATAGTTTGTCTGAGAAACCATCTAATCTCTCAAAATCAAAAACTTTAGCTTTTTTATCTACCCAAAAAAAGTTTGTAAATAAGCTTGGAGAAGCTGCTGAGCAAGGTATTTGGGATAACAGTTTTGTACATCCGTCTTTTTTGAATTTAAAATCTTTTTTAGAAAACCTGAGGGTATCACAATGAACCAGGACACCCTAACCGACCTAAACGAGCGGTTTAAAAACGCCTCTCCCCAGGAGATTTTGGAATACTTTTCAAAAGAGCTTGGGGGAGGGCTGGCCCTGGCATCCAGTCTGGGTGCAGAGGATCAGGCGTTAACCCATATGCTGATCACCATCAATCCACAGGCCAGAATTTTTGTTCTGGACACAGGCCGTCTGCATGACGAGACCTATGAGGCTATGGCGTTAACATCCGCGACTTATAACTTTAAGTACGATGTCTATTTCCCCAATCACGAAGAGGTTGAAGACATGGTACGTGAAAAAGGACCCAACCTGTTTTATGAGAGCGTGGAGAATAGAAAATTATGCTGCCACGTCCGTAAGGTAGAGCCTTTGAAACGTGCTTTAAGTATGGCAAAGGGCTGGGTAACCGGTTTGCGCCGTTCTCAAAGTGTGACTCGTGCTGATATTCAGCATGTGGAATGGGACGATACCCATGACATTGTGAAGCTAAATCCCTTGGCTTTATGGCGAGAAGAACAGGTTTGGGATTATATCCACGAGCATAAAATTCCAGCTAACAGACTTCATAAACTTGGATTTCCAAGCATTGGATGTTCTCCTTGTACTCGGGCTGTTAAACCGGGTAATGATATTCGTTCAGGCCGTTGGTGGTGGGAAAATCCCGACAGCCGTGAATGTGGGCTGCATGTGAAAGGTTAACGATGCATCATCTAGATAAATTAGAATCCCAAAGTGTATATATTTTAAGAGAAGCTTATCGTGAGTTTAAGCAGCTCTGTATGTTATGGTCGATTGGAAAAGACAGCACTGTATTGCTGTGGCTGGCCAGAAAAGCGTTTTTTGGGCACGTGCCGTTTCCGTTGGTGCATATTGATACCTCCTATAAAATTCCTGAAATGATCCGTTATCGTGACGAGTTTGCCCTTAAATGGAACTTGAACATGGTGGTGGGACAAAATAAATGGGCGTTGGATAACAAACAAACCTTCCCCGATGGTGCCGTAGACCGGTTAACCTGCTGCAAATATTTAAAAAGTGAAGCTTTGAAACACACCTTATCCGGAGAGTGGCCGCGCAAACGTATGGACCATTCCAAAAAAGACTATGTTCCAGATACCAATACCGAACCTTACACCGGGGTTATCGTAGGTGCCAGAGCCGACGAAGAAGGAAGCCGTTCCAAAGAGCGTTACTTTTCACCTCGTGATAAACGTAGCGACTGGGATGTTGGGGATCAGCCGCCGGAATTGTGGAATCAATACAAAACCGATTTTGCCCCTGGTACCCATGTCAGAATCCATCCGCTTTTGGATTGGACGGAGCTGAATATCTGGGAATACATTCAACGTGAAAACATTCCAATTACCAAGCTATATTTTGATCAGGGTGATGGAAAACGTTATCGTTCCTTAGGCTGTTACCCATGTACAACGCCTGTGGAATCAACCTCTAAAACCGTAGACGATATTGTAGACGAACTCCGCTCTGGCAAATTTTCTAAAGTGGCAGAACGTTCCGGGCGTGCCCAGGACAAAGAAGATGGCGGTGGTCTGGAAACACTTCGCCGTGAAGGATACATGTAATGGATACAACACTACTATCTCAAAATGAACAAATGAACATTGTTATTGTCGGTCACGTGGATCACGGAAAAAGCACGTTGATTGGACGTCTTCTGGCGGACACGGATTCACTTCCTGAAGGCAAACTCGAGCAGATAAAAGCCATGTGCGAGCGAAACGCCAAGCCTTTTGAATATGCCTTTTTACTGGATGCCCTAAAAGACGAACAGTCTCAAGGGATTACCATCGATACGGCCCGAAGCTTTTTTAAAAGCAAAAAACGCTCGTACATCATTATCGATGCGCCTGGGCATATCGAATTTTTGAAAAACATGATTACCGGTGCTGCCCGTGCCGAAGCGGCCTTGTTGTTGATTGATGCCAAGGAAGGCATTAAGGAAAACTCCAAACGCCATGGTTTTATGCTGTCGTTGCTGGGTATCAAACAGATTGTTGTGTTGGTAAATAAAATGGATCTGGTTGATTACAGCGAAAGTGTTTTTAACACGGTTGTAAGCGATTATACGGCGTTTTTATCCAATATTAATGTGAAGCCTGTAGCTTTTGTTCCAATTGCTGCCAGAGATGGCGATAATCTTGTTACCACATCTGAAAAAATGCCCTGGTATTCTGGATTAACTGTTTTGGATCAAATGGATGCCTTTAAAAAAGAAGCCAAAAAAGAGCAGCAGCCGTTTCGTTTTCCAGTTCAGGACATCTATAAATTTACAGAAAAAAATGATGACAGACGTATCGTGGCCGGAACCGTTCAGACAGGGTCTATTTCGGTTGGTGAAAAAGTGGTGTTTTATCCCTCAAGAAAAACATCCTCCATTCATAAAATTGAAAGCTTTAATGCGGACGAGCGCGACTCTATTTCATCCGGATATGCAACCGGTTTTACCTTAAATACCCAGATTTATATCAAGCCGGGAGAGTTGATGTGTAAGGCATCCGATCCTGCTCCGGCTATTTCGTCTTCTTTTAAGGCCAGCATTTTCTGGCTGGGTAAAACTCCGATGACTCAAAACAAAACCTATAAACTTAAATTGGGAACGGCGCATACATCGGTGACGTTGAAAGAGATACTCAGCGTGATGGATGCGTCTGAGCTGAGCCAGCATCATAAAAAGGAAATTGACAGGCATGAGGTTGCCGAGTGTATCCTGCAAACCTTTAAACCTCTTGCCTTTGATTTGGCCTCTGCCATCGAAGAAACCGGGCGTTTTGTTATCGTGGACGACTATGAGATTGCAGGCGGTGGTATTATTACCCAGGCCCTAAGTCAGGATCAGTTTTCCGTGAAAGCGCTGTTGGAGAAACGGGATACAACGCTTGAGAGAAGTGCCATTTCCAGTGCCGAACGGTCTCAAAAATCGGCTCAGCGTCCTCAGTTTATTGTGCTGACCAGTGCCCAAAAAGGGCAGATTGTTGACATTGCAAAAGCCCTGGAATCTGCCTTATTTAAGGCTAATAAACAGGTTTACTTTGTCGGATTAACACATGGACTGGATTCGGATTACAAAGCCTCAGAGCGGGATGCGTTTATTCAGCATCTTGGAGAAACAGCGCATTTATTTACGGATGCGGGAATTATTCTCATTTCTACTGTTTACCAGCTGGATGATGGCGAGGCCGAGTTGTTAAAAGTATTAAACACACCTCATCATATGACAACGATCGTTGTGGGTGAAAATCCATTGGGCCAATATCAACCCGATCTGATTCTCGAGCCTACGGATACCGACAGCGCCGTAAAAGCCATTGCTGATTTTCTACAGAAAAAGGACGCTATCGAGTATTTTCTCTAAGCGTTATATTTTTGTAAGGTAAATCCTGCAGCCTCCGATTTGTGCGTTTTCGGGTACACCGTTTCCGAAAAGCGTGTTCATAACCACAAAAAAGTTGAGTACCTGCGGGATTTGCTGTTCAACCGGCTTTTGCTGATACAACTCTAACCGCTGTTTTACAAATACGGAATAGTCGGCTGTTACATCCTCAAAATGAACATCAAAAAAAGGTGCGAGCTGATTTTGATAAGCTTCAGCCGTAAATAAAGACGGGCAAGCTACCTGTGTTTTTAGTAGATGGTCAACAACATGATCGTCTGTTTTTTTATAAAAATCAGCGATATAACCTTTACCTCCAGTGGTTAAAACAGAGGCCAGTTTTTCTCCAAGTTTTTCTTTTTCAGGGATATGCAGCAGGCATAATACGGATAAAAAACAGTCAAAAAGAGTGGTGGGATTGAAGTTTAAAATATCCTGCTTTAAAAACCGAACATCTTCGCCGGCATCGCAGGCTTCTGCAACTTTTTTTGCGGTGTGGATCATGTCATCCTGAATATCAAGACCTAAAACTGAATGTCCTTTTGACCCAAAAAATAAACCGGCAGGTCCAAATCCTGTCCCTACATCCAGAATAGACTGGATATTTTGTCCAAAAAATTTTTCTGCAGTTTCAAACTCTATTTTTCCATAATTCATTAGCATTACCGGTAAGATGGCTTCAGCCAGTGCTTTTCCACTAAGCCCTTTTTTCATGGCTTGCTCAAGCGTTTCTATAACCAGTTTGACCCGAGGTGAATCGTACAGCCCCATGTTATCCCGAAGTGTTGGCTGCGATGGGTGAGAAACAGCTAAGGTTTTAAGCATGATTATTCAGCCCGATTTGCCTTGAATGTTGTGACCAGAAAACTGATCCACCCCAGAATAAACAATATTCCGCCAATTGGTGTGATCGCCCCAAGCCAGCGTAAGCCTGTTAAACAGAGTATAAATAATGAGCCTGAAAAAAACAGAATCCCAGCCGTAAATAAAAACGCTGTTGTATTGGATGTTTGTGGGTAATGCAGGGAGAATAATCCCGAGCCTAATAAAGCCAGCGCGTGAATCATCATATATAAAACGGCTGTTTTGTAGATGTCCATTAAATCAGGAGATAAAATCTCGCGTAGCCCGTGAGCTCCGAATGCGCCAAGAATCACACTTAACGCACCAAATACACAGGACAGGCGAATGGCAGTCATGTTATTGGCGGACTCCAAGTCCTTTTTGCAGTAAATAGTAACCGCAGGCCCACAGAATGATAAAGACCCCGAATAATCCCAAAAGAGAAGGAATGACTGGGACATCTGATAAACCTAAAAATCCATATCGAAACACATTAACCAGATATAAAACCGGATTTAGTAACGATACATTCTGCCAGAAAGCCGGCAGTGAATGAACTGAGTAGAAAACTCCTCCCAGATAGGTCAGTGGCGTTAGAACAAAGGTTGGAACAATAGCGATATCATCAAATTTGCGTGCAAAAACAGCGTTTAAAAGACCTGCCGTGGAAAATAGGAAAGAGGTTAGTAGAATCGTTAAAATGACAATTCCGGGGTTTTGAATGACCATTGGCGAGAAAAATAACGATACCATTGTTACCAAAAGGCCTACGATGCAACCTCTTAGAACCCCCGCTGTAATGAACCCAAGCATAATGGTTAACGTTGTGAGCGGAGAAACAAGCATTTCTTCCAGGTTGCGCTGAAATTTTGCGCTGAAAATAGAGGATGATACATTCGCGTAAGCATTGGTTAAAACAGACATCATAATGAGTCCGGGAACAATAAATTGAATGTAAGGCACGCCATGAAGCTGACCCACACGGGATCCGATAAAATGCCCAAAAATCATAAAGTATAAAGTTGTTGTAACAACAGAGGGAAGCAATGTCTGAGTCCAGATTCTAAAAACCCGAACCATTTCTTTTTTGACGATTGTTAAAAATCCAACCCATTGAACCGAAAACATAGCTATCCTTTCACCAACTTTACAAAAAGTTCTTCCAGACGATTGGCTTTGTTTTTGACACGATCAACCGTCAATCCTTGTGCGGATAACGCCTGAATGAGGTCGGCTACACTTTGATTTCTATCCAGTTCAGCCTCAAAACTTTGGGCATCGTTTGCTGTAAGTGCAAAACCTGGAATAGTTGGAAGCTGAGTCATGGATTCTTTGGTATATAAAATAATGGATTCAGATTGTAGTTGTTGAAGCAGTTGCTGCGTTGTTCCTTCTGCAATAATCTGACCTTTATCGATAATAGCCAGACTTTTACACAACGATTCAGCCTCTTCAAGATAATGTGTCGTCAAAATAATGGTGGTGCCTTTTTCATTAAGATCACTTAAAAAACTCCACATAGAACGGCGAAGGGATATATCTACTCCGGCTGTTGGCTCATCAAGGATAAGAATTTGAGGTTTGTGAATAAGCGCACGAGCAATCATCAACCGGCGTTTTAATCCTCCAGACAATCGGCCTGCAGGTGTGTTTCGTTTTTCTGTTAATCCAAGCTGCTCAAACAGTTCTTCAACTCTGTCTTTTGCCACTTTCGACCGCACCCCATAATAACCGGCCTGGTTTACAATAATCTGCCAGCACGGCTCAAAAATATTAAAATTAAATTCCTGAGGCACAACTCCTAAACAGGTTTTAGCCTCATTTAAATGCGTATCAATATCATATCCGCCAATTTTAACGGTTCCGGACGTCTTGGTTACCAGCGAACACAAAATCCCGATAGTCGTCGATTTTCCAGCTCCGTTCGGCCCAAGAAGACCAAAAAAGTCACCTTCATTTACGGTAAGGCTGATACCCTTTAGGGCTTCCAGTTTATCTCCGTATGTTTTTTTAAGATTTTCAATTTGGATAGCAGACATGATTGCTCATACTAGGAGGGTTTTTGGATTTTTTCAAGGTTCGAATCTTGTAATCTTTCTTAATATATTGCTCTATAAATCCAAAAGATAATTTTTTAAAATCAAATTCTCAGATTCAAAAAAAGAGCGCAGTCTTATTTCAGGGTCTTTGTTTAAAATTGGTTCTCCAGTTTTTTGGGAAACAATGGTTCCAAAAGGTGTTTCCGGGTAATTTTTGAAAAACGACTTAAAATTGGTGAGTGTTTTTTGAAAGTTAGGCTGATAATCTTTTTTGACTTCTATTGGGTAAGGAACTTGATTGTACACAATAATAAAATCAAGCTCTTGCTGATTGCGTGTTCTCCAAAATCTAATTTGTGCCTGGGGAGGGCAATTAGGTAACATTTCTGTGAGTACAAAAGACTCTAAAAGGAACCCTATGTTTTGTCTTTCAGAAAGCTGAGAAAAATTTTGCAAAATTATATGTCGAATTCCAGAATCATAAAAATAGATTTTTTGTGATTTCTTGAGTTCATTTGCAAGATTTCTTGCGTATGAATGAATGCGATAAATGCAGTAAGTTTTTTCCAAAATAGTCAGATATTTTTCAACTGTTGCTGCATTTAAACTCAAATCTTTACTTAAACTATTTACAGATACGAGTTGCCCTTGTTGTTGAGCTAATAATACTAATAATTGATTATAGGCTCGAATATTTTCTTCTTTCACAAGCGATTTAATATCTTTTTGAATGTAGGTTTCAAGCATTTCTCGAAGTAGCCTTGGCTTTTCATCTTGATGGACATGTAAAAGTCCTGGTAGACCTCCAAATATCAAAAATTCTTCGAAAATTTCTGATTCTGATTTAGTTGAAAAAGCTGTTTTAAACTCAGAAAAAGTAAGGGGGAAAATTTGTGTAATTAAACGTCTTCCGGCTAAACTTTCTTCGATATGTGTGTGAATATCTGTTGCTGATGATCCGGATGCATAAATTTTGATTTTATTTTCATGTCCTGCATCTACTAAGATTTTAAAAATACGCGATACATTTTTTATATAATAGAGTTCATCGATTAATAAGATATGGTAATCCATTAGCCATTTGATAAGCTCAGATTCTTTTTGTGGTAACTTCTGAAGATCAAGAGGATTTTCAAGATTTAAATACAGAACGCGTTCATTATTATTTGAAAAATAGTGCCCTAATTCTTTTAATAAGGTTGTTTTACCAACTTGTCGTGGACCTATTAATATCGATACTTCTGGACGATCGCGTTCTTCAATAAGTTGTTTGAAATATTTGCGTTTTATCGTTAGTTTTGTATTCATATATGCAATTCTACACTACTAGTATAGATTTGCATATTTCCATCATTTTAGCCTCAAAAAAATCCCAATATTTCTCAGCTTTCTGATCCATGTTAAACTTATTCTTCAACGTTATATTTTAGATCAAGGAGATTTTTATGGCATCTGTTCTATTTAAAGGAACCCCTACCGAAACATCAGGTAACCTTCCTGCTAAAGGAAGCAAACTTCCTGAATTTACATTGGTAAACAACGGTTTGGGCGACGTAACCTTAGCTGATTATGCTGGCAAGAAAAAAGTATTAAGCATTTTCCCAAGTCTTGATACTGGCGTTTGTGCGGCTTCAGTTCGTGCGTTTAACCAAAAGGCAGCTGGGTTGGATAACACGGTTGTTCTTTGTATTTCAAAAGATCTTCCGTTTGCTCAAAAACGGTTTTGTGGTGCAGAAGGTATCACCAGTGTTGAAACGTTGTCTGCTTTCCGCAGCAGCTTTGCAACTGATTATGGATTAGAGCTTCAAGGGTCTCCGTTAAAAGGGCTTTGCTCTCGTTCAATTATTGTTGTGGATGAAAACAACACTGTTTTATATACAGAACAAGTTCCAGAAACAACTCAGGAACCTAACTACGAAGCAGCTTTAGAAGCACTTACGGTTAAGGCTTAGTTTTTTTCTTCTCTGTGTAGGCTCGGAAAATGGCTAGTGTTTCCGGGCTTACATGGTGTTCAATTCCTTCTGCGTCCAGTTCCGCAATATGTTCAGGAACCCCGATTTTCATTAAAAACCCTTTTACAATCTCATGTCGCTGCTTGCATTGTTTGGCAAGTTTTAATCCTTTTTCCGTTAAAAAAATGGATCGATAAGGTTGCGTAGAAACAAACTCTGCTTTTTTTAGGCGTAATAAGGTTCTGTTTACGGTCACATGAGTGACACCCAGTTTTTTTGCCAGTTCAACAACACGGGCTTCGCCGTTTTCCTCGATGAGATCGGCGATGGCTTCCACATAATCTTCGGCGATTTCTGTCGAGTGTTCGGTTCTGGTTTTGGTAAACGATACGGATTCTTTTTGTTCCATGAATAGTATTAGATCAAAAATCCAGTTGACAGTCTAGAATGTTAAATGTAGCATAAGCTACATATTTAAGTTTATACTACATTGTGATTGTGGAGAATACTCATATGAAGTCTCGTATCCAATATCTTTTATTAATGCTGCTGATTGCTGTTGCCGGAGTCTTTTTCTTTAAATTTTTAGGCCAGTCTTCCAGCGAGTCTGTTTCTAAAAATCAAGGCAAAAAAAAGGTTTTGACCACGTTCACCATTCTGGCCGATATGGCTCAACATGTCGCAGGCGATAAAGCCGAAGTGGTTTCTATCACCAAACCCGGTGCTGAAATCCATGAATACGAACCTACACCCGGAGATATCATCAAAGCCCAATCTGCCGATTTGATTCTAAACAACGGCCTTGGTCTCGAGCGGTGGTTTGAAAAATTCATGTCCAATTTAAATCACGTAAAACGCGTGGATTGTTCAACGGGTATTCAACCCATCAGCATTTCAAAAGGGCCTTATGCTGATAAACCCAATCCTCATGCGTGGATGTCGCCTAAAAATGCGAAAATTTATGTGCTGAACATCCGAAATGCGTTGATTGATATCGATCCTGATAATAAAAATGCTTACCTCAAAAATGCTGAAAAATATTTGAAAGAACTATCAGCTATCGATGAAGAGCTTCATAAAAACCTTGAAAAAATTCCGGCCTCTCAGCGTTGGCTGGTTACCAGTGAAGGTGCATTTTCCTATCTCACCCGCGATTACAAACTTCAGGAGCTGTTTTTATGGCCGGTGAATGCCGATCAGGAAGGCACGCCTCAGCAGATCCAGCATGCTATCGATACTATTCGGCATTTTAATATTCCGGTGGTGTTTTCCGAAAGTACGATCAGCGACAAGGCTCAGCGTCAGGTCAGTAAAGAATCCGGGGCGGCTTTTGGTGGTATTTTGTATGTGGATTCGTTGTCGGAAGCCTCGGGTCCTGCGCCTACGTATTTAAAACTTCTGCAGTATAATGTAAAAACAATTTTAACTGGATTTGGAGTTCAAAAATGACGAATTCCGTACATATACACGTTTCAGATGTTTCTGTAGTTTACCCGAATGGTCACCATGCGTTGGATAATATCTTTTTTACGGTAGGGTCTCACTCCATTTGTGCGCTGGTTGGTGTAAATGGAAGTGGGAAATCGACCTTATTTAAATGTTTGATGGATTTTGTAAAACCTCAAACAGGGCAGATTTTGATTAAAGGAACCGATATTAAAACCTCCCAAAAAAATAATACGGTGGCTTATGTGCCGCAAAATGAAGATGTAGACTGGAATTTTCCCATTTTGGTCTGGGATGTAGTGATGATGGGCCGTTTTGGCCATATGAATTTTTTGAGACTGCCTAAAAAACATGACATTGATATTGTGATGGATAGCCTTAAAAAAGTAGGGATGGATGGTTTTAAAGACCGTCAAATCGGCGAGTTATCCGGTGGTCAGAAAAAGCGGGTGTTTCTCGCTCGGGCCCTGGCTCAGAAAGCAGATATTTTGCTATTGGATGAACCCTTTACCGGCGTAGACATCGCAACAGAAGAATCTATTATTACTCTCTTAAAAGAACTGCGTGATTCCGGCCATTCCATTCTGGTTTCAACCCACGATCTGGGCACGATTCCAACCTTTTGCGATCATGTCGTCATCATCAATAAAAAGGTGATCGCCTTTGGCCCAACCAAGTCGGCTTTCACAGAAGTGAATATCCGAAAAGCCTTCGGAGGCGCTTTAAGAACCGTTCATATCGATCACACCGATTCCGATCAGGATGAAAGTAATGTCTTTAATATCTTAAGTGATGATGAAGATCCCATTATTTTTGATCAGGACGGACAGCCCATCTCCCCGAAACGGTTTAAAAATCCATGACACATTTTCTTGCGCTTCCGTTTCAGTACAGCTACATGACTCAGGCGATCTGGGTAAGCAGCGTTATTGGCATTGTATGTGCGCTTTTATCCTGTTTTATTGTCTTAAAAGGCTGGTCGTTGATGGGTGATGCTTTGTCTCATGCCATTGTTCCTGGTGTGGCTATTGCTCATATTTTGGGACTTCCCTTGTCTTTGGGTGCTTTTTTTAGTGGGATTTTTGCTTCAAGTGCCATCTCATTTTTAACCTTAAAAACACGTCTGAAAGAAGATGCCATTATTGGTGTGATTTTTACCTCATTTTTTGCGTTGGGTGTATTGCTTCTCTCACTTTTTCCAAGTAATTTGAGCTTAAAAACAATTGTCTTTGGAAATATTTTAGGGATGTCCCCCAAAGACATTAAACATATGCTGATAGTGTCCGTCGTGACGGTTTTTATTTTACTGTTAAAGTGGAAAGATTTAATGACAGTTTTATTTGATGCCTACCATGCCAAATCCATCGGATTAAGCCCCAGATTTTTTCATACACTTTTGCTGGTTTTATTATCAGTTACGGCGGTTTCTGCTCTGCAAACCGTTGGTGTTTGTCTGGTTGTGGCCATGTTAATCACGCCAGGCGCTACAGCCTATTTGATGACCAACCGGTTTAAAACAATGATGTGGCTGTCCTCTCTGATAGGTCTTTTAACCTCATTTTTTGGAGCTTATATGAGTTATTTTTTTAACGGATCCACCGGCGGTTGTATTGTTGTGCTTCAAACCTGTTTGTTTTTTGCAGTTTTAGCCTCCACAACCTTGTTGAGGAAAAAACATGCTTAATGCGTTACTTCAACCGTTTCAGTATGCGTTTTTAACCAATGCCATGGTTGTGGGATGTTTGATCTGCGCACTTGCGGCCTGGATTTCCTGCTACCTGATTTTAAAAGGCTGGGCCCTGATGGGCGACGCTATCTCGCATGCGATTTTCCCTGGAGTTGTGCTTGCTTACATCGTTAAAATCCCTTTATCTTTAGGAGCATTTCTGGCTGGATTATTCAGCGCAAATGCCTCGGGATGGTTAAAGCCTCATACTCGGGTTAAGGAAGATACGCTTTTGGGTGTTGTATTTACAGGTATGTTTGCTTTGGGCCTGGTCATTTTCTCAAAAATCGATTCTGATATTCATTTAAATCATATTTTATTTGGCAATTTATTGGGATTAACCCGTCATGAAATAACGGTGGCTTTGGGTTTATCCATGATTTCTTTGATTCTCTTGATGATCAAGCAAGCTGATTTTTTAACACTGATGTTTGATCCCCAACATGCAAAAGTCATAGGGATGAAGATTGGATTTTTGAGGCTGCTGTTTTTTTCGATAGTTTCTCTGTCTGTTGTAGCGGCATTGCAGGCTGTTGGTGTTCTTTTAACCGTGGCTATGCTGATTATTCCAGGATGCACCGCCTTTTTGCTGACCAAACAGTTTCATTCCATGGTGGTTGTGGCGATTGTATCGGCCTGTATCAGTGCGTTGGCCGGAACCTATATCAGCTATTTTATTAACGGATCATCAGGAGCCTGTATAGTGCTGGCTCAGGCTATTGTGTTTGTTGCGGCACTAAGTAAGCAACTGTTGTTTTCTTCCAAAATCACAAGCCCTGTATAATTTTGAAAAACGTGCTGAAAATAAGGTTTATCCGTATAAATTGACAGTCCCATATTAGGGTGTTTAAATGAACTAAGTTTAACCCATAACAAGTCAATCTTATTTCCTATGAAAAAACAAATATCTGTTGTTAATGATGACCCTTCGGTAAATTCAATCTTTGAGTTTATTTTGCAGCAGGCTGGGCATAACGTTATTATCTATCCAACCGGAGAAGCCTTTTTATCGGCTTTGGACTCTGGTTATAAAGCCGATCTGATTTTTTTGGATTGTAAATTATCTGGAATATCAGGGGTAGATACCTTAAAAAAAGTGATGGAAAAAAACCCTTTATCTTTAGTTATCATGCTCTCCAGTTATGTTGTTGAAGATGTTTTGAAAGACGCTTTCCATAACGGTGCTTACAGTGTCGTTTACAAACCATTTGATGTGGAAGAAGTGTTAATGATTGTTGAAAAAATATTTAAGATGCCTGCATTAGACTAAATTATGATATCCAGACTAACCAAAAAACAATTCGAAACCTTATCAAAAACCCTCAAAGAACGAGTCCTCTCCAAAGAAGAGATTATCGAACACTTTTATACAGGACTGATGTTTTGTTTCCCCAAAACGAATGTCAGTATTTATCTGTTTGATAGTGATAATGAAATCGAAACCATTTTTCCCCAAAATGGCGTTTGGCCTTTTCCCGATTCCGAGCGCCGTTGGTTGTTAAACGTTGTTAGTGAAAGGCTCAGCGTCAAAGCTTTCACCGATTCCGACCGCTATGTCTACGTAGACCGCCGTTCCCGTCAGCCGTGGCTGGATCAGGATCAATATTTATCCGACACCGAAAAATTTGAATACGCCGAAGACGGTCTGTTTTTAATCCTCATCTCCGAAGAAGATGTGATTCTTGGTGCTGTTTTCATCCATAACTGGGAACACCAGACCGCCATTAACAAGCTTCCAAACTTTACAGATCAGCTTCACCTTGCCAGCCGTTTTTGCAAAGACGTTGGTATTGCCCTAGATAATTATCTCATTCATCAGCGTATCGAAAACCTGATTTCCGATAAAAATCAGTTAAAACAACGCATCCAAAAAGACGAAGAAGATTTAAAACGCCGTGTTTTAGAGCTTACCGTTTTATATGATACGTCAAATGCACTGGGCTATTCTCTGAATTATTATCAGATTGTGAATCTGGTGATGGATTCTTTATACAAGGTTTTACACTACGATATCGGCTCGATTTATTTATTGGATTTTGTACCTGGCGGTGAAATTATCACACGGGTAAATTCACCCTGCGATCAGGATTTTATTCAATCCATCCAGCACAATATTATTGCCGCAACCATCCCCTTCGTCAGAACCATGATCGATGCCTCAAAAGTGCGATTATCCACAGAAAGTCAGTTCAAACCGTCTCAAACCCACCTTAATCCGCTACATTTAAAATCCTTTGCCAATGTTCCACTGATCTTTAAAGAAGAAGTGTTGGGCATGCTTAGTATCTGCTCGACGGCTGAAAATATTTTTGGCCGCAATGAAATGACGTTTTTACATACGATGGCCAATCAGCTGGCTTCACATCTGGGCCGCTTAAAAATCCTTAAAAAACTCGAAAAATCAAAAATCGGATCCCTCATTCACAGCATGGCCGAAGGCGTTGTGATGTTTGACGAGAACAAAGAACTTGAAATCATTAACCCGATGGCTGTAGAGCTGCTGGGCCTGGAATCTCAAAAAGTGACGGCGGAGCTGCTGGAAGAAACCTTTATGCACATGGGACTTTATTCCCTGTTTCAGGCCTGTATTAAAGAAGATCGAAACAGTATCAATCAGGAGTATCATTTCAACAACAGAATCCTGCTGGTGAACGTTACGGCGGTTGCTGATGATGAGAATAATCGTCTGGGTACCGTTTTGGTTTTTAGAGATTTCAGCGAGCTGCATAAGGTAAATCGGGTTAAGGCTCAACGTCTTGAGGTGATGTCCAAGGTGAACCTCAT
The DNA here is from genome assembly GCA_964517775.1 of uncultured Candidatus Marinamargulisbacteria bacterium. Classification (GTDB taxonomy): domain Bacteria; phylum Margulisbacteria; class Marinamargulisbacteria; order SXXA01; family JAHFDB01; genus CAZFCP01. The sequence continues at coordinate 91,016 of CAZFCP010000001.1, read as the reverse complement.
TATCAAATCGATTACGGATCTTAATAATCTTTTAACGGTTATTATGGACTTTATTTTGAACGTTGCTGACTCGGAAATGGGATCGATTCAGCTGCTTGCTCATAAAATTTATCAAACAAAAGTGCATTCCAATTTCCCGGATAAAGTGCGTCAGTCTTATCGTTTAAGGACCGGCGAAACCATAACAGATTACGTTATTCGTACCCATGATGTGTTGTTTATTGAAGATTATCTGCATAATCCCAAAGTTAATCCGAATGCAAAAATTCTGTTGGATTTCTACGTGTGTGTGCCGATTATTGTCAAAAACGAGCTGATCGGGATTATTAATATTGCCAGAAAATGTGGCTACAGCGAGCAAAAACTCACTCAGGATGATATCAAAACATTAACAGCCATTACCTCGTTGATTGGAACGGCCATTCACAATGCGCTGTTGTATCAGGAAACCCTTGAAAAACAGAAGCTGGATCAGGAACTTCGTGTTGCCAATGAAATTCAAACCAAGCTGCTTCCTGAAAAACTGCCTCAGCTTAACCGTGCCAAATTCGGAGCTATTTCCATCCCGGCCAGAGAAATCGGCGGCGATTACTACGACTTTTTTGAGCTCGACGACGGCAATATTGGATTTGTTTTAGCAGATATTGTCGGAAAAGGTGTGCCTGCCGGTCTGTTTATGGCGATGTTGAAGAGTATTCTGCATACACATTTATACGCCATTTCCTCCCCAAAAGAGGCTTTGGAACGTTTAAATTATCTGTTGTATCGCGATCCTGTTATTAAAAAATATGTGCCACTGTTTTACGGTGTGTTTAATCCGTACAGCCTCGTATTTAAATATTGTAACGCCGGACACGAACCTCCGATGTTGTTTTCAAACGGCAAGTTTTCGAACCTGGATACCTCTGGTTTTCCATTGGGCAGTATTGCCGAATCCGATTACGAGGAAAAAAGCCTTCGTTTATCCAATGATGACATTCTGTTGTTATTTACGGACGGTATTATCGAAGCCAGAAACACGGATAGTCAGGAATTTGGCCATCAGATGTTGAAGTCCGTTGTAAAGAAAAACCAGAAAGCCGGAGCCTCGGAGCTGGTGGATATTATTTACAGTTCGGTCAAAAAGTTCTCGTTAGGAGCCAAACAACATGATGATCTTACCCTGGTTGTTATGAAAATTGACGAATCGAACGTCAATGATGACGAGCCTTTGAAATTTAAACGGATTAAAGTTGATAGCGCAAAACGGCATATTAAGCGTATTCGTGATGAAGTCGACATTATCGGGAAGGAGATGGGATTTGATGATGAGGCCCTGTTTAATCTAAAATTAGCAATTAACGAGGCTCACGCTAATGTTATTGAGCATGCTTACGGCGGGAGTGAGCATGGGGATATTATTTTCAGCTTCTTTATTTTTAAAGACAGACTTGAAGTTGTTATTAAAGATTTTGGTCCAGGTATGGATCAAAAAACTACTAAAGGGAAAGAACATTTGGATGAATTGGAAGGTTCAGGCTTGGGTGTTTTTCTGATACACTCTATAATGGATAAGGTCGATTATCAGAGAAATATCAAAATTGGAACTGAGCTCCATTTAACAAAGTTTTTAAATCCTGAAAAAGGAGAGTAAGTTTATGCACATTATTAAGTCAGAAATCGCGCCTTCTCTATTAAAAGTACAAGTGGGTGCCGAGTACAATCAAAGTGATAATTCCGTATCGGGTCAGGTGGAACTGGATATTGAAAATCAGGCTCATTTTGTAGAATTTATGAACAGTATTTTTGAAGATGCCGGAGTAAAAGTCATTCTGGATATGCAGCAGGTTACCTATATTGATTCGTCTGGATTATGGGCTTTGTTTGAAGGTCATAAAAAAGCAGCTCAAAAAAGTGGAAAGCTTGTTTTATTAGCACCTACCAAAGATGTAAAACGTGTTTTGGATATTACAAAAATGTCTTCTAAAATTCAGGTTTTTGGTTCGGAAGTAGATGCTCTAACCGCGCTTAAAGCTTAGGAGACGCATTGCCTCCTCATCTTTATGCGATTTTAGCTGAATCACATAGCATTTCTCCTCAGTCTTTAGATAAGGCGGTTTCTGTTGCGGAAGAGCAGGGCTCTTCGTTGTTTTCTGTTATTCTTGAGCAGGAAATCATGCCTGAAAAAGACTTTCTTCAAATTGTATCCAAAGCGCTTGGCCTGCCTTTTGAACTTATCGATAAAGCAACCATTGACCATCGGGTAAATTTTACGATCCCTGAAGCCTTTGCGAGAGAGCGGCTTGTGCTGCCTCTGTTTAAACTTGGAAATACCTTAAGCGTGGCGATCACCAACCCATTTGATATTCATTTGATGGAAGATCTGGCCATGATCACGAAGCTGGAAATCAGTCCTATTATTACCTTGCGCTCCGGTATCGAATCCCTGCTGACGTTTTGTTATTCCTTCCACGGTAAAAACGAGGAAGGCGATTTATCCATGAGTAGTCTCTATGAAATGGGTATCCACCTGATTGAAGACCGTGAAGGCACGGAGGAAGAAAGCTTTGATATTGCTCAGGAAGCACCGATTGCCAAGCTGGTTGAAACTATTATCAGACAATCCATTATTGAAAAAGCGTCGGATATTCATATTGAACCGGAAGAAGATGTTTTAAAGGTCAGATTTAGAATCGATGGCCTGTTAAAAGACGTGATGTCTCCGCCGAAGAAACTGGAATCGGCGATTCTGTCCCGTTTAAAAATCCTTGCCAATTTAGATATCACTGAAACAAGAAAACCTCAGGACGGCCGTATTTCCTTCCCTTACCGGGATAAAGAAATCGACTTCAGGGTGTCTACGGTGCGTACCATTAACGGCGAAAAGATGGTTCTGCGGGTTTTGGATAAATCTGGGGCCTTTGTGTCTTTAGACAAGCTGGGCCTTGGCGAAAGCGATTTCAGACGCATTTTAACCTTGATAGGATCAACCTCCGGGGTTGTTGTGGTCTGCGGACCAACCGGTTCCGGAAAAACATCTACGCTCTATTCAGCCTTAAGCCGTATCAACACTACCGATAAAAATATTATTACCATTGAAGATCCCGTGGAGTACAATCTGGAAGGCATTAATCAGATTCCCGTAAACTCCAAAATCGGAGTGGATTTTGCAACCGGTCTAACCGCCATTGTACGTCAGGATCCGGATGTCATCATGGTGGGTGAGGTGCGCGACTATGAAACGGCCTCCATTGCCATTCAGGCGGCCTTAACCGGTCACTTGGTTTTCACCACGCTTCACACCAGAAACGCCGGCAGTGCCATTACCCGTCTAACCGATATGGGTGTTGCACCGTTTTTATTAAGCAGTTCCATTATCGGCGTTGTGGGTCAACGTCTGGTCCGGATGTTATGCTCCAGCTGCAAACGACCTATTTCTCCTGATGAATACACGGCTTATAAACATATTGAAATCATTAATGAACTTACAAAACGTATCCCAAGAGGCTTTACGCTCTATAAAGGTGAAGGCTGCAAAAACTGTGATCAGACCGGATACAAAGGCCGAATCGGTATTTTTGAAGTCATGACTTTAACCGAAGAGGTTAGAAAACTGGTTGTTGAAAAATCCAGCTCTGAAAAAATTCAACAGGTGGCCATTCAGGAAGGCATGACAGGTATGCTGGATGACGGGCTGCAAAAAATTATTTCCGGATTAACGACCATTGATGAAATCTCACGAGTACTGGATGTTTAACCGTCATGGAAGTTTTTTCGTATACCTATAAATCTCAGGAAGGCAAACTGGTTGCCGGAAAAATCAAGGCCACTGATATTAATCAGGCCAGAAGTTTTTTCAAGCGTAAACGTATCACCCTTCTTTCCATAAAAATCGACAAACCATCGCTATGGAAACTGCTTGTACAGGAGCGCACCGTTCCCCCCGACGATATCGTCAGTTTTTCCCAGCTTTTCGGCAGTTGTGTGAAGTCAGGCCTAACGGTAAAAGATTCGCTGTCGTTACTCTCCAAACAAATAGAAAACAAGCTGCTGCAAAGCTGTCTGGAAGATATTTTAGTAGAGATTGAAAGCGGGCAGTCTTTATCCACGGCGTTTTCAAATCATCCTCAAATTTTTCCAGGTTTTTATCCTATGCTTCTAAAAGCAGGGGAAGCCTCAGGTCAGCTTGGCGAAACTTTAGATTATATTGGTCAGTATATGGAGCGTATTAATTTGCTCAGAAAAGAAATTATCGGGATTTTTCTGTATCCGCTGATTATTTCTCTGGTAGGTGCGGCCATGTTGATTGTCATTTTGATTTTTGTTGCGCCTACTTTTACAACCGTTTTTGCCCAGGCCAAAGTATCGTTGCCAATTCCTACTCAGATTCTCTTTTTCTTATCCTCTCTTTTCTCAAAATATTCGTTGTTGATGGGATCTGTTGTAGCTGTTGTTGCTGGTGCCTGGATGGCTTTTTATCGGTCGGATCAGGGAAAATTAACTGTGCATACGCATATTATTCGTGCGCCGCTGGTAGGGAAGCTGGTTAAACAAACCTTAATGCTTCGGTTTTTAAAAGGGATGGATATTCTGGTGAATAATAAAGTTCCGCTTTTGGAAACGTTAAAAGTATTGGAAGACGGAACCTCTAATGTGTACTTAAAAGGCATTATCATGGACATGCGTAAAGACGTATCCAGAGGGCTGGGTATTTCAGGCCCGCTTTTAGAGCATAAAGATATGATTTCTCCCCTGATTTCCTACTCGATTTCCATGGGTGAAAAAGCGGGTACTTTGGGAGAAACTGTAGCCAGACTGTCTCAGTTTGTAGACAGGGAAATCAGTTTTTCCATGAAGCGTTTATCAGCCAAACTCGATCCTATTTTAACGGCTGTTTTGGGTATCATGGTACTGTTTATTGCCCTGGCTATTTACCTTCCAATTTTTGATATGATGCGTGTCGTTCAACAATAATGGCTACACAACAGCAAACTATCGATTATTTATTAGATCAATTAGCTCATTTGGGTGTTTCTTCAAGAAAAATGTTCGGAGAATATGCACTTTATTGTGAAGGAAAAGTAGTCGCGCTTGTCTGTGACGATCGTTTATACCTCAAAATAACGGATCAGGGCAGCATATTTTTGGATGGACGCTGTGGAACAGGCCCCGCTTATCCAGGTGCAAAACCATCGTTTGTGATTGAGGAAGATCTTTGGGACGATCAGGACTGGATGATCGAACTTTTCAGTATCACAACTGCCCACGTTCCCGAGCCAAAGCCTAAAAAAAAGAAGGCGTAACTCTTATTTGGGGATGATACGGGTAGCGACAGTTTGGATAAGCTGTAAAAAGTGTTCAGTTCCCTCAGATTTTGGTAAAGACTGAAGCAGCTCTTCCGCACGGCTGATATAGGCTGTTGCAAGTGCCTTGGATTGCTCAAGCGCTGATGTCTGAAACACTTTTTCCTTTAACAGCGGAAATACAGATTTATCTTTACTTTGGATAAGCTGACCTACGGTTTCTTTTTCTGCATCAGGCAGCTGTTCAAGGGTGAGTAAAAATGGAAGCGTTAATTCTCCCATTTCAAAATCCTGGCCTACTTTTTTACCCAGTTTATCATCTGTTCCAATAACATCCTGAATATCATCTCCGATTTGAAACAGCATGCCCAGGCAATGCCCGACATGTTTCAGTATAAAAGCTTCTTTTTTGGTACTGCCGCTTAATAAAGCGCCGCTATAACAGGCTGTTGCAAACAAAATAGCCGTTTTCTTTTTCAGAATAATCAAATATTTTTTTAAATTGAGTTCGATGTTGCCGCGTTCAAAAATCTGGTTCATTTCACCTTCACATAATATTTTTACGGTGTGACTGATACGTCTCAATACATCAAAATTCCCGGCGTTGGCAATTTCCTTTAACGACAGCGAATACAGATAAACTCCCAGCGGAATAGCAATTTCCTGCCCGTACTTCCGATGCACCGTCGGCTGATTATGCCGAATATCCGCATGATCGATAATATCGTCATGAATCAGGGATGCCATGTGAAGCATTTCCAACGCCGAAGCGATCTGTATGACCGAATTTGGCACGTCTTTGGTTTTTGACAGGGATTTATATGCCAGAAGGCATAACGTTGGTCTAAGCCGTTTTCCGGGGGCCTGCAAAATATACTGGTTTACTTCCAGAAGGGAAGAAAGTCGGGTTGATTGAAGGTTAGCACTGATTAACGCTTCAACCTTGATTAAATCATTTAAAATAGGCCCGTATAACGCTGTCAGGTTCATGAGAGTGCCTTACAGATTCTATCAACATCCACGTGTTGTTCCACAAGATTTTGAATCATAGTAATTTTTTCAGTTTCATCAGCTTTGAGTTTAAATAACATTTTATTGATTTGGGTAGCAACGTTAAACGAATCTTCCTTTACCAGAATCATGGGAATATTGCTTTTTCTGAATAACTCCAAAATACTGTCATGAGGCGGAAGACCTCCGGTTAAAATAACGCCAGAAACGCTATATTGGGCTTCCTGTCCAAGCAGTTTTCCGCAGAGTGCTGTCATCATTAAATCTTCACGGTTGGCAGGTACAATCAGCAGCGTGTTGTGTGTAAAATAACGCATGGCATCGTGAGGCAGCATGGCTCCGATCACAAAGGTTTCCACGCAGTTTAATAAAGCGGTTTCTCCGCATAAAACCTGGCCGTTTAAATCGCCACATAGCTCTCTCAGGCTGGGTTTTGTCAGCATGTTGGCGTATGGAATCATGCCTAATAAATTCAGATTATTTCTCTCCAGACTTTTTTGAAGAAGTGGGGTGAGTTTTTCAAGCTTATCTTCCTGTACCTTGTTAATGACGACCCCGATAATCGTGCAGCCCTTGCTTTCAAAAAACGCTTTGTTAAGCAGGATTTCATCAATGCTTCTTCCAATTCCGCCTAAAGACACCAGTACGATGGGGGCGTTCATATACTGTGCCACGTCCGCATTGGAGGTATCAAAAACCGATCCAACACCGCCGTGACCAGTTCCTTCGACAACGACAAGATCCTTGTTTTGGGATAACGCATCAAAAGAGCTGAGAATTTTTTCTTTTAAAAACTCTTTATGAGGATTGATAATATACTGTTCCGTAAATCCTGATGGAACAGCAATAGGGCTCATTAAGGGGAGGGGATCATTGAGCTGGTAGACTTTTTTGAAAAGGACGGCGTCTTTATCAATTTTTTCGCCGTCAACGATTTTGTATTGCTGGCCAACAGGTTTCATGTAGGCCAAACGACCAAAGCGTTTCTGTAGAGCCCGGAAGAGCCCTACAGAAACGCTTGTTTTTCCGTCATTTTGCCGCGTTGCAGCAATAAAGACCCTTTTGGTGGTCATTATTATCTGGCAACAGCTGTAACTTGTTGTTTTACGGTTTTTCCAATGTCAGCAGGAGAGTCTACAACGTGGATGCCGCATTCTCTCATGATTTTCATTTTCGCTGCAGCAGATTCATCTGCCCCGGAAACGATAGCACCCGCGTGACCCATACGTCTTCCCGGAGGGGCTGTCTGACCTGCGATAAATCCGATAATTGGTTTTTTAATGTTGTTTTTAGCGTATTGTGCAGCTTCAATTTCCATGGATCCGCCGATTTCGCCGATCATAACAATCGCATCGGTTTCTGGATCTTCTTCGAACATTTTAAGCAGGTCGATCATTTTTGTTCCGATGATAGGATCTCCGCCGATACCTACACAGGTAGACTGACCCAATCCTTCTTTAACAAGCTGATGTACCGCTTCATAAGTTAAAGTTCCTGATTTTGAAATAACGCCAATTCTGCCTTTTTGAGCAATAAAGCCAGGCATAATCCCTACTTTAGCTTCACCAGGGGTTAGAAGTCCTGGGCAGTTTGGTCCGATTAAACGGGAGTTTTTGTTTTTCAAATAGGCATACACATTAACCATGTCGTCTACCGGAATACCTTCTGTAATACAAACGATTACTTCGATACCTGCATCAGCAGATTCCATAATGGCATCCGCAGCAAAAGCCGGAGGAACAAAGATTAATGATACGTTTGCGCCTGTTTTTTCACGGGCTTCTTTACACGAATTGAAAACCGGAACTTTACCTTCGATAGCGGTTTGTCCGCCTTTTCCAGGAGTAACACCACCTACAACGTTTCCTCCATACTCCAGACATTGCTGAGCATGAAAAGAACCTTCGGAACCTGTAATACCCTGAACAATAATTTTTGAATCTTTATTTACAAGAATGGCCATGATTTATCCTTTTAAAGCAGCATTTACCACTTTTTCAGCTGCATCACTAAGTGAGTCTGCTGCAATAATGGAAACGCCAGAATTTTCGAGTAATTCTTTTGCAAGAATGGCATTGGTACCTTCAAGTCTTACAACAACCGGAACATTAAGATCCAGTTCGCTTACAGCCTGAATAATACCGTTTGCAACACGGTCGCAACGCACAATTCCGCCAAAAATGTTGATCAATACAGCTTTAACGTTTTTATCAGATAAAATGATTCTGAAACCATTTTTTACAGTATCAACGTTTGCACCGCCACCAACGTCAAGGAAGTTTGCAGGTTCGCCGCCTTTAAGTTTGATAATATCCATGGTACTCATGGCAAGGCCTGCGCCGTTAACCATACAGCCAACGTTACCATCTAACTTAATGTAGTTCAGCTTGAATTTGCTGGCTTCTACTTCGGTTGGATCTTCTTCATGTTCGTCTCTCATGTCAACGATATCGGCATGTCTGTAAAGGGCGTTGTCATCAAAATTGAATTTGCCGTCTAATGCTAATAATTTTCCTTGTTTTGTAACAACTAGGGGATTAATTTCAGCAATAGATGCGTCTGTTTTGATGTAGCAGTTATATAAATTGATAAAGAAAGGAACAGCTTGTTTAAACAAGTCGCCTTCTAAACCTAAAGCAAGCGCAAGTTCTCTTGCTTGGAAAGGACGAAGTCCGAATCCGGGTTCGATCCATACTCTGATGATTTTTTCAGGAGTTTTGGCTGCAACTTCTTCGATGTCCATGCCGCCTTCTGTTGAAACCATTACCACGTTTTTACCTGAACTTCTGTCCAGCGTAATGGCTACGTAGAATTCTTTTTCGATATCTATCGCTTCGGCGATCATGATTTTTTTAACGTGCTGACCTTCTGGTCCAGTTTGATGAGTAATAAGCTGCATGCCTAAAATATTTTTGATATTTTCCAGCGCTTTTTCTTTGCTAGGCGAAAATTTAACTCCACCGCCTTTGCCACGGCCCCCTGCATGAATTTGGGCCTTAATAACGACTTGTTGGGTATTGAAATCCTTATAGACTGTTTCAAGGGCAGCTTCCGCTTGGTTAACGTTATCAATAATAACGCCGTCCTGAACAGGGATTCCGTACTTTTTTAAAATTTCTTTGGCCTGATATTCGTGAATTTTCATGGCGACCAGTATAAAAGGTTTGGTACGCTTTGTATAGAGTTTGTCTGTGGTATAATCGTTAATACCCCTTTTTTTTATTGATAGTAGTGACTCACAAAATAGAACTTAATAAACAGTCTCGCAGCGGTAGTATAACATTATTGGTATTAGTTATTTTAAGGATACTATGTTTTCTTTTTCCAACTCTGTACTTCTTCAAGATCTCGCAACGTTAAAGTCTTCACTTTCATTGTTTCCGCTACCCGTCTACGTTGTAAATGATCAGTTCCAGCTGACTTTTGTTAATGCTGCTTTTGCTGATATTTTTCCGCAGATTAATTTTTCGGACATTATTTATAGCCGGGGATTTTTATTTGATGTGATGCTTGATGATGAACGTGTACGTTTTATGCAGGCGTTTGAAGTGATGCTGTCCAAAAAAAACTGGGTTGGCGAACTTAAATACACGGTTTCTTCTGAGGAAGAACGTTTTTTTGAAACACATTGGGTTTTAGTGACAGATGGAACAACCCCCTGCGCCATTGTTTTTCATACGGATATTACAGAGAAAAAAAAGCTGCAGGAACAAGTACTTCGTTCACAGCGCATGGAAAGTCTGGGCCTGGTCATGAGTGGTGTTACCCACGATTTAAACAATATTTTATCTACGGTGATGGTTGGATCCCGGCTTTTATTGGGGAAGGTCAGCGATGATCAGTCCAAGCTGGCTATAGAGCTGATGGAACGGGGGGCCAAACGTGGTGGTGGACTGATTCGGCATTTGCTGTCGTTTGTGAGGGGAATGGATCAGGAATACGAAACTTTTTCTTTGCAGCCTTTGATTACGGAATTACGGGAAATTGTGCTGCAGGTTACAGATTCTGAAATAGAATTTAAGCTGGATATTCCTGATTTTATCTGGAATGTACATGCCAATGTGGTGCAGATTCACCAGGTGATCATGAATTTATGTTTAAACGCCAAAGATGCCATGGAAAATAAGGGCGGTGTTTTGCTGGTTACGGCCTGCAATCAGGATGTAACTCTGCAAGATAGTGAGTATCTGGAGGACTTATCTCCAGGAAAATATGTCTGCATTCAGGTTTGTGATACAGGCCCAGGCATTCCAAAGGAAGTGGCCGAGAAAATTTTTGAGCCATTTTTTACAACAAAATCAACAAAAGGTACGGGATTGGGATTGTCTACGGTTATGACAATTGTAAGAAATCATAAGGGTGTAATTAAGGTAAGAAGTGTTTTAGGGAAGGGTACGCAGTTTATGGTATTTCTTCCTGCTGTAGAAAAATAGCTCCCTAAACCTTGGGGTATAAGGAGCTATTTCTAACCGTTTTATTTTTTGTAAAAGGCTTTGATGGTTGCGCAGATGTACGCTACATCTTCTTTTGTAAGGAATGGATGGATAGGCAACAGTAAGCTTTTTGAGATCATGTTTTCCGTAAACGGTAGAGAATCTTTAAAGCCTAATGCTCTGAATTGATGAACAGCTTTTCCACCCCACTGGATGATGGTTCCAATTCCATTTTCAGCTAAGTAAGCTTTTAACTGATCCCGATTTTCTGCTTCTATTTCATAGTTTTGGTAGGCATCAAAATGATTTGCCTGTGCATCAGGAGCTACTGGCAGGTGTAATTCCGGTAGTGCAGATAATTCCTGATTGTATTGAGCTGCGATCTCACGGCGTTTTTTAACAACGTCGTTAAATGAGGTCAGTTTATGATCAAGAAATGCAGCCTGAAGATTATCCAGACGAGAGTTAAGCCCCCACATTTCGATATCTCCGTTTTCGCCACGGCCGTGGTCACGTAAGGCCACCATTTTTTTGTAGAGGGTTTCATCATTGGTAACAACTGCGCCACCGTCTCCGAAACAGCCAAGGGTTTTGGCCGGATAGAAGCTGAACGTACCGCCAATGCCAAATGTTCCGGCATGTTGCCCTTTGTAACGGGATCCCAAAGCCTGTGCAGAATCTTCAACGATTTGCAGCTTATGTTTGGTAGCGATAGCCTGAATTTTATCCATATCGCAACAACGTCCGTTAACCTGTGTTGGCAGAATGAATTTTGTTTTCGGTGTGATGCGGTGCTCGATATCGTCGGCATTCATCATATGATCAGGTCCACATTCTACGGGAACGGCTGTTCCTCCTGCAAAATGAATAGCGCTGGCCGTCGCAATAAAGGTATGCGAGCAAAACAGAACTTCATCTCCTGGCTGAATGCCTGCTGCCATCAAAATCAATGAAATGGCCATTGTTCCGTCAGCAACGCCAAGCGCATATTTGGCACCGGTAAATGCGGCTACGTTTTTTTCAAACGCTTCAAGATCTTTTTGAAGGATGTATGCGCCTCTGGTTCCTACTTCTTCAAAAATGCGTTGATAGTTTTCTTTATCCGATAAATAAAGCTGCGGGTAGTTAAAAAAAGGAATTTTACGAGCAGGTACAGACGGTGTCTGAGTAGCTGCTTGAGCTGATGAATTCATAGCATGGTCTCCTTAGAATAATTAGATGAGAGAAGGAATTGTCGAAAAAATGTTACAACAATTCTAAAACTTACTAAAAGTATATCTTGGAGTAGAAGCCTTATTCAAGCACACCATGGCTTTCGATAATTTGTTTTAACCCGTCTTTGAGCTGAAAAGACGGTGAAAATCCAAACTGTTTTTGTGCAAATCCAATATCGGAAAGACTTTCTTTAATATCTCCAGCTCTGAATGGTTGATATACCGGTGCTAAATCTGTTTTAAAAAGCTGCTGAAGCTCGGAAATCAACATCATTAAAGATACCGGTTTTCCCGACCCAATATTCATGGGCAGTCCAAAATGAGGAATATCCTGAAGACAACAGCGGATATTGGCTGCTACAACATCATCCACAAACACAAAATCTCTGATCTGTGAGCCGTCTCCATAAACGATTGGGGGCGATTTTTTTTCAAAGGCATCAATAAATTTTGAAATCACACCAGAATATTGAGATGTGGGCGATTGCCCAGGTCCGTACACATTAAAATATCTAAATACAATGGTTTTGAGTGACGTGTGTTCCGCAAAATACCGGCAATAGCCTTCAGCTGTCAGTTTTTGTACGGCATAAGGTGACTTGGGTTCTGGTAAAAGTAATTCGTGTTTGGGCGATATCGTTGCATCTCCGTACACGGCAGCTGATGAGGGGAAAACGAATCGTTTTACGTTGTTTTTTTCTGAGGCAATCAGCATGTTTAGGGTGCCGTTTACATTAATATTATGGGCATTTAACGGATTTTCCATAGACGCCTGTACGGAAGCTATGGCCGCATGATGCAGTACAAACTCACAGTTTTCTGTGGCTTTTTTGCACATCTCACTATCTTCAATCGAGCCTTCAATGAGTGTAAATAAAGGGTTTTTTAACGCATCAGCCAGCACCGTTTTTGATCCGATTGAAAAATCATCCAACCCCACCACCCGATGGTTTTGACGAAGCAGGGCATACACCAGCCGGCTTCCGATAAATCCTGCGCATCCTGTCACTAAAAATGTTGCCATGGGTGTATTATGACTCAAAAATCAAACTCTGTTGAGCCTATTCTTGAATCTTTGGTTTTTTGATATACTTTTCTTTTCCATGGTTACTACAGTTTCACAGCAGCTTAAACGTACACTTTTCTTTCTTTTGATGGACATCATTGTCTTGTCTGCCGTGTATGTTTTTTCATTGCGTACTTTTTTTAATACCAACGACCATTTCTTTATTTCTCCACTACATGTGTTTCTTTTTTTAGGTTTGATTTGCTTTATAACGATAGGGTGGCTGTCTTATTTCAGGCTCTATACCATTACCTGGCGCTATGTGGGTTTAAGGGAATTTATCAATACATCGTTTGCCTTGTTATTTTCAAACATGACGTTGTATGGGGTGCTAATTCTATTAAGACTGTATTCGATTGAGCTGGATTTTTCACTGTCACTGGTGATTGTAAATGGCTCTATTTCTTTGATTGGGATTGCCGGTGTCAGAATTGCAAAACGGGTATATCTGGAGATTTTTTCTCATAAAAAAAGATTTAAAGACGGGATGTCCACCCTGATTATCGGCGCTGGAAATACCGGCGAAATGATCGTGAGAGACTGGATGAAACAGCCTCACTCTGTCTTCCATCCCAAGGTTTTTTTGGATGATGATTCCACGAAGAAAAATATTCGTATTCACGGTATTAAAGTTGAAGGTGGAACAGAACTGCTTCAGGATAAAATTGAAGAGCATAATATCGAAGCTGTTATCATTGCGATTCCATCCCTGAATTTTAAAATCCTTAGAAATATTTACAACCTGGCCAAAGAAGCCGGTATTTCCATTATTAAAGTGGTGCCTCGCATTTATGATTTTCATCAGCCGAATGTCACCATTAAAAGCCTGGAAGATATAAAAATTGAGGATTTGATTGGCCGCCAAAAAGTAGATGTGGATTATGATGAGATTTCAGGTTTTGTCCGTGATAAGTGCGTCCTTATTTCAGGCGCAGGTGGATCGATTGGATCTGAAATTGTAAGACAGGTCTGTGCGTTTGAACCCAGCCGCATTGTTTTATTTGAGATTGATGAAACCGATTTGCATACATTAAATCTTCAGCTAAAACGGCTTTATCCGCATTTATTCGGGGAGAAAAAACGCATCGAATTTATTGTAGGGGATATCCGTGATGACCGTTTGGTCGGTGCTGTTTTTGATGAATTTAAGCCTCATCTGGTTTTCCATGCTGCAGCCTATAAACATGTTCCTATGATGGAGTGGAATGTGACGGAAGCTGTTAAAGTAAATATGTTCGGCACTGAAATTCTTGCAAAACACGCTGTTTCTCATCATGTTCAAAAATTTATCATGATTTCTACCGACAAAGCCGTTCGCCCCACCAGTATTATGGGCGCATCCAAACGCATGGCCGAGTATATCTGCAAAGCCTACAACGGCTACTCCAGAGATAACAATGGGTCTACCCAGTTTGTCTCTGTGCGTTTTGGAAACGTGTTGGGAAGCCGAGGCAGTATCCTTCCTCTGTTTATGGAACAGCTTAGTTACGGTGGCCCTCTGACCATCACCCACAAAGATATGAAACGCTATTTTATGACAATTCCCGAGGCCGTTTCCCTGGTACTTCAGGCTGCCATTATCGGCAAAGGTGGCGAAGTCATGGTCCTCGATATGGGCGAACCCATTAAAATTACAAAATTGGCCGAAGAACTGATTAAAATCCACGGCCTGGAACCCTACAAAGACATCGATACCGAATTTGTTGGCTTACGCCCCGGAGAAAAACTGTTTGAAGAAATTCTAACCGCTGAAGAAGGTACGCGTTCAACTCAACATCAAAAAGTCTTCGTAGCTCAGGGAAATGATGGCTTTTCCATCCAGGAGCTAGATTCTGTGGTTTCTGAATTTCGGGAAACACTTACACATCCTTTCGACCGCAGTCATAAGGATATTCGGGATTTGTTGAAGAAGTATGTTAAGCATTACGAAGAAGAATAACTATATATTTTTACCTACCTAGGGTTGTTTTGTATTTAAAAAACATTTCTTTTCCTTGGTTTTTTGTCTGGTTTTAGGCTTCTTTTCAGTCGTTTGTCCTATATACTTTTGTAAGAAAAGTATGACATTATGTGTTCAATAAAATTGAGAAGGAGACACAAATGGCGGTACAACTACATCTGATTTTCAATCATATTTCTGTGATTGGAATGCCGGTGGTCTTATTGTTTATGGGAATAGGATTCTTTTATCGGAATGATTTTATGAAAAAGACATCTCTAGCGGTGTTGATGGTATTAGCATTAGCGGTTTTACCGGCTTTTTTGACTGGAGAGCCGGCAGAAGAAAGAGTGAAATCTTTACCTGGTATTTCTGAAAATCGAATTGAAACTCATGAGTCTGCAGCTGAGGCGGCACTTATATTGACGTTATCTGCTGGGGTATTAGCTGCTATTACGTTGCTTTTAAATCAAACGAGATTTTATAGGTTTGCTTACTTTGGAGCAGTGGTATTTTCCTTGTTATCTGTGACCATGTTGGGTGTGACAGCTCATTTGGGTGGAAAAATCAGGCATTCTGAGTTAAATTCTCCAACGGCGCAAGTCCAACAAAATGTACGTGAAACTAAAGATGATTAATCGATTTTTTATTAATAGATATTTCGAAATCTTACTGGTAGCCGGTCTCCTCTTACTTGTTTTTGGAGTTGTACTAGTGGATTTTTGGGGTGAAAGTTTGGATAAAACAAGTGGACGACATCTCTTTATAGAGGGTGTTGTTGTTGCGTTAACGTTTATAGGAAGCATGGGAATGCTGTATAGGATTTTCAACCTATCTGAGCGATTGTTTTACTCTAAAACTATTCTTGATCAAACTAAGATAGAAGTGGAGTTGTTACAGAAGGAATCCGAAAAATACCTTCAGAGTGCAAGGTCGTTAATTGATCGTCAGTTCAATACATGGAAATTTTCTGAGGCTGAAAAGGAGGTGGCAATCTGCTTACTAAGAGGGTATCCAACAAAAACGATAGCCAGTATGCGTTATGTAACTGAAAAAACAGTCCGAACTCAAGCCTCCTCGGTATATGCTAAATCCGGTTTATCTGGTCGTGCTGAACTTGTTGCATTTTTTCTGCCTTTATTTTTTGGTCAACACGAGTAAGTACATAACGTCGAGAACTACATTATTTTGTTTCTTAACCTTCATAGCGTGAAGATTAAGCCTTCTTCTCAAACTCCAACAAAAATCGCTTAACGTCTAACCCGCCAGCATACCCACCCAAACTCCCATTATGCTGCACAACACGGTGACAGGGGACGATAATGCAGAATGGATTTTTTGAATTGGCATTACCAACAGCCCTCACTGCTTTTGGAGACTCTACTTTTTCTGCAATATCTTTATACGACGCTGTTTTCCCAAAAGGAATTGTTTCCAGTGCTTTCCATACTTTTTGTTGAAAAACCGTGCCTGAAGTGAAATGCAAAGGGACTGAGAATGTGCGAATTTTATGTGCAAAATATAGATCAAGTTCTTTAACCAGCGTTTGACCGGATGAGAAGGTTGGTGTTGAGGGCTTTATGTCATTATTCCAAACCATGGATACAATCCCGGCATCAGATTCTTCAATCTCTACAATACCGCAGGGGGCTTTGTATCCAAAAGAAAGTGTTTTAATGTTAGGCGAGTGTTGTTGCATCTGTAAGTAGTAAAAGTCCGTTATATCGAGTAATGAGGGGTTTTAAGGCTTCTGTAAGGGTGTCTATGGTTTCTAATGGGCAAACAGCAAGAATGTATTCCTGATGAAAGGCTTCGGATAAAAATCCATCGCTTCCATCCCATTGATCCCCTTTACCCCAGATTTCCTTGATTCGGTTATATTGTTTAATTCCGTGTTGATCAAGAACCTCAAAAATTTCTTCTGAATGAATAGAATCAATAACAATTTCAAGACGTTTAACAGTTTTCATTAACGGCTCCATAACCATGAAATAAGATTGAAATAAAGAGGAATCCCGATCATGACATTGAAGGGGAACGTAACGGCTAAAGCTGAGCCGAAATATAACGTAGGATTGGCTTCCGGGATTGCATGTCTGACAGCGGCTGGTACAACAATATATGATGCTGTTGCGGCCATAACAGAAAGCAGAAATGCATCGCCGATAGGTAATCCCAGTGCATAGCTTAAACAGGCGGTTAAACTTGCATTAACTATTGGCATAATGATGCCGAATCCAACCAGGAAAAATCCTACTTTTTTAATATCCTTCATCCGTTTTGCAACAAGAAGACCCATATCCAACATGAAGAAGCATAATAAACCTTTAAACAGGTCTTTTGTCAGAGGAGCAAGCATTTCCTGACCGTGATGGCCGGTAATAATGCCAATCACAATACTACCTAAAAGCAGCATGTGAGCCCCGTCTGTAAAGGCATCTTTTAAAATATCCTTGATTTTCATTTGAGGCTGATTTGAAACGACATCTGTAGTTTGTCCCTCAGGTTTTTGTTTTTTTCTAATCCAGTTGGATAGAACCAGTGCTACGATAATAGCCGGTGATTCCATCATGGCCAGAACGGCGGCCATGTAACCTCCGAAATGAAGCCCCTGTTTTTCTAAAAATACGGTAGCTGTAATGAAGGTAACGGCACTGACGGATCCGTATGTTGCGGCGATACCTGCGGCATCAAAGACGTTGAGTTTTTGTTTTAGGATGAAAAAGCTGTATAAAGGCACAAGTAAGGCCATGCCCATGGCCAGTAGGAAGGTAATGATAATAGAGCCTGAAATGCCTGAATGGGACAGTTCTACGCCGCCTTTAAATCCGATGGCCAGCAATAAGTAAAGAGACAAGAATTTTCCTATGGGTTGAGGAATTTCGAGATTTGAACGTAACAGGGATGCTGCAATTCCAAAAAAGAAAAATAAAATGGCTGGATCAAGAATGTTAGAAAAAGTACCCATAGGAAGTGTCCTTATTGTCCTTAATAACGATAATGGTCAGGTTTGTACGGGCCGTCTTGTGGAACGCCGATATATTTGGCTTGTTCTGTAGACAGTTTGGTTAGTTTAACGCCTAGTTTGTCTAAATGCAGACGGGCAACTTCTTCGTCTAATTTCTTAGGAAGGGTGTATACACCGATCTGATAAGGGTTTTGCCATAGTTCAAGCTGTGCAACGGTTTGGTTTGTAAATGAGGTGCTCATAACAAATGAAGGGTGTCCGCTGGCGCAACCAAGGTTTACAAGACGACCTTCGGCAAGAAGGAAAATGCTGTTACCGTTTGGCAGGGTGTATTGATCTACCTGAGGTTTGATATTTAAGTGTTTAACACCTGGAAGTGCTATAAGACGATCTACCTGGATTTCGTTGTCGAAGTGACCAATGTTACATACAACAGCCTGATCTTTCATGTTTTTCATGTGTTCAATTGTGATGATGTCTTTGTTACCTGTTGTTGTCACGTAGATGTCAGCGAAAGGTAGACAATTTTCTACAGTATCAACCTGGTAGCCTTCCATAGCTGCCTGTAAGGCGCAAATTGGATCGATTTCAGTAATGATAACCCGTGCTCCGAATCCTCTTAGGGATTGTGCGCAGCCTTTTCCTACGTCTCCGTAGCCACAGACTACAGCGATTTTACCGGCAACCATAACACCGGTTGCGCGTTTGATACCGTCAAGTAAGGACTCGCGGCATCCGTATAAGTTATCAAATTTTGATTTGGTTACAGAATCGTTAACGTTGATCGCAGGGAAAAGCAATTTGCCTTCTTCCATCATCTGGTACAGTCTGTGAACGCCTGTTGTCGTTTCTTCGGAAACACCCTTAATGGTTTTTGCAATAGCTGTCCAACGGCCAGGATGTCTGTTAATGGTATCTTTAAGCAGGTTCAAAATAATTTGAAACTCTTTGTTGTCTGTTTTTTCGTTTAAAATAGCTGAATTAGCTTCAGCTTCAACACCTTTGTGGATTAATAACGTAGCGTCTCCACCGTCATCAACGATAAGATCAGGACCTGTTCCATCAGGGAAAATCAAGGCTTGCTCAGTACACCACCAGTATTCTTCAAGAGTTTCACCTTTCCAGGCAAAAACCGGGATGTTTGCTGCCGCAATAGCCGCAGCCGCATGATCCTGTGTAGAGAAGATATTGCAGGATGCCCAGCGAACATCCGCACCTAAGGCTACAAGCGTTTCAATCAGAACCGCTGTTTGGATTGTCATATGTAAGGACCCAGAAATTTTAGCTCCTTTTAAAGGTTTTTCCTTGCCATATTTTTCACGCAGGGCCATAAGTCCTGGCATTTCTTTTTCTGCGATGGTAATTTCTTTTCTTCCGAATTCGGCTAATTGAATATCTTTTACTTTATAATCTGTGGTTGTCATGGTTGTCATGAGTCATCCTCTCCGTGTTATTGGACTAAACAGTTAATCTGTTTAAGGCTACCGATAAGCTTGTTAAGGTTACCGCACTGCCATGGTGTTGTAAATCGTGAATCTTCTTAAAATAAGAGTCAAAAGTTTGAGGGAAACAGGCTTTTAAAGCGGTGTTTAATTCTTTTGAGATACTGCTTTCAGGATGCTCTAAAATATACTGTCCCACTCCATATTTTAAAATAGCTTTTGTTAATGTGCTTTTCTTGTCTTCCACAACAGACAATAAGCTGTTTCTAAGCTCGTTATCATCTTTTGTGTGAAGATCCAGCGCTGTAAGATGCTGTTTCACCCAGTCAAAATGGAACATTTTGTTGATGCCCTGAATCAGTTTTGTAGATACAGTCGGATCTAGTTTCGCTGTAAGATTCAACGACAACATATCGGCTGCAATGGGAAGCAATCCTGCAAAAACCAGCTGCTGGGATGTGGCTTGAGAAAACCCTTTTTGCGTCCAGTGTGACAGTCTGGTTTGCTGATCTTTTCCAATTACTGTTTTGAACAATAATTTAAATAGAGCTTTATACTCCGGTATGTCTTTGAATTTAAGAACAACATTGGCTTGCAGACAATCAATAACCAGGTTGCACAGGCCTTTATCGATTTTGATAAGTGCCTCGTAGCTGTCTTCCATGGCTTCTGATTCGGCATGCACTTTTTCTCTTAATGCTGAAAAATCCAGAACATCATTTAAAATCAGGTACATTTTTGTGATCTCGCCAACCGATTTGCCTGTCATTTCCTGAGCCTGGAAGTAGAAGGTAGAGCCTGCCTGATTAACGATCTGATTGGTTAGAAGGGTAGATAAAATCTCATGTTTAAGATGATGCTTTTCTACTTCATTTCCAAATTCCTTTAAGAAAACTTCAGGGAAATACGATTTATAAATCGGAGAGAAATACGGGTTGTCCAGCAACTTGGCGTCTTTGACCAGCTGATTGTAGACTTCCATTTTTACATAGGCCTGAATAACCGCTAAAACAGGACGGCTTAATGGCGTTTTTGAGGCTGCCAGTAATTCAAGTTCTGAAAATGTAGGAAGATTTTCTGTTTTGGCATCAATAATACCCTGGTTAACATAGCTTTGAATAAGCACATTAAACGGTTGGAATTGTTTGATGGATCTTACTGTGTCCATTGAGATCAGAGCGTGCTGACCTCTGTTATTGATTAATACCAGTTCCGATACCTGATCGGTAGCTTTTTCCAGCAGCTTGTTACGCTCTTTAACAGATTTCAATTTGCCTTCTGTTAGCATTTTTTGAAGCAGAATTTTGATGTTTACTTCGTAGTCGGACATGTTTACACCGGCAGAGTTGTCGATGGCGTCAGAGTTGAGGTGTCCGTTATGTTTGTTGAAGTCGATACGTGCGGTTTGGGTAACGCCAAGGTTTGCGCCTTCGGTGATAACCAGTGCCCGGCATTCCTGAGCATCGATACGTACGGCATCATTGGCCTGATCCCCTACCTGCTGATGGGTTTGATCCGACGATTTAATGTAGGTTCCGATACCTCCGAACCACAGTAAATCCACGTTCATTTTTAGGATGGATTTAACCAGTTCTTCGCCGGTAACCACATCTTTTTTAATATCAAGAATTTTTTTGATTTCAGGAGAAAGTTGAATTTCCTTGGCTTTACGCTCAAAAATACCACCGCCCTGACTGATCAGTTTTTGGTTGTAATCCAGCCATGTTGAGCGAGGTAGATCAAACATCCGTTTACGTTCTGCATAAGAGGTTTCCGTGTTTGGATTTGGATCAAGGAAAATGTGCATGTGATTAAAAGCAGCCTGTAATTTGATTAATTTGCCAAGCAACATGCCGTTTCCAAAAACGTCTCCGGACATATCGCCGATACCGGCTACGGTAATAGATTCTTTTAAAATATCCTTACCTAATTCCTTGAAATGCAGCTTTGTACATTCCCAGGCGCCACGAGCTGTAATGGCTTCTTTTTTGTGGTTATATCCCACTGATCCGCCAGATGCAAACGCATCCCCAAGCCAGAACCCATACGATTCTGAAATCTCGTTGGCAATATCAGAGAAATTCGCCGTCCCTTTATCTGCTGCTACAACCAGATATGGATCCTCACCGTCAAAGCAAACAACCGATTCCGGATGCGTCACTTTACCTTTTGAGTTCACATTATCGGTCACATCCAAAAGCGCTTTAATAAAAAACTGGTACTGCTTCACCGACTCTGTAGCCAGCTCTTCTTTCCCAAGTCCTTTTTTCTTTAAAATAAATCCGCCTTTTGAACCGACAGGGACGATTACAACGTTTTTAACCTGCTGGGTTTTAACCAGATTCAAAACTTCGGTTCTGAAATCATCAGGTCTGTCTGACCAGCGCAAACCGCCTCTGGCTACCGGGCCGAAACGAAGGTGAATCCCTTCCATTCCAACGTCGTACACAAAAATTTCCTTGAATGGAACCGGTTTTGGCATGACTTTAACATTTTTAGATAATACTTTGATGGAAATAAAGGTTTCAGATTCCGGTTTTGGAATGTAGAAATTCGTGCGTAAGGTGCTTTCAAGACAGTTAAATAGACTTTTAAACACAAGGTCATCCGATACATCCTGAACCGCCTGAAGGTGGTCAAAAAAGTCTTTTTCGATTTTTTGAAGAGCCGCTTCCCGTTTTTCAACAGTAAGTTGAGGATTTGGCGCAAATTTTGTATCAAAATAGGTCCATAACAGGCTTGCACATTTTGGATAGGAAATAAGGGCTGAGTTGATTTTGTCTTTGGAATAAATAGGGGTGAGCTGAAGATGATAGTTTCTGTACATTTGCAGAACGGCAATGCTTCTCCAGTTCAACTTGGCTTTTAAAACCAGACGATTTAACGGATCGTTTGTGGTTTTCTCATTAAAAATATTGGCAAACAGTTCGGCTAAAGTGGCTTCAAAAACAGCTTCGTCCACTTTTTTGGAGTTTTCATCAACCACTCTGAACGAGTGAATGTAGCCATAGGCTTTTTTCTGAGGGCCAACACTGGTGGTAATTTCATCAAACACGTGAAAGCCGAAGTTTTGAAGAATCGGCATAACGGTCATCAGGTCGATTTTTGTTTTGCAATAAATAGATAATATGGAGGCTTTTCCTGATAACGCAGAATTTGGAAATTCAAACGGTGTAATGCGGAAAACGGTTTTGTTGGTGTCGGATAAACTTTCAAGAATCGTAATATCCGTACCTGCTTCCTGAGCGCTGCGAATCACTTTGTAGTGATTCGGAAACGCATTGGTATATTTTTGAGTTAGCTCGAAGTTGTTTAACTCATCTTTTAAGGATTCTTCCCAAGGCTTGATAAGGTCTCTGATTTCGGTTTCCAAAGCCGGGCAATCCGGTGATTTCGGATGTTTTTCCTTCGTATCAAAATGAACGTGAAGCCTGCATTTTTCTTCACCTCTGATTTCCAGTGTTTCCATGGAGGTATGAGGAATAAAGCTTTGAAGATAGTCTTTAATGGCAGTGATGTTTTGTTTGCTGAATAAGCCATAAGGCACCACAACCAGCAAGCTTAAACGGTGAGAATTTGACCGTGAAAAACAATACACCCGATTTGGATTTGTGATGGAAAGCAGGTCTTCAACCATGCTTAAAAGTTCATCTGCAGGTGTTCTGAATAGCTCAAACTTTGGAATAGACGTGAAAATACGAATGACTTCCGTATAGTCATAACTTCCGGGAAGCATATGTTTCGCTTTGAAAATATGCTGCATTTTTAAGTGGATAATTGGGGTTTCGATATTTTTTACGAATAAGGAACTTCTGCGTAATAATCCAATAAAAATATATTCTTTAATATCCCCATTTTTGGATTGAACCATCAGGCTGAGACGCATCAGGTTTTCAAAACGTTGAAGCGGACTTTTTACGCGTATCGTATCGAACTGAAACGATTCTCTGTGAGGTAAGCTTTTAATGTTGTGTTCCAATAAAATAGTTTCGATGTTGGATAAATCCGTATTCAAAAAATCCTGAGATAAAATGCCAAGGCCGTTTTGCAGCGATACATTGTTTTGTTGATGGGTACATTCGGCATAGCCGTAAAACGAAAAATTAGAGGCTTTTAACCAGTCTAAAAGGTTTGTCCATTCTTCAAGTGGTTCTGATAATGTGAAGGTATTGGATTTTAGAACCTCTTTAATATCAGATAGTTTGGCCAGAATAGGTGTTTGTTGCTGAAACGCATGTTGAATAGCTGATAAATGAAAATGAACACGTTCTTCAAAAATCTGTAAATCGGCTTTGCTGCCTGAAAACTCAAATTCAAAATAAATCACAGACACAAGATGTGTGTTAATGGTGGCTTGTTTGATCGAGGTTAATTTGTTTTTTGAAAGTTCAACAGAGAAGATAGGGTGGAAGAGTTTTGTGACCGGAATGCCAAATTCTTTAAACAAGGCTTCCAGCGTAATAATAATATAGTTGGCATCCGGGCAAATAATCTCCATGGATTTTTGGAAGGAGTGCTTTTTGTTTAAATCAGAAACTTTGATTTTTCCGTTTTCTACACCTTTTTCCAGTGTTTCCTTGAAAAAAGAAAAACGTTTTTCAATAAACTGGGCTATAAATTCTGGGTTTTGAGACAGAATAGACCGGGAAGGAACGGCGTTCAGGAAGTGAAGGGCAAAGTCTTTTAGAAGTGAATTGGAGGTATCGAGATTGTGAAGAATAGAGGGGATGGCATCAGTCAATGAGATTTCAGATATTGTTTTAGTCATAACTACATATCCCTTTCGGAAGTTTGGCTCCGACTATCTTACCGCTCCTTAATCTCTTTGTAAATTTATTTGGGCATTGTTATCATACGGCTATCATGGCGAGAAAAGACCTTCTTATTGATATCGGAAATTCATTTGTTGAATATGGGTACTGTGATTTTTCACAGCCCGAGCTCCCCAAGACCTTTGTTTCCAAAAAAATTCCTACACCTCAATTTCCTGATCATATATCTAATGTGGTTAAAAAAGACTGCCGATCTATTGTGGTGTCTTCTGTTGTTCCCAAAATGGACAGTATTATCAACGCTTTGCCTATTCCAAGTGTGTTTGTCACGCATCGTTTATTTCAAAATTCAAAATTAGCTATTAAAAACCGTTCTCAAATTGGAGCGGATAGGCTAGTAAATGCCATTGCAGCCCATGTTTTTTATAAAGGACCGTCTTTGGTGATTGATTCGGGTACGGCGACGACTTGTTGTTTTATCGATGAAAAAGGTGTGTATCAAGGCGGGGCCATTATGCCTGGAATGGGAATGTCTTCTCGAGCGCTACATTCTTACACCGCAAAAATTCCGTTAATAAAGGTAAAAGATCAGCGTCTTCATTATGGAAAAAATACAACAGAAGCCGTTCAAGCTGGGTTATTTTGGGGCCATATCCATATGTTAAATGGCTTTATTCAGCATTATAGAGAACAGTATCCTGCAATCTCTGTGATTGGAACTGGAAGTGGGCTTGCAACCTTAAACAAAAAGCTTGATTTGGATACCTATGATCCCCAATTAATTTTTAAAGGGCTTTTTTGGATTGGATTATACAAGTATAATCGTAACCTTTCTAAAAAAATATCGTAATACTTTTTGCTAAAAATAATAGGGTAAGGCTTGCCTTATTTTATATTCAATCTATGCTTAAGGTTATGATTTTTGTTTGAAAAACCCCGTTTTCGGGTACAATTATATATTGTCTGTGCGCGTATCCAAAGGAGCTTTGTACCTAAAAATGAATGATGTGTCCTTTTTTCAACACATTAAAGTTTCTCTTTTAAAAACTGTCGGCATAAGTTTGCTGATGGTTTTTTTCGTTTGTTTAACAGGTACAAGTGCGTTTGCAGTTCCTCAACAAATTGCGTATCAAGGAAAATTGTTGGATGCAACAAAAGCGCCATTGGATGGGTATTATCGGATACGCTTTTCTTTATATACATCTCAAGTTTCTGGCAGTCCGGTGTGGAGTGAAGAGTATGCTGGAAATAACAAAGTTAAAGTAGATAAAGGGTATTTTGCAGTATCCTTGGGAAGTTTGGTTGTCCTAGATCCGGTTTTGTTTTCAAACGGACTCTATTTGGGTGTAAAAGTTGAAGATGATCCCGAAATGGCTCCTCGTGTGGCGATGTTGGCTGTTCCTTATGCTTTTGAGGCTAGTCGGATTTCAGGAGTGGATGCCTCCCAATTATTAAGAACAGATCAAAACAATACATTATATGGAAAAAGTTATTTCCAAAGCGATATTTATGTAGCTCCAGGTAAAAAATTAGGATTGGGAGTTTCTGCTCCTCAAGCGATTTTGGATGTATCTGGGAATGCCAAAATTACGGGGCAACTTTCAGTGTTGGGGACGGTGTCTGCTACTCGTTTTGTAGGAGACGGGAGCGGGTTGAGTAATTTACCTACACGATTTACAGATTTGGCTGGGACTCTCCAAATAGATAAAGGAGGGACGGGGGCTACAAGCAATGTAGCGGCTAGGTTCAACTTGGGCTTAGGACGAATTTCAACAAAAGACGTAGTGATTTTATCCGGCAACGATGTGGCCGGAATTCTTCCTTTATATAAGGGTGGTACTGGAGCTTCAACTCCTTCAGCAGCTAGAGAGGCTTTAATGGCTGCAAAAAGTGGTGACAATAGTGACATTACCTCCTTAAGCGCGTTGTCTACACCTCTCACTACTCAACAAGGTGGTACGGGAGTTAACGCAACAAGTGCAGCGGATCTTATGGAAAGATTAGGCATCTTATCAAAATCTGGCGGCACAATGTCAGGACCATTGATTGTTCCTCAAAATGGTTTGAAAACCTCAGGATCTACTAGCCAATTTGTGTTGGCCAACAATAGTGTTGGAATCGGAACCTCAGCTCCTTTGGGGACTTATCCTTTATATGTTGTTGGAAATGTAGGTGTGAGTGGAAATATTAATACAAGTGGAAATATCAAA
This sequence comes from uncultured Candidatus Marinamargulisbacteria bacterium, assembly GCA_964517775.1. Taxonomy (GTDB): domain Bacteria; phylum Margulisbacteria; class Marinamargulisbacteria; order SXXA01; family JAHFDB01; genus CAZFCP01. The sequence continues at coordinate 64,679 of CAZFCP010000001.1, read as the reverse complement.
GCAAAATCGGTAACAGCGGCGCAGTTTTATGGAGATGGTAGTGGTTTGACCAATGTGAGTGTCGGCAGTATCGCTGGTGTTATCCCTATATCTCAAGGTGGTACTGGTGCAAATACGGCAGCTGCAGCAAGAGGGAATTTGGGTTTATCCGATATGGCTGTTCAATCGTCTCGTAACGTTATGATTAAGGGTGGTTTAATTGATGGAACATCGATTGGCACGGTTTCTCCTGCCACGGGTTCTTTTTCTCAGTTGTTTGCTTCTGGACAAGTGATGTTCAATGGTTTGAAGTCTGGAGTTTTGACTGTTAATGAAAATGGGTTGGTTGGTACATCTAATGTGAGCATCTCTCAAGGGGGTACCGGCGCAAAAGATGCTGCAGGAGCTAGAGCCAATTTGGGGTTGGGTGTTATCGCGACAAAGAATACAATTATATTGAGTGGTAATGATGTCAGTGGCGCATTGCCTGTAGGGAAAATTAGTGGCCTTGGAAAATTAGCCACACAAAATGTTGTGAGTTTGGCAACTGATGTCGTAGGAAGTTTGGCTGTTGCTAAAATAAGTGGTCTTGGAAAATTGGCGACACGAAATGTTGTGAATTTAACAACCGATGTTACGGGTGCCTTACCTATAACTAATGGGGGTACGGGTGCAACCGATGCGGCGCAAGCTAGAATTAATTTAGGATTAAACCAAGTTGAAAATACCCCGTTAAGTAGTTGGCAAGGTTCAACGAATATTAATACACTAGGTACTATTTTAGTAGGAACGTGGAATGCCACGACGATTGGTCTTAACAAGGGTGGTACCGGCGCAACAACGGCAGCAGGTGCTAGAACTAATTTGGGGTTGGGAAAATTAGCGACTCAAAATACAGTGAGCTTGGCAACGGATGTCACAGGGATTTTGCCTGTAGGAAAAATAAGTGGTCTAGGAAAATTGGCGACACGAAATGTTGTGAGTCTGACAACCGATGTTACCGGTGCTTTACCTATAACGAATGGTGGTACGGGTGCAACCGATGCGGCGCAAGCACGAATCAATTTGGGATTGAACCAAGTAGAAAATACCCCACTAAGTACATGGCAAGGGTCAACCAATATTAATACTGTGGGTACGATTATAGTTGGAACCTGGAACGCAACGACAATCGGTGTAAATAGAGGTGGTACCGGAGCTACAACTATAACTGGCGCAAGGGCAAGTTTGGGATTGGGCAGTATCGCTACAAAAAATACTATTATATTAAATGGAAACGATGTGAGTGGAGCCCTACCTGTAGGAAAAATTAATGGGTTGGGAAAACTAGCCACACAAAATAATGTAAGCTTGGTAACCGACGTAACTGGCAGTTTGGCTGTAAATAAAGTTTCTGGCTTAGGAAAATTGGCGACTCAAAATATAATCACCTTAAATAGCTCCGATGTGACGGGGATATTGCCTGTGTCGAATGGTGGTACAGGTGCAACTAATCTAATGGGTTATATTCGAGGAAATGGGGCCAATGCGTTCACTGCCGGAACTTTGATCCCGACAAGTGACATAAATGGGGTGTTTGGCGTGGCAAAAGGCGGAACCGGAGCTACAACGGCAGTCGGAGCCAGAACCAACCTAGGTTTGGGTGCCATCGCAACAAAAGATGTTATCGTATTAAGTGGAAATGATATCACTGGCCAATTGCCATTAAGTAAAATTAATTTGCAAACATTAGGTGCCGGCGGTTATGTAAAAGCGTCTCAACTACAAGGGAACTTAAGTGTATTGTCTAGTATTCCAACAAAAGATATTAGCGGTGTCATTGGAATAGCAGCTGGGGGAACCGGCGCAACTGATGCAGCGCAAGCTAGAATTAATTTGGGATTGAACCAAGTTGAAAATACGCCATTGAGTACTTGGCAAGGGTCAGGAAATATAAATACAGTAGGAACCATTACGGTTGGAACGTGGAATGCCACGACAATCAGTGTAAACAAAGGTGGTACCGGAGCGACAACGGCAACTGGTGCGAGAGCCAACTTGGGGTTGGGTTCTATTTCTACAAAAAATGCCATCGTGTTGAGTGGAAATGACGTGACTGGAACCTTACCTGTAGGAAAAGTTGCAGGTCTTGGAAAGTTAGCAACACAAAATAATGTAAGTTTAGTAAACGATGTGACTGGAAGTTTGGCAGTTGCTAAAGTAGCGGGTTTAGGAAAATTGGCGACACAAAATAATGTGAGTTTAGTAAACGATGTAACTGGAAGTTTGGCAGTTGCTAAAGTAGCCGGTTTAGGGAAATTAGCCACACAAAATGTTGTGAATTTAACTACAGATGTTACAGGTGCTTTACCTATTACTAACGGTGGTACGGGAGCAACGGATGCAACACAAGCTCGAGTTAATTTGGGATTGAACCAAGTCGAAAATACGCCATTAAGTACTTGGCAAGGTTCAGGGAATATAAATACAGTAGGAACGATTACAGTAGGAACCTGGAATGCCACGACAATTGGTGTAACCAAAGGTGGTACTGGTGCTACAACGGCAGTGGGTGCGAGAACCAATTTGGGATTGGGTTCTATTGCTACAAAAAATACAATTGTATTGAGTGGAAATGATGTCAGTGGTCAATTGCCATTGGCAAAAATTGCTGGATTGTCTAAGTTAGCTACTCGAAATGTGGTCGATTTAACAACGGATGTTACGGGAAGCCTTCCTGCAAACAAAGTTGTAGGTTTAGGAAAACTAGCGACACAAAATGTTGTGAATTTAACTACAGATGTTACAGGTGCCTTGCCAATAACTAACGGTGGTACGGGAGCAACTACAACGGCAAACAGCAGAGCCAATTTAGGATTAAGAGTAGGCACTGATGTCCAAGCCTACAGTGGATTATTAAAATCTTTTGCTGATGTAAATATGACAGCGGCGGATACCCTTATTTATTCATCTGCAGCCAATTCCCAAGCTTTAACCTCATTAAGTCCAAAAGCCAGAAGCTTTTTGGCCTTAACTTCAACAGCGGATATGAAAACCTTTTTAGGAAATCCAAGCGTATTATTCCAAAGTGGATCCAATATAGGGATTGGAACAACATCGCCAGATTCAACCTTCCATATCGTGTCCGGTCAAGCTCAATTCCGTTTTGATCAAGATGCGCTAAATATGTATGCAAACGCATCAGATCATTACCCGTTGATTGGTTGGTATACGGCTGGAAATCGTGGTGCTTATTTAGGTTGGGGTCATCCTGGACAATATATTGAATTGGAGTTGGAACAAGGTAATAACTTTATCATTAATGGTGGAAAAGTTGGGATTGGGAATTTTAACCCAACAACAGCGTTGGATGTGAATGGAACCATTACGGCAACAGCATTAAATAGTTCGTCTATTCAATCTCAAAGTTTAGCCTTTGGTGGTTATGTTAAGGCGGCTCAAGTTATGGGTTCTTTGGGTGTAGTCTCAACCATTCCAACTAAAGATATTAGTGGGGTAATGGGGATTGCAGCTGGTGGTACCGGTGCATCTGATGCTGCTAGTGCTCGATCCAATTTGGGTTTAGCTATTGGAACAAATGTACAGGCTTATAATGGATCGTTAGCTTCTATTGCTGGTTTAAATGCGGTTGCCGATAAGATGATTTATGCAACAGCGGCAGAGATGTACGCCTTAACTGACTTAACCCCAAAAGCCAGAAGCTTTTTGGCCTTAACAACAACAGCTAACATGAAGACCTTTTTGGGTGGTTCAGTAAACGCCAATACGGAAATAACAGGTATTTTACCTATAACCAATGGTGGTACCGGTGCTACAACAACAACAAATGCTAGAGCGAACTTGGGATTAAGAGTAGGTACGGATGTTCAAGCTTATAACGGATTATTAAAATCCTTTGCTGACGTGAATATGACAGCAGCGGATACCATTATTTATTCAGCGGCAGCTAATTCCCAAGCTTTAACTTCATTGACTCCAAAAGCCAGAAGCTTTTTGGCATTAACCTCAACTGCAAACATGAAAACCTTCTTAGGTGCAGGAACCGTTGATGCGACAACGGGTATTTTGGGTGTAGTCCCAATAACCAATGGTGGAACTGGAACATCCACAGCCTTGACTGCAGGATCAGTTGTATTTGCAGGAGCTGGTGGCGTTTATAGTCAAAATAATAGTGGATTATTCTGGGATAATGCGAACGGACGTTTGGGTATTGGAACGCCAACACCTTCACAAAGACTTGAGGTAAATGGAAAATATACACAAACAGGTGCCGGTGGTACAGCTGGGGATGTTAACGCAGGGGCTGCAGGTTTTTATTCTTATAACGGACCTTCAAAATTTATTCGGTTTAATTCAAATGGTGGGGCTCATGATTTCCTAAGTGCTGGGGCACCTTTGGTGATTAACTGGAGTGATGGATTTGGTGGTTATCCTGTAAACGTTCCGCAAAATGTGGAGTTTTTTGGAGCTAATGCAACAAATACGCCAACATTATTTGTAAACGGAAATGTGTCTATGGGTGGTGGTACTTTTGATAATAACGGTGGCGCTTCCGCAAGAACATTGACGGTTATGGCTGGAAGTTCACAATCCTCTTCTCCAATTTTAGATGTTAAAAGTTATGATGGTTCAAGCCATTATGTCTATGTGTCTGGTGCGGGAAATGTGGGAATTGGAACCACTTCTCCAGATGCTGAACGACTACGAGTTGCTGGCTCAGCTAAAGTAACTGGCAGTTTAAATGTAAGTGGCAATGTTGTGAGTAGCGGCGGATTTACGGGTTCTGGTATAAACCTTACTGGTTTAAATGCGTCGAATATCAGTTATGGAACCTTGGGTGTAACAACTGGAGGTACCGGAGCTGTGGATGCTGCTGGTGCAAGGTCTAATTTGGGATTAGTGATAGGAACCGATGTTCAAGCGTATAACGGATTATTGCAATCCTTTGCGGCGGTAAATATGACAGCGGCTGATACGATTATTTATTCAGCAGCAGCCAATTCACAAGCCTTAACGGCATTAACACCTAAAGCAAGAAGCTTTTTGGCCCTTACAACTACAGCTAACATGAAAGCCTTTTTGGGAGCTAGTTCTGTAAATGCAAATACAGATATAACTGGGATTTTGCCTATAACAAATGGCGGTACCGGTGCTACAACAGCAGTGGGTGCAAGAACCAATTTAGGTTTGGGTAGTATTGCTACAAAAAATACAATTGTACTCAGTGGAAACGATGTCAGCGGTTTGTTGCCACTTTCTAAAATTAATGGATTGTCCAAATTGGCTACTCGTAACGTTGTTGATCTTTCAACGGATACAACGGGAACATTGGCTGTTTCAAAAGGTGGTACGGGAACGTCTACACAATTTACTCCGGGATCTGTGTTATTTGCTGGAACCAATGGTGTGTACAGCCAAGACAACAGTATGTTGTTTTGGGATCCTACTGAAAAGAAATTGGGGATAGGTACAACGCCTAGCTACGGGTACCGTTTGGTTGTTAGTGCTTACGGAAGTGGCGCTATTTATTTTACTGGTAATGACTCCTGGCAAACGGCATTTGATGTTGGGAATGGAAGCACTGGGTCTCAACAGCAGTATTCCCTTCTTGTAGGAGGAAGTGCAAACTATGCTGTCGGTTCAGGTTCTTTTGCGATTTATAATAGCCAAGCAAGCAATTTCCCATTTGTGATTAAAGGCGGCCAAAGCCGAATTGGGATTTTTACAACAAGTCCTGGTTCTATTTTGAGTGTTTCAGGTAACTTATCTGTGGGTTCTCCAGCCTATGCTTCTGCTACAGCACCTAATAACGGAGCGATTATTCAAGGGACTGTAGGGATTGGAACCAGTACACCGGGAACAGCTTATGGGTTAAGAGTGGCTGGAGCAACTGGTGTTGGTGGTTTATTAAACGTTAGTGGAAATATAACGAGTGCAGGAACTATTAGTGGAACATTTTCTGGATCGGGTGCAAGTGTAACAAATTTAAATGCCTCAAACATCAGTAGTGGAACCTTGGGTATAGCGAATGGCGGTACAGGTGCTACAACAACAACCAACGCCAGAGCTAACTTGGGATTAACCATAGGAACCAACGTTCAAGCGTATAGCGGATTATTACAATCCTTTGCAGCGGTAAATATGACAGCAGCGGATACGATTATTTATTCATCTGCAGCCAATTCACAAGCCTTAACGTCATTAAGTCCAAAAGCAAGAAGCTTTTTGGCGTTAACCTCAACTGCTAACATGAAAACCTTCTTGGGTGCAGGAACAGTTGATGCAAGTACAGGTATCTTGGGTGTTGTCCCCGTAGCCAATGGTGGAACTGGAACCTCCACAGCCTTTACAACGGGTTCGGTTGTGTTTGCCGGAGCCAGCGGTGTTTACAGTCAAAATAATTCCCAATTATTTTGGGATACGACTAACAATCGTTTGGGTGTTGGCGTGACTAACCCAGGTGCAAAACTACATGTGTCTGGAATCGATAATGAATCCCAAATCCGTTTAGATGATTCTAATAATAACGTTACGGTAAGATTGTCAGCCGGCGGCGGAATTTATACCCCTTATATGGGTACAACGACAAATCATCCGTTTGCGTTTGTTGTTGGAAATGCGCACAGATTATTTATAAAAACAGATGGAACAATTGGTGTTGGAACGACAACGCCAGCGTCTTTATTACATTTATATAAAAGCAGTGCAGCAGAAAAAATGCGTATAGAAGAGGGAGCAACAACTTACGGAAACGTTATCCATTTTAAATCTGCAAACAATGCGGATGGCTATATCGGACAAGACGGAATCGGCATGGCTAACAATACTCAAGATGCTATGGTTATGGCGACATGGACAAGTCAACCTCTTATTTTCTTTACCAATCAAATTGAAAGAATGAGAGTAGGGACTTCAGGTACGGTAGGTATTGGGACATCAACAGCACCTTCTTCTTATAAATTATTTGTAAATGGTGCAGCAGGAATTACCACTTCATTAAACGTAAGTGGCAACATCAAAACAGCAGGAACTGTAACCTTTAGCTCATTAAAGAGCGGGATTTTAAGTGTGAATGGCAGCGGTGTTGTTAGTACGGCAACGGTTACTATAGCTCAAGGTGGTACTGGAACAAATACAGCCTTTACTCAAGGTTCTGTTGTGTTTGCAGGAGCTAGCGGTGTTTATAGCCAAAATAACAGTGGCTTATTTTTTGATAGTAGTAATAAACGGTTAGGTGTAGGGACGACTAATCCATCTTCAACTCTTCATGTGAGCGATGCTGGAACAAGCTGGCCTTTAATTGCACAGTTTTTGGCACCAAATACAACAGATGGAACTTTGTTTAAATTTGGGAAAGATAGTTCGGCTAAAAACTCTGCCGATTTTCAATTTACATATGTGGGTTCAGGATCAAATTCAAACCGTATCGATTTTGGATTTTCAAACGTAGGCATGTTAATGTCCATTCTTGCAGGTGGAAATGTTGGGGTAGGCAATATAGCTCCGGCTTCATTATTTTCTGTAGGTAGTGGAAGTCCATTCCAAGTGAATAGCTCTGGTGCTATTGCTGCGGCAACAGGAATTAGTTCAAGTGGAACAATCGCCTTTAGTGGATTAAGTACAAACGGTTATGTTAAAACATCAGGTGGAACAGGTACATTGACAGTAAGTGCTACAATCCCAACATCTGCGATTAGTGGCGCGTTTGGCGTAAGTGCCGGCGGTACCGGAGCAACGACAACAGCAAGTGCTAGAACTGTATTAGGTGTCGCAAAAAGTGGTGCAAATAGTGATATTACAAGTTTGAGTGGATTAACAACGGCATTAACGGTAGCTCAAGGTGGAACCGGAACCGGAACCGCAATGACGCAAGGATCCGTACACTTTGCAGGGGCTAGTGGGGCATTCAGCCAAGATAATTCTAATTTCTTCTGGGATAATACCAATAAACGTTTGGGAATTGGAACTTCAGCTCCAAGCTCAAAGTTAGTTGTTTATGATTCTGCATCATCTGTAGGTGTATTAAAATTACTTAATGGAAATAATAATGCTGGAGACCAATGGTGGATAGGTTTTGGTCATGGATCTTCAGGGGCTGCGGCTACTTCTCTTGATTCAAATGATAGAGCACGTATAGGTGTTGATATCAAAGCTGGTGGAAATGGTCGTTTATTCTTTGCAACAGGTGCGGCTGGTTCACTGGGAACTCGTATGTATATTGATGATGTGGGTTATGTGGGTATTGGGACGACAACCCCTACACAAAGACTAGAAGTAAATGGAAAGTATGTTCAAACTGGAGCTGCGGGCTCTGCAGGGGATATTAACGTTGGCTCTGCAGGTATTTACTCTTATTATGATTCTTCACGGTATATTCGTTTTAACACCAGTGGTGGCGCTAACGATTTATTAAGTGCGGGTGCTGTAATGGTTGTTAACTATAGCAATGGCTCTGGTGGTACACCTCAAAACGTTGAATTTTTTGGTGCAAACAACACAAGCACACCAACATTATTTGTAAACGGTAATGTGTCTATGGGCGGTTCAGCCGTATGGGGAAATGCGGCATCCGTAAGAACCTTATCTGTTTTTGCTGGTAGTTCACAATCAACAAATCCTATTATGAATATTCAAAATAATGGTGGAACAGCTAGTTACCTTTATGTATCAGGAGCTGGAAACGTTGGTGTTGGGACAACGTCTCCTGGAACTGCCTACGGATTAAAAGTGGTTGGTGCAGCTGGAGTAACAGGATTATTAAACGTAAGTGGCAATATCAAAACATCTGGAACTGTAACCTTTAGCAATTTGAAAAGTGGATTATTAAGTGTAGATGGAAGTGGTGTAGTAAGTACGTCTACAGTGGGCGTAGCTCAAGGTGGAACCGGAACAGGAACGGCTCTTACCCAAGGTTCGGTAGTATTTGCTGGAGCTAACGGTGTGTATAGCCAAAATAACAGTGGATTATTCTGGGATAATACAAACGGGAGATTGGGAGTTGGTACTACAACACCTACCTCTAAACTGACTATAGCTCCTGGTGGAACTGCAGGCTCTCACGTCATGGCTATCGATTTAAATTTAACAACTCATGGCGGTATTAATTTTAATCAAACGGCAGCAAGCTCACAAGCATACTTTAATTTTCAAGAATCCGGTGTGTATAAATATCAGATAGGGAAAAATACGGATTCCAGTTTCTTTATGTATAATGCGATCTTCTCTCAGGATTTTTTAAGAGCATACCCATCAGGTGTTCTTAGTCTTCAACCTGCTGGAGGTAACTTGGGTGTGGGGACGACAACGCCGGGTAGCTTGTTAAGCGTTGCTGGTGGAACATCTGTGGGGTCAGGCTATGCGTCTACTGCAGCACCAAGTAACGGAGCGATTGTACAGGGTGTGGTAGGTATCGGAACAAGTGCACCAGGTTCAACCTATGCGTTGCGTGTGGCTGGTGCAACGGGTGTATCTGGATTATTAAACGTGAGTGGGAACATTATAAGTGCTGGAACTATCAGTGGAACACACTCTGGATCGGGTGCCAGCTTAACGAACTTAAATGCGTCAAATATTAGCAGTGGTACCTTGGGTGTAGCCAACGGAGGTACCGGCGCAACAACTACAGCTAACGCAAGAACAGCCTTGGGTGTAGCAAAAAGTGGAGCTAACAGCGATATTACAAGTTTGAGTGGATTAACAACGGCATTAAGCGTGGCTCAAGGCGGAACTGGCGCTACAACGGCTTCAAATGCGAGAACAAATTTAGGATTAGTTATAGGTACAGACGTACAAGCCTATGGCGGGAAGGTATTAGTACAAGGCCAAGTAGATGGGGGTACAACAAAAGGTATTTATCTATGGGATTTGGCTAACCCTGATTGGGGTATGTATATGTCAACCTCAGGATCATCTAAATCGTTGTCAGGAGGTACTGCTACTACAGGAGTGAATGGATCGAATTCTCATCATGCACGATTTAGAGCTTATGCAAATGATAGTAACGGATTTATTTTTGAAAATAGTACAGAGTCAATGTTAATGGGTATAAGTGGAGGTAATGGAAATGTGTATATCAAAGGTAATTTAGGAATTGGACATACAAATCCGAGTTCAAAATTATCTGTTTCTGGCGGAGCTTCAATTGGGTCTAGTTATGCTGGAACGGCATCTCCATCGGATGGCGTGATTATCCAAGGTGTTGTAGGAATTGGGACAAGTGCCCCAGGTACAGCCTATGCATTAAGAGTGGCTGGAGCAGCCGGTGTATCTGGCTTATTAAATGTAAGTGGAAATATAACGAGTGCAGGAACTATCAGTGGAACTCACTCTGGGTCCGGTGCTAGTTTAACCAACTTAAATGCCTCAAATATCAGCAGTGGCACATTGGGTGTAGCCAACGGTGGTACAGGAACTGGAACGGCAATGACTCAAGGTTCTATTCCTTTTGCTGGTGCTAGCGGTGTGTATACCCAAGATAATTCAAACTTATTCTGGGATAACACAAACAAACGGTTGGGGATAGGAACTTCAACACCTGAAATGACAGTGTCTATAAAAGGATCCGCTCGTATAGCAGGTTCAGGCAGTGCTCCTTATAAAAATATAGTTGATTCAAGCTTTAGTGCATTAACATTAGATGGTCCTGTTTATTCACTTCATGAAGGTGGATGGGCTATCAATGCGATTAACATTACGCCTACGTTTAATGCCTCAGGGTATCAAGCTTGGGCAACAGGTATTAACGTTAATATTACAAATGCTTCATCCCGTGCAGATTATGGTTATACAAGAATGGCTGGTATTCGGATTCAGCCAGGTATTTATGCTGCAAATCACACGCCTAATTCAGTATTTGGTGTACACGCTACAGCCCCAACAATGGGTGGGGTGAGTAATACGGCTATTTGGGGAACAAATATTTCTTTGGGTTCTAGTTATGAATTGGTTACACCGCCAACAAATGGTGCGATTATTCAAGGTGTAGTCGGTATCGGAACAAGTGCGCCAGGTACAACTTATGCATTAAGAGTAACGGGAGCGACTGGTATCAGTGGTTTATTAAACGTGAGTGGAAATATCACAACGGCGGGTAGCATTAGCGGTACATTCTCAGGTTCTGGTGCCAGTTTAACAAATTTAAATGCCTCCAATATCAGTAGCGGAACTTTGGGTGTAGCCAATGGCGGTACCGGAACAGGAACGGCATTTACCCAAGGATCAGTAGTATTTGCCGGAGCTAGTGGTGTATACAGCCAAAACAACACAGGTTTATTTTGGGATAATTCCAATACCCGTTTGGGGATAGGACTTACTAATCCATCTAGAACGTTACAGCTTTATCATGCAACCAATGCTGAATTGCAATTTACATCAGGGGCTAAATCATGGCATTTTGGTGGAAACAACAACGACTTTACTATTACTGAAACAAACGTAGCAACCGTAGTAACATTAAAAGCCGGTGGTAATATGGGTATTGGAACAACAACACCGGGTTCCAAACTATCTGTTGGTGGCGGTGTATCTATTGGTTCTGGAACCTTTGCTAACACAGCTGCTCCGACTAACGGATTGATTGTCTCAGGTAACGTTGGTATCGGCACTACAAGTGCAAGCAATTTGTTAACAATAGGAGCTGTAAATACTTCTTTAGCTGAGGCTGTTCGTGTGAATGGTGGAGCCAACCAAAATTACATAGGCTTCTACAACAACACAACACGCCAAGGTTATATCGGAACAAACACCAGTGGCGCTGGCACTGTTTTAAACGCAGAAGCCTCAAGTTTGGCTTTACAAACATCAGCGGCTATCCCTATTTTCTTTAAAATCAATGGAACAGAACGGGTACGGATTCTTCCATCAGGTAACGTGGGTATTGGAACATCCACTCCGTTGGCGCCTCTACATGTTCGTTCTGTAGGTATTACACCGGCATTACGTATAAGCGGTGGACAAGAAAACCCAAATACCGGTGGAAATAATAGCTATTATCCAAGACTTCGATTTGATTTCCTAGATGGTAGTAGTGACATTAGACAAGCTCAAATAGAAGTTCCTGTTGATGCTACATTTGGATTGGGTGCGAGAATGGATTTCACGGTGAGACCGGATAGCGGTTCTGATTTTACTGCTGACGGTACGCTTACAAATGTTATGACTTTAAGAGGTAATGGAAATGTGGGTATTGGAATCACCAATGCTACAGAAAAATTGGTTGTAAGCTCTGGTAATATTTTAATTAAAGAACCATCAAACACTGTGCGTAATTTTGCTATACAACGTTCTGGTACGATTATGGCTCAATTAGATACGACAAATGGTGGATTTACCCTTGCTAACCCAAACACTGGCGAGTTTTACTTTAATGGTATTAGCGGAACTGTTATTGCAAACATCAGAAATAAAGGACTTTCACTAGGCTATGGAACAACCATTCCACCACTTAATGGATTGATTGTATCGGGTAATGTGGGTATTGGTACTACAACGCCAGGGACTACCTTAGAAGTGAGTCAAATAGGGCGAGGAGTAGATAACTATGTTCGTATTTCAAATGATTATAATCGAGCTAAAGTACTCTCTTTTATTGATGGTACGTCTCTTTGGCATATTATTAAAAATCCAAGTTCAGATGATCTAGTGTTTAATGACACTGTTGGAGAAAAAATTCGTTTCCAAGCCTCTACTGGGAGGGTCGGTATTGGAACATCAACCCCAGGCCAAAAATTAAGTGTAGCTGGAACCATCGAATCCACAACCGGAGGGTTTAAATTTCCTGATGGAACTACCCAAACAACTGCTTCAACGGCAGGTGCTGGCTATTGGACAAGCAACGGGGCCAATATTTATAGCAACAATGCTGGAAGTGTTGGAATTGGAACAAGTACGCCAGGGTATATGTTAGAAGTAACTTCAACATCTGGTGGTTCTCAAGGGCCATCCATTATCGCGGCTATTAACACAAGTACAACATCTGGAGCCCGTACGATTTCAGGCTTAACCCCAAATACGGTAGATGACAGTGGAATGGCTGGTAATATTCAATTTGGTAAAGTGGATTCGTCACGGAAATCTGGTTTCCTTATTTTTTACCCAAGTGCAACAGCCGGGTTGGAAAAAATAGGGTTTAATATCCATTCTGTGGGCGATATTTTTAGTCTTAGAGGAAACGGAACATCCGGTATAGGTATTGGTGCGACGAATCCTGGAAGTACGGTATCGTCTAAAGGGAATTTATCTGTGGGTAGCACGTATTATTCAACTGCAGCTCCATCTGATGGTGCGATTGTTCAAGGTGTTGTAGGGATTGGTACAACAACGCCTACTAATGCAAAATTACATGTGGGTGGTGGTGCAAACATAGCCGGTAGATTTGACTCTACGGCAGAAGCCTATAGTGTTTCAACTTATTCATCTTACGATTCCTATGTGCCAAGAGGTACCGTGATTTCTATTAGCGCACAAGGCAACAGTGTCGCTGGCGGTGCTTTAATTGATTTTAATGCGTATAACTCATCCAACGGTGCAAGTAACATCTTCTTAGGTGCTGTTGCTGGATCTACAAATGGCCCTGCAAACTTTGTAATAGGAAGACGGACAGGCACACAAACCTGGGCTGAAAGTGTGAGAATAGATACCAACGGCAACATGGGAATAGGAACAACAACACCTCTTTCTGCATATAAACTACTTGTATCAGGTGCTGCTGGGATAACAGGTTTATTAAATGTCAGCGGTAATATTACTACTGCCGGAACCATCAGTGGAACTTTTTCAGGTTCTGGTGCCAACTTAACAAGTTTAAGCGCATCCAATATAAGTAGTGGTACATTAGCTCTAGCGAGAGGCGGTACAGGTACAGGTACGGCCTTTACCCAAGGTTCGGTGGTATTTGCCGGCGCCAGTGGTGTGTATACTCAGGATAACACCGGTTTGTTTTTTGATACGACTAACGATAGATTGGGTATAGGCACAACAACCCCAGGGAGTACTATAAGTGTTGCTGGTGGAGCTTCAATAGGTAGCGGTTATGCGGGTACGGCTGCTCCATCAAATGGTACGATTATTCAAGGTGTTGTGGGAATTGGAACCAGTGCCCCAGGTACTGCTTATGCGGTGCGTGTGGCTGGAGCCGCGGGTATATCAGGTTTGTTAAACGTAAGTGGAAATATCACAAGTGCGGGAACAATCAGTGGCAGTTTTTCAGGCTCAGGCGCTAACTTAACCAGTTTAAGTGCGTCAAACATCACCAGTGGAACATTGGCAGTAGCAAACGGTGGTACCGGTTCAACCACAACAGCTAACGCTAGAACAATGTTAGGTGTTGCAAAAAGCGGAGCCAATACGGATATCACTTCAGTTTATGTAAATAACACAGGATTAAAAATAAAAGACACGGATGCCAGCAACGGTCTTACAATCGTTCCAGGTTCTAATTTAACAGCTGATCAGACACTTACATTAACAACTGGAGATGCATCAAGAACTATAACGTTAAATGGAGATCCAACACTTGCCGACTGGTTTGATCAATCTGTAAAAACAACGGCTTCAACCACTTTTTACAACACTGTTGTTTCGAATATTTTAAGACCTAATTCAATATCAAATATAGGCAACTATAACTCAGCGTTTGCTTCACCTGGATCAAGCGGATGGTCTTTTACAAGAAATATTGGAGACGCAAACCCAGCATTTAGAGTAATTCAACAACATGCATCGTCTACAGGACCTATTTTACAATTAGAAAATAGTAGCGGAGTTGTTGTTGTAACTACTCAACAAGGAAACGTGGGAATTGGAACAACATCACCAGCCTCTACATTATCTGTAGGTTCAACCAGTCAGTTCCAGGTTAACGGAGCAGGTGCTATTACTGCGGTGTCCATGGTGGCTTCCGGCAGGGTAACAGCTAATGCCTACTCGGTAACAGGTGGTACGGACGTGGCCGAATATTTTGATACCAAAGATCCCAATATTAAACCTGGTATGGTGATGAGTATAGATCCTGAACATCCAGGGCATCTGGTTCTGGCCTCAAAAGCTTATGATTCACTGGTTGCAGGTATTGTGTCAGGAGCAAATGGTATTAACCCTGGTATTCTTCTTCAAAAACCTGGTAATGATACAAACAAAAGTCTTCCAATTGCTCTTGCCGGACGTGTGTGGGTAATGGTGGATGCCACTGACAACGAGGTTAAACCTGGAGACATGCTGACAACCTCATCAACCCCAGGACATGCCATGAAGGTTATGGATAGAAATCTTGCTGAAGGTGCTTATATCGGAAAAGCGATGACAGCCTTGAAAAAAGGTCAAAAGGGGTTTGTGTTGGTATTAGTTACACTTAAATAAGGAGAATATACGTGAGTAGCCGTCGAAACATCTATCTTACACTTATAGTAATGGCGCTTCTTGTCGGGAAGCTGTTTGCTATTGATATTTATAACGGGGCGGTAAAAAAAGGTGTGATTACATCAAGCGGAAATATTATGACGTTTGATGCCTTAACTAATAATTTTGGATTTTTAAATGGACGAGTGGGTATAGGCGCGTTAACAGCGCCAGCTGCTTATAAATTGTATACAGTAGGAGCCACCGGAGTAACCGGATTATTAAACGTCAGTGGCAATATGACAGCTGCTGGAACCATCACCTTTCCTGCGTTAACAAACGGTGTGTTAAGTGTAAACGGAAGCGGCGTGGTAAGCGCTGGTTCAATCGGTGTAACAAGTGGCGGAACAGGTACAACAACGCAGTTTACACCTGGATCTGTTGTTTTTGCCGGAGCTAGTGGTGTGTACAGCCAAAATAATAGTGGGCTATTTTGGGACAATACAAACAGCAAGTTAGGTATAGGAACAACGGTACCAGATGTGGCGTTGGATATAGCGAATTCCAGCACAGGTTTGCAAATTCGATCTGGAAACGCAGCTGGTGGCAATACAAACAACAGTATCGTTTTTGGTTATTTAGGCAACAACACGTATCGTCATGCAATAAAGACACGACATGATTCTGGATCAAAAGCAGGAAACGCTATTGATTTTTATTTATGGAAATATGGATCTGACGCATCAACAACAGTTGGAACTGCGTTGGGTATGACGATATTAGGAAACGGCTTTGTGGGAATAGGTGGAATAACCAACCCACCGAGTATGTTGACGGTAACGGGTAACGCTTCAATTGGAAACAGTTACAAAGCAACGGCGGCACCTACAAACGGAGCGATCATCCAAGGTGTAGTTGGAATAGGAACGAGTGCCCCAGGTACAGCCTATGCGTTACGGGTAGCCGGAGCAACAGGCGTATCTGGGTTATTGAATGTAAGTGGAAATATAACAGCAGGTGGAACAGTGACGTTTCCTGGATTAACAAACGGCGTATTGAGTGTAAATGGAAGTGGAGTGGTGAGTGCCGGATCAATTGGCGTAACCAGTGGCGGAACAGGAACAACGACACAATTTACCCCTGGGTCTGTTGTGTTTGCCGGAGCCAGTGGCGTATATAGCCAGGATAATGTGAATTTCTTTTGGGATAATACAAATAAAAGGTTGGGGATTGGGAAATCAAACCCGTCAACGGCCTTGGATGTGAATGGTACGGTGACCTCTACGGGGCTGGCTGTAACGGGATTAACCAGCGGTTATGCGCCACTTGCAGGAAGTGGCGGTTTGCTCAGTAGCTCCATCCTGTACCAGGGTTCTGGACCCGTAGCCACCGGGATAGCCATAGGCGGTACAGATGTCAGAGGTGTATTAACGGTACAGCAAACACAGACTCAGATTTTTTCTGCAAACTCTGATCCTTCGGATTCCGGGCGGACGTTTGTCATGCAAAACAATAGTGCGACCAATGCGGCGAATCAGTATGCCAATATCACCATGCAGATTAATGCTGCTGGTTCTCTTACCGGCGGCAGAGTCTTAGGAGATATCAGGCTGGTGAGAGAAACCTTAAATCAATCCAATGCGTTTTTTATGTTCTCAGCATTTCGTCAGGATGGAAATTACTGGGATTTTGCAAAAATTGGATACGATACTAGTTATTATGCTGGCTCATTAAGTGTAGGTAAGACCAGTGCCCCAAATACAACATTAGATGTAAACGGAATCATTTCCGGAACAGCTTTGCTGGTAAATGGTGCAACCCAGTATTACCGGGATACAAACGGAGGATCGAATATAACCCAGCAAATGGGGATGAGAGGATCCGGTACCGGAGCAGGAAGTGGACGTTTTGGTATTGATTTTAATACGGGTGGATCGGATGTGGGATTAAACTTTGGGGTTATCAACTCCGGTGGTGCCAATAATATTCGGCATTCATCCATACTTGCCGGAGCCGATACAACAACGGCAGGTGCCGAATCTGGTCATATTTCATTTCTTACAAAACCTACAGGTTCAGCGTTAACAGAACGGGTAAGGATTGATCCCAATGGAACACTGGGAATCGGTACTACAACAGCTCCAACGACGTATAAATTGTTTACAAATGGTGCGGCTGGTGTAACCGGCTTATTAAATGTCAGTGGAAATATTACAACCGCTGGGAGTATCAACGGTGGAAATGGGATTACCATAGCAGGTGGTGCCAATGTGAATAACGGCACACTTGTCATCACAGGAGATCCTACAGGGCAGTCGAATCTTCAAATAGGAAGGGCTTCGGCAACTTCTGGCCAACAATCAGCGGCCATGAGTTTTATGGGGTATGGTTTTACTCATGCTGGAATCAGTTTTGTTCCTGTTAGTGGAACCTCTAGACTTAGTATCGCATTTGGCGGAAATAATGATCCTGGAACCAATACAACTTATTTTACCTTTAACAGTGCCGGTTCGTTAGGGATAGGGACTACCAATCCCAGCTCAATGCTTTCTGTAGGAAGCAGCAGCCAGTTTCAGGTCAACAGCAGCGGTGCCATTGCTGCAGCGACTGGCATAACCTCAAGTGGAACCATAACCTTTAGCGGATTAGGCAACGGTGTTCTAAGTGCAAGCAGCGGAGTCATTAGTGCGGGAACTATTAGTGTCAGCAATGGTGGTACAGGGACATCGACACAGTTTACACAAGGGTCGGTTGTTTTTGCCGGAGCCAGTGGCGTGTACAGTCAAAATAACAGTGGTTTATTCTGGGATAACACCAACAACCGTTTAGGAATCGGTACAACAACTCCTCGATTTCCGTTTGTTGTATCAGCAAATACTGAAGCTATAACCGGTAGCAGTATTAGTATAAGCGGCATAACCAGTGCATTAAGAAGTAATAGCAATAATGATACGTTGAGTACTGCTATATTGGGTTTTTCAAATGGGGTAGAAGGTGCTAACGGAAGAGGTGTTGGCGGTTTTATAGGGTACTTAAAAAGCAGTACATATAATAAAGGGAAGTTACTATTTGGAAATAAAAGTACCCTTTCTGATGATACAACTATTCCTATCCGCATGGTATTGGATAGTACCGGCTATCTTGGGATAGGTACAACAACGCCGTCTACTCCTTTGGATGTTCGGACAACAGGTACAGCGTCCACAGGATTAGCGGTAGCTGGATTTGGAGCCAGTTCAACTGTACAACGGATTATTATGTACGATGAATCTTCCACATTGGGTCCAAGGATCTATTTTAATGCTGGAAATCCTGCACAGATAGCCGGTGCTGGAAGTGGTGTACTGTCATTTTCCAATCTCGGTGTTGGTTATGGAACTACAACTCCAGCCAGCCGGTTAACTGTAAGTGGAAACGCATCCGTTGGTGTGAGTTATACAGGAACAGCAGCTCCAACAAATGGATTGATTGTACAGGGTGTTGTTGGAATTGGAACCAGTGCTCCTGGATCAGCCTATGGTCTTTGTGTGGCTGGTGCAGCCGGTGTTGCCGGTTTATTAAACGTTAGCGGAAACATTATCAGTGGGGGAACAATCACTGGAACCTATTCAGGATCAGGCGCGAGCTTAACCAGCTTAAGTGCCTCCAATATCAGCAGTGGTACTTTAGCCGTAGCCAGAGGTGGAACCGGAACGGGAACAGCCTTTACACAAGGGTCTGTTATATTTGCCGGAGCCAGTGGTGTTTATTCTCAGGATAATGCAGGTTTATTTTATGATGTAACAAATGACAGATTGGGAATAGGAACCACAACTCCAGGGTATAGACTGGATATTAATAATGGGGGTACTTCATTTCCAATACGGATAACTGGCAGTGGTGTTGATAGTGGGGTAATACGCTATGAAAATACGGGAACAAATGGAAGAGTTTATCATGTAGGGTCAACGTCAACCGGATCTGGTGCCGGTGTAGGTTTTTCAATTTACGATATCACAGGTTCGGCTCCTAGGTTGTTGTTAGATGCAAACGGAAATATTGGAATTGGCAATACTACAGCACCTTCAACGTATAAACTATTTGTGAGTGGAGCTATCGGTGCTACAGGTCTATTAAACGTGAGTGGAAATATCAACGGTGGGAGAACGGATCTTAATAATGGATCCACGTCTGCATATGCACTACGGTTACTTGGCAGCGGTGCTGACGGTGCAATGATACGCTATGAAAATACGGGGGGTAGTGGAAGAACGTATCATATAGGTTCAACTTCAAGTGGATCTGCTGCTGGAATAGGTTTTTCAATCTACGATGTCACAGGTTCAGCTCTTAGATTATTGATCGATGCAAATGGAACAATGGGAATTGGAACAAACTCAGCCCCTTCAGCTTATAAATTATTTGTGAGTGGAGCTACTGGCGTCACAGGTTTATTAAACGTGAGTGGAAATATTACGAGCGGTGGAACAATCACTGGAACACACTCTGGATCAGGTGCGAGTCTAACCAGTTTAAGCGCTTCCAATATCAGCAGTGGTACTTTAGCCGTAGCCAGAGGCGGAACCGGAACGGGAACAGCCTTCACTCAGGGTTCTGTTATATTTGCTGGTGCCAGCGGCGTTTATAGTCAAAATAACTCAGCTTTGTATTGGGATAACACCAATAACCGATTAGGTATGGGTATGACTACTCCAAAAGGAATTCTGGATATTTATGCAACGACTGTTGCCAGTTCTGCCAATATTTACTTCGGAGGATCAAGCCAGACAGCCGGAAACGAAGCGCGTTTTTATCTAACGCCTCTCTCTACTACGAATCAGCAAAAAATAGCCCTTATCAGTGAGGCCTCAGGTTCCTGGGGAAGAGGAAAATTTCATATTGCAGTAAACAATGTAACTGATTATACCAATGCAACAAAAGCGGATGCGGTTTTGACGGTGGCACCAGGTGCTGTAGGGATAGGAAAAACAAATCCTGCAACGGCATTAGATGTTGCTGGTACAGTAACGGCTACAGGGTTAAGCTCTAGTGGAACTATAACTTTTTCTGGATTAGGCTCGGGTGTGGTTAGTGCGGCAAGTGGGGTGCTAAGTGTTGGTTCTATTGGCGTCACTAATGGAGGAACAGGAACAGGAACACAGTTTACTCAAGGCTCTGTTGTATTTGCCGGTGCCAGTGGCGTGTACAGTCAAAATAATGCAAATTTGTTTTGGGATAACACTAATAGCCGATTGGGTGTAGGAACAACAACTCCAGGTACTCCTTTAGATGTCCGCACTACGGGTACGGCTGGAACAGGATTAGCGATAGCCGGATTTGGTGCCTCTTCGACATTACAACGTATTGTTTTTTATGATGAAACAGCTACTTTGGGGCCAAAAATTACTTTTTCAGCGGGGAATCCAGCTCAAATAACCGGGGGGAATTTAATCCTTGGTTTTAATAATGTTGGTGTGGGTTATGGGACAACAACTCCTGCAAGTAGGTTATCAGTTAGCGGGAACGCCTCTATTGGGGTATCTTATACGGGAACAGCAGCTCCAACTAACGGCGCGATTATCCAGGGTAATGTGGGTATTGGAAAAACAAACCCAGGTACGGCTTTGGATGTAAATGGAACTGTAACGGCAACAGGGTTAACCTCAAGTGGAACGATAACATTTTCGGGTTTAACCAATGGGATTTTAAGTGTAAACGGAAGTGGTGTAGTAAGTGCGGGAACAATTGGTGTAAGCAGCGGAGGAACAGGAGCCACAAGTTTTACAGCTGGAAAATTATTAATAGGAAATGGAACCAGTGCGGTAACAACAACAACAAACCTGCATTGGGATACAACGAATGGACGTTTGGGACTATGGGCAACAAGTCCGGGAAGCAAGTTGGATGTGCAGGCTACAGCTGTGGCTGGATCCAGTGAAATAGTGGCCCGTTTTTTATCAAAGACGAGTAACAATGCGAATGATTACACGGGTATACAAATAGGAAATAGCTACATTACAACGCCATATATTGGAAATGATGGAACAGGGAATGCCTGGGATATGGCATTTTGGTCGAGACCTGGAACCGGATTTGCAGAGCGTATGCGGTTAAAAAGTTCAGGGAAACTTGGAATAGGAACAACAAATCCGGCCAATTATTTATCTGTATCCGGAAATGCGTCAGTAGGTGTGGGATATATGGGAACAAATGCTCCAACTAACGGCTTGATTGTGCAAGGTAATGTAGGGATTGGAAAATCGAATCCGTCATCAGCTTTGGATGTAAACGGCGGTATAAATTCCACAACCATGTACATCACAAACAATTACGCCGATTCCTTTGCTGTTTATTGCACAGGGTATGCAGCAGGAAATATCATAACAGCAACACGGGCAGGTTTAGGAGATGAAGACCGCTATAGTTTTGGTACTCAGTCTGCCTGGGGCGCTGTTCCTCATGCTTTTTATATTTATGCCAATAAGGTGAATGGTGTTGCAACAAACTTAACTGTTGCAGCAATGACTTCTTCAGGAGGCTTGTCCTTGGGATCTTATGCCCATGCTGGAAACTCTCCTCCTACTGGTGGGGTTATTTTTCCAGGTAAACTGGGGGTGGGAACAGCAACACCGTCTAATAATTTGACCGTGTCAGGAAATGCCTCCATAGGTGCGAGTTATAGAAATGTAACCGCCCCGACAAATGGCTTGATTGTTCAAGGAAATGTAGGTTTAGGTACAACATCCCCTCTAGCAGGAACAGTGGGTTCTGGAGGTGCAACCTTTGCGGCTAGTGGTTTGGACGTAAATAGTTCCGGTCGTACGGCTGTGGTTATTAAGTCTAATTCAGATATGGCAACGTTGGTTTTTTCTCCAAACAGATCTGCAAAAGATATTCATTTTAATGCAAAAACAGATGGAAGCTTTGAAATTTATCAGTACTCCTCCAGTTCAACGTTTGGCATAAGTGCGGGTGGGTATTTTGGTATAGGAACAGGATCCCCAGGAGCTGGCTTATTTGTTTCTAAATATGGGTCAAATGATTTGGCCACAAATTATAATTCCACGGCAGCTTTTAACGTGAATGGGTCTGATGTGAACCTGGTGTTGGGTGGCTATGCAAATGGTGTGAATGCAGCTGTTATTCAATCTAGAAGTAATGGAACGACATCAACTATTGGTGCGAGTAATTATCTCCTTCTACTTAATCCTTTAGGTGGGAACGTAGGGGTTGGAACCACATCACCAGGTGCGACTTTGGATGTTAATGGTACGGCAAAAATCTCTGGTAATTTTTGGGCTCCGGGTACGGTTATACAAGTTAAATATGTAAGTACAGGCTTTACTTCATATACAAGCTCAAGCTGGACAGATTGGACTGGACTAAGTGTGAGTATAACCCCAAGATCCAGTACCAGTATTTTTAAGGTTTCTCTTTCAAGTGGAGCTAGTAGTAGTATTAGCAATAGTTTTCAATATATCCGTTTAATGCGTAATATCGGCGGAGGTGCTTTTTCTAACATTACTACTGGAGGAACTATAGCAAACGGTGGACAAGAATGCTGGATAGATGCGGCAATTGGCCAAAACTCTAGTTATGATACAGCTATGAAATCTATCTCAGGTGTTTATATGGATGCCCCAGCAACTACCTCGGCTTTAGTTTATAAATGTCAGGTTGCAGTTACAAATGGAGGTACACTCTATTTAGGAAGGACGTATTCGACGGCAGATTCTAACAGAGCATCTATCCCATCTACGTTAATTGTTGAAGAAATAGCGCAATAACCTATATATACTGTTTAACAAAGGATTTTATAGTGAAGTTTTTTATCCGGGCTGTACTTTTCTCTCTAACAGTTTTTTTTCTTGCCCAGCAGGTTTTTGCTATTGATATCTATAACGGATCGGTAAAAAAAGGCATTATCACATCAAGCGGAAATATCATGACGTTTGATGCTTTGACTAATAACTTTGGATTTTTAAACGGACGAGTAGGGATAGGAGCCTTAACAGCTCCAGCAGCCTATAAACTGTATACGGTTGGTGCGGCCGGAGTAACCGGTTTATTAAACGTAAGTGGCAACGTGACTGTTGCAGGTACCGTTACCTTTCCTGCGTTAACAAACGGTGTGTTAAGTGTAAATGGAAGTGGTGTGTTAAGTGCTGGTGCCATCGGTGTAAGTAGCGGTGGAACAGGAACTACAACCGTTTTTACTCCGGGTTCAGTGGTGTTTGCCGGAGCCAGTGGCGTGTACAGCCAGAATAATAACAATTTTTTTTGGGATAACAGCAACACTCGTTTGGGGATCGGTAAATCAAATCCTGCAGTCGCTTTGGATGTAAACGGAAATATTGCCGCGTCAGCGTTGCTGGTCAATGGAGCTACACAGTATTATCGAGATACAAATGCCGGTTCTGATATAACCCAGCAAATGGGGATGCGAGGCTCAAATACGGGAGCCGGAAGCGGACGATTTGGTATAGATTTTAATACGGGTGGATCGGATACAGGATTAAACTTTGGGGTAATTAATTCCGGTGGAGTAAATAATATTCGATATGCCTCCATACTTGCTGGAGCAGATGCAACAACGGCAGGATCAGAATCTGGGCATATTGCGTTTTTTACAAAACCCACAGGGTCATCGTTATCAGAGCGTATGCGTTTGGATCCCAATGGCCGGTTGGGAATAGGAAAGACAAATCCTGGAACGAGCCTGGATGTAAACGGAACGATAACAGGAACCGGTTTAACAATAAGTGGACTTAGCAACGGCTATATTCCAGTGGCAGGAAGTGGCGGTGCATTTGGAAACTCCGTGATGTATCAAAACGGCAGTACGATAGCGATAGGTGGAACCGATTCCAGAGGCATTTTGACAGTACAAAGCTCACATAACCAGTTGTTTGGAGCCAATACCGATCCACAGGATGCTGGCCGGACATTTGTGATGCAGAATAACAGCCAGACGAATGCGGCGAATCAATATGCAAACATAACGTTACAGATCAATGCGTTTGGAGGTTTAGGAACGGGCCGTGTTTTAGGAGATTTAAGATTAGTGAGAGAGACATTAAATCAGACGAATGCGTTTTTCATGTTATCTGCATTTCGTCAGGATGGCACGTATAAGGATTATGCAAAAGTAGGGTACGATACCAGTTATTTTGTAGGAAATTTAGGAGTAGGAACAACAACGCCAGGAATGGCGCTGGATGTGGTAGGCGATTCACGAACCTCAGGAACGATTATAGGACGAAGCGGAGCTTCAAACAGTGCATGGGGATTAAATGTGATGTCGGGAACAAGCTATCAGGCTTTGTTGTTTGGAAATGCAAACAGCAATGGGAATGCGGGTGAAGTAGGGTTTAATTATATTGGATCTGGAAGTAACTCAAACTATATTGGATTAGGCTTTTATGGTGGGACAAATAAACTTAATCTTACCTATGGAGGAAATGTTGGTATTGGAACGACAACTCCCGATGTGGCATTGGATGTGGCAAACTCAAGCACAGGTGTGCAAATTCGATCAGGAAACGCGGCAGGTGGAAATACAAACAGCAGTATCGTCTTTGGATATTTAGGAAATAACACCTACAGACATGCGATAAAAACACGGCACGATTCAGGCTCGTCTGCGGGAAATGCGATAGATTTTTATTTATGGAAGTATGGTACCGATGGGTCATCCACAATAGGAACAGGGTTGGCGATGACGCTATTGGGGAATGGCTATGTGGGAATAGGTGGAATAACAAACCCACCAAGTATGTTAACGGTAACAGGAAACGCTACGATAGGAAGCAGCTACAGAGCAACGGCGGCCCCAGTTAACGGAGCGATTATTCAAGGAGTTGTGGGTATTGGAACCAGTGCGCCTGGAACAGCCTATGGTCTTCGCGTAGCTGGAGCAGCTGGTGTAGGCGGTTTATTAAACGTAAGTGGAAACATAACAAGTGGTGGAACTATTACAGGAACCTATTCGGGATCAGGGGCTAATTTAACAAATTTAAGTGCGTCCAATGTGACCAGTGGAACCTTGGGTGTGGCAAACGGGGGAACGGGTACCGGTACGGCTTTTACACAGGGATCAGTTGTGTTTGCCGGTGCCAGTGGCGTGTACAGTCAAAATAACAGCGGCTTATTCTGGGATAACACCAATAGCAGTTTGGGGATTGGAACGGCAACTCCAGGTAGCAAATTATCGGTGGCCGGTGGTTTATCTGTGGGTAACGGTACATTTGCTAATACAGCAGCGCCAACCGATGGGGTGATTATATCTGGAAACGTGGGGATTGGAACTACAGCGCCATCAGCAGCCTTAGAAGTTCATAAAGATGGCAACAGTAATAATTTTCAAATTATAAAAGTTATCAATACAAGCACAGGATCAAGTGCTGTTTCCGGTCTTACCATTACGGCTGGCAGTGCAGCTGCTGGTGGACAGTTATTCCATTACAGCAATACTGCGGCAACAGATCCTAACTCCTTTGCTATCGTTAATTACCCAAATGCTGCTTTAAGATTCGGTGTAAACAATGGCGAATATATGAGGATTGCAGCTGGTGGTAATGTGGGTATTGGAAAAACAAACCCAGGTACGGCTTTGGATGTAAATGGAACTGTAACGGCAACAGGGTTAACCTCAAGTGGAACGATAACATTTTCGGGTTTAACCAATGGGATTTTAAGTGTAAACGGAAGTGGTGTAGTAAGTGCGGGAACAATTGGTGTAAGCAGCGGAGGAACAGGAGCCACAAGTTTTACAGCTGGAAAATTATTAATAGGAAATGGAACCAGTGCGGTAACAACAACAACAAACCTGCATTGGGATACAACGAATGGACGTTTGGGACTATGGGCAACAAGTCCGGGAAGCAAGTTGGATGTGCAGGCTACAGCTGTGGCTGGATCCAGTGAAATAGTGGCCCGTTTTTTATCAAAGACGAGTAACAATGCGAATGATTACACGGGTATACAAATAGGAAATAGCTACATTACAACGCCATATATTGGAAATGATGGAACAGGGAATGCCTGGGATATGGCATTTTGGTCGAGACCTGGAA
Organism: uncultured Candidatus Marinamargulisbacteria bacterium; assembly: GCA_964517775.1. Taxonomy (GTDB): domain Bacteria; phylum Margulisbacteria; class Marinamargulisbacteria; order SXXA01; family JAHFDB01; genus CAZFCP01. The sequence continues at coordinate 38,313 of CAZFCP010000001.1, read as the reverse complement.
CCGGATTTGCAGAGCGTATGCGGTTAAAAAGTTCAGGGAAACTTGGAATAGGAACAACAAATCCGGCCAATTATTTATCTGTATCCGGAAATGCGTCAGTAGGTGTGGGATATATGGGAACAAATGCTCCAACTAACGGCTTGATTGTGCAAGGTAATGTAGGGATTGGAAAATCGAATCCGTCATCAGCTTTGGATGTAAACGGCGGTATAAATTCCACAACCATGTACATCACAAACAATTACGCCGATTCCTTTGCTGTTTATTGCACAGGGTATGCAGCAGGAAATATCATAACAGCAACACGGGCAGGTTTAGGAGATGAAGACCGCTATAGTTTTGGTACTCAGTCTGCCTGGGGCGCTGTTCCTCATGCTTTTTATATTTATGCCAATAAGGTGAATGGTGTTGCAACAAACTTAACTGTTGCAGCAATGACTTCTTCAGGAGGCTTGTCCTTGGGATCTTATGCCCATGCTGGAAACTCTCCTCCTACTGGTGGGGTTATTTTTCCAGGTAAACTGGGGGTGGGAACAGCAACACCGTCTAATAATTTGACCGTGTCAGGAAATGCCTCCATAGGTGCGAGTTATAGAAATGTAACCGCCCCGACAAACGGTTTGATTGTGCAGGGGAATGTTGGGATTGGAACGACAGCTCCATCAACGGGGCTTTTTGTTTCTAAAACAAATACAAATGATTTAGCCACCAACTACAATTCAACAGCAGCCTTTAGCGTAAACGGGTCTGATGTGAACCTGGTATTGGGAGGATATGCCAATGGTTCCAATGCTGCGGTTATTCAATCACGTAGCGGTGGAAATACCTCAACTATTGGGGCCAGTAACTATATACTTTTATTAAACCCTTTAGGCGGAAATGTGGGGATAGGAAAATCTGGTCCTAGTACAGCTCTGGATGTAAATGGAACCATAACAGCAACAGGATTAACATCCAGTGGAACCATTACCTTTAGCGGTTTAACAAACGGAGTATTAAGTGTAAACGGAAGCGGTGTCCTAAGTGCAGGTGCTATCGGTATCAGTGCCGGTGGAACAGGAACAAGCACCACCTTTACACAAGGCTCGGCCGTGTTTGCCGGAGCCAGCGGTGTATATAGTCAGGATAACTCAAATTTTTTCTGGGATAACACCAACAAGCGATTAGGGATAGCAACTTCTACCCCTCTTACAAGAATGCAGTTGGGCGCAAGAATAAACGACGATGCCAACTGGGGTACCAACTCAAAATTTAATTCCGATGCTTTAATGGTGATCAGTCAATATACAACCGGAACTTCCATATTAAATGATCCAAAACCAGTACTGTATTTGGGAAGACAAGGCTTAAGCGGCCAGGCTTACGGTGCATTGGCGATCTTTTCATTATCACGGTTTCAAAACAGCGGTGTCAATTCAAAAACAAGAATGGATATTGATCTGGCCGATGGCGGATTTGTAACAGCAAATGCGATGACATTCTTATCAGATGGACGAGTGGGTTTAGGTACAACTTCTCCCGCAACTCGGTTAGATGTAAACGGGAATGTTACGTTAGGAAATAATAATTTATATTTTGGAACAACCAATGGAAGTGGCAACATGAGGTTTGCAAATACCGGGCAAGGGCTATCCTGGGGCTCGGATTTCACGCGGATATATGACAACGGAGATTTTTATATTACAACAGATGATTATATGTATATGACTATCCCATCACGTTTAATGATCACAACTCCAAAATTGGAAATTTATAACGGTGCCCTTGGTTTTTCAGGTACAAGTTTAAATGCAACCGATAAAAAACTGTATTCCCCTGCTGACGGCGATCTGGAATGGTTTACCAATAATGCGGCCGGTGTTCATGGTTTTGGGATTTCTCATCAGGGAACAAAGGCTGTTTATTTGAATATCGCAGGAAACTCTTATTTAAATGGGGGAAACCTTGGGGTGGGCTATACAAGCCCCATTACACGCCTTCAGGTTAACAACAGTTCAGGAATGGGGCGTTCGGGGGGTATTTCGGTCAGCTTTGGTTCCAGTGCTGATTACCGAAATTACATCTATCCCACAAACAACGCCCTGATTCTTGATGCAAACGGAGATACAGACGTTAGGCAGGCTTATGGTGCAGGAAGCCGAACCGGTTCAGGCTGGATTGGTTTTTATACGGCAAGAGGAACTGATTTTTCCTCGGGTTTGGGATACTCAACAGAAAAAATGAGAATTGATACATTTGGAAATGTTGGGATAGGTCATACAAATCCGAGTTGGAAATTAACGGTTAAAACCGCTACAAACTGGGACGGGATAGCGTTAAAAGACGGGTCTGATAACACCCTGGCTTATTTAGTAAAAGATACCGGCACGGGTAGCCAGCTGGCCCTTAATAACGGAGGGACAGCTACAGTAGCGCTTTATTCAAATGGGGCAAGTTATTTTAATAGTGGAAGTATAGGAATAGGGACAACCTCACCGGCTGCTAAGCTAGATGTGGTTGGTGATTTAAAAGTGAGTGGAAATGCCTATGCCCGGTACACCTCTCTTAAAACAGGCGGAACGTATGGAAGTGGTGCCCGATGGATACGTATTCCATACGACCTCCAAAACTCTGGCGGTTTACCTCTCCATTTGTTTGTCACTCGATCTATTTTTGACGACTCAAATACCCCTTACGGTGGTCCAAGTCTCGAAATAAAAGCCTTTGGCAGAGAATGGCATGCTGGGCAGCAATACATGATAGCCAATTACGCATACCATGGTGATACTGGTGCTGAGATAACGCATGCAGCCATTTTGGATAATGCCAGTGGCGGATATTTTATCTACCTCAGAGTTCAAAGTGGTGTTACGTACAAATTCTATACGGCGATAGATTCAGGAAAATTGGGTGCGCCTCAAGACAATGCTACAGGCGCTCCATCAGCAGTGGATGCTTATGCTTTAACTACAGGGATGAATATTACTGGGGATACTTCTCCAAATTTATATGTAGCAGGAAAAATAGGGATTGGAGCTACAGCGCCAGCTGCAATTTTATCTATTGCTAACGGTGCAAGCGATCCTGTTAACTATGGGAGAGCTATACAAATTACAAACGCAAATGGTAATAGTCAGCAAATAGCTTTTATTCGTAATGGGAATAATGTGGTGTCCGCAGGTTATGCTGGTTCCAGTTCTATTTGGGGATTTGGTTACGGAACTTCGACAGACTCTTCATTTGGTCCAAACCTTCTTGCTATGGATTTAGCTAACAGTCGATTGGGCCTTGGAACAACGACCCCGGCTCGTGCTTTTCATGTGGCAGGACTCTCACTTTTTGGCCGTTCGGCTCTCGCGAGTAACTATTCTAACTCAGGAATGATTGTAGCGAACGGTACAAGTGCTGCTGGTGGTGATGGTGGATCGATTGCAACGTTTGAAACAGCGGATAGTTCGTCATTGCAAATGCAAGTTATGGTTGTTGGGAGCAATACAACGGCTGCTCAAGGTATTAACATACAATCTACAGTTCCGGGTTCAACTTACAACCCATTGATTTTTAACCGGTATGGCGGAAATGTGGGGATTGGAACATCAACCCCTTTGGCTGGAACGTCCGGATCTGGTGGCGCAACCTTTGCTACAAGTGGATTTGAGATAAATGGATCAGGACGTACTGCATTGGTTGTGAAATCCAATTCAAGTCTGGCAACGATAGTTTTATCTCCAAATAGATCTTTAAATGATATCCATTTAAATGCAAAAACAGATGGAAGTTTAGAGTTGTATCAATATTCATCCAACAAAACAATTTTGTTAAATGCAGCAGGTAATTTGGGTATCGGTACCACGTCTCCATCGGCACCTTTGCATGTAAAAGATACCGGCGGAGATAATGATCTTCCTGCCATCTTAATCGAAGATACAGGACAATGGAGTGATTATCTAAGATTTGTGAATTCTGGAACCGGTTATTATATTTCTAATTTTATAAAAGGCGACACCGGTATGGAATGGCAATCCGCAACCAATTATTCCGGATTTACCCTAGGAGGTGGTTACTATAGCGGGTCTGATAGAAAACTGAAAAAAGACATCGTAACACTGACCCCTGTTCTGGATAAATTATTGAAGCTCAATCCTGTAACATTCAGACTAAAAACAGAACCAGAAACTGCAACAAAATCCATAGGTCTTATTGCCCAGGAAGTTCAGCCGATTTTTCCTGAACTGATCACCTCTTCTACACGATTTAAAGACGGCCCTGTATTGGGTGTAAAATACGGAGAAATTTCCGTCCTTGCCGTAAAAGCCATTCAGGAACTTGCAACTGAAACCAACGCCCTTAAAGCTGAAAATGCACAGCTTAAAGCCCGCCTTGAACGCCTTGAAAAGCTGTTGGAAAAACGATAATCTAGCCACATACCCCCGGAAGGAGATTTTTATGAAACGTATTCATGTCTATTGCGGAGCTTTATTGTTGGGACTTGTTCTTGCTTCTCCTGCTTTTTCTCAATCAAGAAATACGGATTCTAAAACACCTCAACTTCCTCCCAGTGCCCTTGTCAGTCCTGAAATGCAGGCGTTTCAAGAGCGTATACGTGCCATTAATGCGGCTATTTCTGATCCTGAAAAAAAATCAACGGTCAGAACCCTGGTCACCAGTTTTTTATCCGATATCAAAACCTCCGGCTTAAATTCGGCGTCCCGTTTAACCTTATATACCAATCTTCTTTATTTACCGACAGCTGAACTTAACACGGAAAAAGAACTGGTACTTGATGTTTTTGTGGACGAAAGCCTGACCGTGCAAAATCAGGCTGAAAAACTATCCAGGCTTATGCAGGCGGCGTCTATGTATAAAAACTTTGGGGCTACTGCAAAACTGGCCTCTCTTTTAAAAAGTATTTCAGGTACAGTAGATGCCAGTAAAGTGGATAAGAGAAATACGCAAATGTTGCATCAATTATCCCGGTTTTATGCGGAAATGGGCAATCAGACAGAAGCCGATGCTATTTCAGTGCAATTGGAAAAAGGTGTGGTAAACGCTACCGATACCGATGAGAAAATCCGGTCCTGCCTGGATCTTATCCGTGATTACAGCCGCAGTAAAAACTACAAACAGGCTCTAAAATATGTAGATATTCTTCAGGATACTTTATCTAAAGAAGCTGGAACCTCAAAAAAATAATTGAGGGTGATATTTTCAAGCACATAAGGTGTTGAAGTTGTATTTTTCAGATGAACGTTGCCTTGTAAAACGACATTGTCTTTGAAGATAAATGGGCCTTCAATGGTTAGAGATTGAAGGTCTTTGATGGATGGAATACGGATAAAGGTTTCCGAAAACGCATCCATATTCTGCAAGGCTTTGTCGAATACAATATTCGGGTAGGATTGTTGCGCCATATCTGCGTTAAACGTGAGGGTGTTTTTCGATGTGGTTTGTACAATGTCAGAGGTGACAACCAGTAAGTCCGAGGTTTTTTTAACCGGTAAAAAGCGATTTCTGTTTACAATAACGGTTTTGGTTTTATCAAAAAGCTGAATGGCGGCTCCCAGGGCTGTTTCCAACTGAATAATACCTGTTCCATTACAGATTTTTGGATTAACAATTAACGGTAGAACGATGCGCTTATTAGCCTCATAGTGGGATAATAACGAGGGTAAATGCAGCCAGATATTATTGGTATTAAAAATTGAAAACGTAGAGAGGTCATCAAAGGATGACTGATGACTGGGTTCTACCTGGGAACGTTCCAGTAAGGTCAGGCGGTTTTTATACTTTACAATGGTGCCGCCTTTAACATCAGCCAGGGTTTTTGGTGTGGTTTCAACAATAAAATCCAACTCGTTTTCTATCATGTATCCCAAGATTTCCGGAGAAAAATCCGGCCCCAGATTATCCACATTCGACACAAAAACGTAATCTATTCCTTCTGCTAATAAACTCTGGGCAATTTTTGACGTAATCAGCGATAAAAGCACATCCCCATGCCCCGGAGGATTCCATTCTTCCTGAGGTTGTTCCGGGTACTCGAACGGAAGTTGAGACTCGGCGTTGATACGAGGAAATTCATGCTGCATAAGCTCGATATACGGAAAATCCCATAAAATATCATTGGTTTGATCGCTGGTGTTAAAACTGTTCATTAAAATAAGCGGAAAAGGTGCCTGATACGTCTCTCTTACATGAAACATATGCTGTTTGATGCAATCCAGAAACGTTTGATCCTGATACACATTGATAGACGATTTTGCGCCTTTGCATCCCATCGATGTGCCAAGTCCACCGTTCAATTTGAGATAAGCCACCCGTTTGGCCTGATTTTTGCCGATAGCTGCATACTGTTTGATGTCGTTGATATGAACAAAATCGTTTTTTTCCAGTGGGCTGATTTCCTCCCAGGGAATATAGCCACGATTTCCCTCAAGATACTGATTAAAGAGCGATGAAAATGTTTGTAAAACATCAGGATGTCTGTGTCTTTTTTTAAGTTTTTCAAGCGCAACATCCAGTGCTTTTTGATTGTTAACGAGATTTTTCATGTGAAGAAAGTGTACCATACTTGGCACTGTTTCAAAATGATGGAGGCTGGGCCAGAATTTTTTACCTTTAGGTAACCACATACTGACAGGATTTTTAAGGTAGAGTATAATAAGGAAAATTTTTTTTAAAGGAGCATATCTATGCCCACAGATACTGCAAATTTTACAGACCTTATTCAAGCAGGTCTAACCAACTCAACCCAGATTTTTAGAAACCTTTCCTATGATGAGCTTTTTCAGCATGAAACAAACGCCGCACTTACCGGTTCCGAAAAAGCCAGCGTAACGGAATTTGGCGCTGTTACTATCGATACAGGTAAATTTACAGGCCGTTCTCCAAAAGACAAATACATCGTCCGTCAGGGTGGTGACTCTCAGGAAAACGTATGGTGGTCAGAAGAAGGTTCAGATAACAAACCGATTACTCCTGAAACATGGTCACATTTGAAATCACTGGCTGTTACCCAGCTAAACGGAAAAACCCTTTATGTGATGGATGGCTTTTGCGGTGCAAACCCTGAAACGCGTTTATCAGTTCGCCTTGTTACAGAAATTGCATGGCAGGCTCACTTCTTTAAAAATATGTTTATTCGTCCTACTCAGGAAGAATTAGCAACGTTTAAGCCTGATTGGACAATTTTGAACGCTTGTAAAACATCTTGCAAAGATTTTGCTCAGCATAACCTTCGCACAGAAACCTTTATTGCCTTTAACATCGAAGAAAGAATGACGTTAATCGGCGGAACCTGGTACGCAGGTGAGATGAAAAAAGGTATTTTCTCTATCATGAATTACTTTTTACCGCTTCAACATATTGGTGCATTCCATTGCTCAGCCAATATGGGTGAAAACGGTGATACTGCTCTGTTCTTCGGATTATCAGGAACCGGTAAAACAACATTATCCGCAGACCCAAAACGCCGCCTTATCGGTGACGATGAACACGGTTGGGATAAAGAAGGTGTTTTCAACTTTGAAGGCGGCTGCTACGCAAAAACCATCCACCTTTCAAAAGAAAAAGAGCCTGATATCTACAACGCCATCCGCCGCGATGCGCTATTGGAAAACGTTGTTGTGGACGAACAAGGCAAAGTAGATTTTGAATCCAACAAAAAAACAGAAAACACCCGTGTGTCCTATCCAATCTATCATATCGATAACATCGTAAAGCCAAGCTCAAAAGGTGGTCATCCTCAAAAAATCATCTTTTTAACCTGTGATGCTTACGGCGTTCTACCTCCAGTATCCAAGCTGACAAAAGATCAGGCCATGTACCAATATCTTAGCGGTTACACAGCCAAAGTTGCCGGAACCGAATTAGGCGTAACAGAACCAACAGCTACATTCTCTACCTGTTTTGGGGCTCCTTTCCTTGTACTTCACCCCATTGTTTACGCAGATATCCTAGGTGAAAAAATGGATGCTCATAACTCAGAAGCCTTCCTTGTAAACACTGGTTGGAACGGCGGCGGTCACGGCGTTGGAAAACGTATCAGCCTTCCATTTACCCGTGCTATCATCGATTCCATCCTGGACGGATCCATCGATGAACAAGAATTTGAAACCTTCCCTGTTTTTGGCTTCCAAATCCCAAAAACAGTTCCAAATGTAGATGCTAACATCCTAAACCCAAGAAACACCTGGGCAGACAAAACTGCTTATGATGCAGCACTAAAAGCCCTAGGCGAAAAATTCGTGAACAACTTCAAAAAGTTCTCAAAAGAAGCCCACATCCAGGACTTAATCGCCGTAGGCCCAAAAATCTAGAGAAATCTAGAAAATCAGTTCATTAAAAGAAGGCATAGTATATTTAGATACTATGCCTTTTTTCTTTTAAAGAATCTCTCCGACTATTTTCTCCTCAGGATCAGAAAATAATGTTTTAGACAATTTCTCGTGAAAGGCGTGTATTCTTATACACAACTGAAACGAAAATTGTTTAAAACATTATTTAATTCATGGAGAAGTAGTAGTTGAATGTTGATTTTTCTAATTGTAATTGAAAAATAAACCGTCTTTTAAAGGATAAAATCTTGTCATAATTCTCCTCTAAAAGCCGTACATGATTTGGCTTTAACATAGGTATCCCCCCCTTGTAAGCTTTTTTTTACCCAAAAAAAATCTTTTCTAAACATCCCATTTTTGAAGGCTGTTGTTGATAGGAAAATTTAACTGCAATTTTTAAATCACAATTTCGATAAGTATTTTGGAAATACATTTAATAATTGAATGGAGTTTTATGAACCATAGTACTTATAAAATAGTATCTATTACCCAAGATACCGTACATTTTGAATTGTCCTCCCAAACTCGAGTATTTACAGTTGAAAATCTTAATATTTTATTGAGTACTATTGAGAAAACGCTCCAGGAAGGACAGATATTTGATGGAGGTTTTGTAACTATAACTGTGGATGCCCAACGGCATGTCGCTAACTATATCTCTACTAAAAAATGGGATAATGAATCTGATAAATTAAAGGTGTATGCTGTATTAGTAGGAGCTTTTACTGATGGAGAAGCACAGATAATTATAGCTGAGTCTATTTATAATGAGATGTGGGGAAAAGATTCAGCGGTTTTAAAGCAACTGGCAAAATCAATAGGGCATTTTACTGACGGGGTTGCCCAGGGGTATATAGCTGATTCTATTCGTTATAAAAGATTTGGAATAAATCCAGACGTTTTGAAGGAATTGGCAAAATCGATAGGGCATCTTACTGATAGAGATGCACAGAAGGCTATAGCTGTTTCTATGAAGTATTGGATCTGGAACGTGGGGTCAGATGTTTTAAAGGAGTTGGCAAAATCGATAGGTCATTTTACTGATGGAGAAGCACAAAGAGATATATCTGAGTCTATTAAACGTGGAAATTGGGGCTCTGATCCAGATGTTTTAAAGGAGTTGGCAAAATCGATAGGTCATTTTACTGATGCAAAAGCACAAAGAGATATAGCTGATTCTATTAAACGTGGAAATTGGAGAAGTGATGCAGGGGTTTTAAAGGAGTTGGCAAAATCGATAGGATATTTTACTGATGCAAAAGCACAAAGCACTATTGCAAACTCTATTCAACTTGGAAGATGGGGAACAAATATAGAGGTTTTCATGGAACTGGCAAAATGGGTAGGTTGTGTTACTGACACAAAAGCGCAATACGTTATATGTGTTTCTATTTATGAAGGGAACTGGGAAGGAGATCCAGACGTTTTAAAGGAATTGATAAGATCAGTAGCTCACTTTGATGTGAGTGTACTCAATACTGCCTATCATGCTTTATTCTATTTTATTGGTACTCTTAGCCAACTTGTAGATGTAGAATTACAAGGACATTTTAAATACTCAACTGAAAGAATTGTAGAGAAATTTTTAATGATGGGAGGACCCGAATCTTATTGTGATGATGGGGATGAGTTAGTCCAAGAATTCAGATCTGTTGAGGCTATATCCAGGGTATTGGCTCCAGGAATAGGAAAATTTGGCTTAACAGATAGTTTTGGAGTATGCAGTCATATCCAGGTATTTAGAGGTAAGTTGATAGTGTATATGATAGCCGAGGATGAACGTGTATCTGATCGAGATCGTTTAGCTGCCAAAGAACAATACAGTGGTTGGCTGGGCGGTGAAAGTCACTATCTTTACAATTTGGCAATAAGTCGTGTGAAGGTATTTGATTTGACTGTTGAGAGTGGTGAGTACCCTGTACCCGTAGATTTAAATGCGGTAGTCGTAGGTTCAGACGTGTTTAAACATTTTCCGTTGTATCTTCAGGTAGCTATTAGAAATACCCAATTTGATGTAACTCAATTTAAATATCCAAAACTGGTACGATTTGTAACGGAACAGTTGATGTCCCCATTTATTGAAGCTACTCAAGGAAAAGGCTTGGATACCTTCCTTAAAAGAATTCCAGATGACGTTGAAAGAGACGAATTAAGAAGTAAATATGCAGATCTTGGAAAGGAGATGCAGGCGGTTATAAGAAGCGCGATTTTATCGCAGGGACGTGATCAGTTGTTTCCGGTAGATAAAAAGGATGCCTTGAATGCATTAGCTATTAAACTGTATGGTGACGAGTATCTATCTGAAGCTAGTTTTAATTCAATAGCGGAAGACTTATTGAGACCGGTATGGACTAGCTTAAGTGTTGAGGATAAAGTGAGATTAGCCTATCTTTTAGGCCAGATGGCAAAAGCTGGAGTTCTGGGTTATCACAGTGGGGAAAATAATCAGGCCAATGACTTTTTATACATGTTGTCGTTATATGTTTTAAAGCAGGTTCACGTAATGCCCCAATCACGTTCAATTAGTGGGTTGAGTGTGGCTATTGATAAACTGAAACACGGAGACTGCATCCAGGTTGTGACCAGTGAGCTTTTAATGAAAAATACATTTTTAGACGATGTGTTTGAACAATGCTCTGTGGGGTAAGTAGGTCATAATTAAGTCAAGATCGAGCAGTAAGTGACATTTTGATAAGATCGCTTCTAAATACAAAGCTCAAGCAACCGATAACATAATTCTTCCAATGGCAGCTGATGAAGCTCTATTGGGGAATTTTGTTTCGAGAAAATAGTCACCGATCGTTTATCTTTCCCAAATTGATCCGGGGTATTGGCAACCATAAAATCTACATCTTTATTGTGTAGTTTTTGTTCGGCAATTTCTGAAAACGGATGATGAGCCAGGCAGAAGCCAATCATGGTTTGATGGTCTTTTTTCTCGGCCAGGGATTTTAAAATATCCGGTGTGCCGTATAAATTTAGGGTGAGATGTTCTTTTCGGGTGAGCTTGGTTGGAGTGGTTTCCATGGTGTAATCGGCCACAGCTGCGGCCATAAACAGGGCATCGGTTTTTGGAAAATGCTGATGCAGGGTGTCCTGCATTTCGGTGGCAGAATTTACGTAATGAATGGCGTTAATATGAGGATTTTCCAGTAAAGGAACCGTGGATACAACCGTAACCTGTGCGCCCATTAAACTGGCCACATTAGACAGCATCGAAGCCAGTCGCCCGGAAGACCGGTTCGCGATATAGCGCACACTGTCCATAGCTTCCCGGGTACCCCCACAGGAAATGAGGATTTTTTTGCCGATTAATTTTGGCAGCTTTGCATAACGGCTCAGCTTGGTTTGTAAGACGATAAGGTCTAAATCCACCATGCGTCCCATGCCTTCATCTTTACAGGCCAGTTCACCGCTGGCTGGGCCTACAACATGAAAGCCAAAGGCCTGCAGTTTGTGAATATTGTCCTGGGTAATGGGATTAATCCACATTTCGTGGTGCATGGCTGGCACGATAATTTTTGGCCCGGTAAAGGCCAAAGCAAGGTTGGTTAAAAGAGAATTGGCCAGTCCATGTGCCAACGTAGCAATGGTATTTGCACTTGCTGGTGCTATAACCAATGCATGGCAGTCTTTAAGTAATTGTAAGTGGGTAATTTGCCCGGCTTTGAAATAATCGGTGTCGGTGTAAACGGGGTGCTGGGCTACGGTTCCAAGGCTGGTTGCTGTAACAAAAAGGCTGCCTTTTTCCGTTAAAACAGGGATAACGTCTATCCCTGCTTTTTGATAGGTTCGAATCAGTTCTGGTGTTTTATAAGCGGCGATGCTGCCTGTTATACCAAGAATTATTTTCAAGAGCGCCCTTTATTATGCAGCTAGAGATTTTGATTTGCTTTTTGATTTGGATTCTTTTGTTTTTTTATCGTCTTTTTCAGTTTCAGCTTTTTCTTCCTGAGACATGTTTTCAGTTAATTGCTGATCCATTTTTTGAAGCATGTCCTGTTCTTCATCAGGTTGATGTTTTAAGGTTACTTTTACTTTGCCATCCATAATTTCATATAAGGCCTGAACAACCGGAACAATTGGTTCTTCTTCAAGAATGCCAGGATGTAAATTATCTTTAATCTGACGAGCGCGTTTTGAAGCCGCAACACATAATAAGAATTTGTTAGGAACCTTTCCTAATAATTGAGTCGTGTTCAGATCCGAACTTTTTTGGGCTTTAGTTGTCATGCAAAGCTCTCCTTCTTGATAAATGTCATAAAATCGCTGATGGTTTGAGAAAGTGTCGTGTTGACAATAACGGTATCATACCACGATGCCAGAGAAAGTTCCTTATTGGCATTGTGAAGACGCTTTTTAATGCTGTCTTCCGTGTCTGTATTTCGCTTTTTTAAACGCTCTTCCAAAACGTCGAGGCTGGGCGGTGCAATAAACACAGTGAGAATTTCGGGTAAACACTGTTTGATTTTTTGTGCGCCCTGCACATCAATCTCCAGAATAACATTTTGGCCCAAATCTGTGTAGCTGAAAACCTCTTTTTTTAAAGTTCCGTATTTGTGGCTGTGTACCGGGCACCACTCTAAAAAATCATCGTTATCGATATGGTTTTGGAAGGCTTCTTCACTTAAAAAATAATAGGAAACGCCGTCAATTTCTCCTTCTCTTGGTGGCCGTGTTGTGGCTGAAACCGCAAGATGAAAGGTTGAAAACTGTTCTTTTAAAGCCGCAATCAAGGTGCCTTTTCCAACACCTGAGGGACCCGAAATAATAATAACTTTACCTGTGTGTGACATAAAATTTACTTTGAATAAAAATAGAGTGTGATACTAATAACGCTCATTATAACAGTGAGAGAGTACAAAATCGTGAGAACACGCCGCTGGGAATGTCCGGAATCCAGAAGGATATGATGAATATGTCCCAGATCCGGGCTGAAGATATTTTTCTTTGTTTTTAAACGTCTCCAGATTGTATTGATAACATCCAGAATCGGAATAGCCAAGACCAGAAGGGGAATAAAAAACTGGCTGGAGATGGCCTGCTGGTAAATACCGTGAATAAGAAGCCCTCCAATCATAAATCCTAAAAATAAAGAGCCCGAATTACCTAAAAAAATTTTGGCTGGAGGAAAATTAAAGGCTAAAAACCCGAATACGGCGCCAAGTAGACTGATCAAAATCATACAGATAAAAAACTGTTGGTTAATAAAACAGAACACCGTAAAGGTTAAAAAAGTGATAATGGATAAGCCGCTGGCCAGCCCATCCAGCCCATCAATTAAATTCAGGGCGTTAATCACCCCAATCATAATCAAAACGGATAATGGCAGCGATATCCATCCCAGATAAAAGACGTCAGCAAACGGAACTCTTACATAAAAAAGCCCAAGTCCAAGGCTCCAGGTCAAGCTGCAAATGAGGATTTGTCCCAATAATTTGGTTCTGGCTTTCAGGTGATATAAATCATCCCAAAGTCCAAGTCCAAGCATGAGGCTGCCGCCTAAAAATAAAGGAAAATACGCTTGAAGTGAGTGAAATGAATACAGTGTGAGTACGATAAAGGTGCTTAAAAATAACGAGACGCCGCCGAGATGTGGAATAGGGCTACTGTGAATTTTTCGTTCAGACGGATGATCTACAATTCCCAACCGGTGAGACAGATGAATTAATAGCGGTATAATCATACAGGTGAGTATTAGAGAGCTGAAAAAAAATAAGGATAACTGTTGAAAAAATGAAACGCTCATATCAGCTTTCTAAATTGTTGGATTGAAAAGACAGTGTTGTGGCCCTATTATATAACGTCATGAATCCTTCTTAAAGGAGAAAATCCCTTGTCTATTTTTGAAGTGTCTATTTTTGAAGAATCAGTTCAGTTACATCGACAACTTGGTGGAAAATTAGAGGTACATCCGAAAATTAAGATATTAAATCGCCACGATTTGTCCCTTGCGTATACCCCTGGGGTTGCAAAAGTCTGTGAAGAAATTGCAAAAAATCCAGCTTTAGCCAGTGAGCTGACTATCAAAAGAAATACGGTTGCAGTTGTTTCTGATGGGTCTGCCGTTTTGGGCCTTGGTAATATAGGGGCCCTTGCCGCTATTCCTGTTATGGAAGGAAAAGCCGTTTTATTTAAGGAATATGCGGGGCTTGATGCCTTTCCTATTTGCCTGACCTCTCAAAATACGGTGGAAGTGATTAATATCATTCGGAATATTGCTCCGGTTTTTGCTGGCATTAATCTTGAAGATATTGCAGCCCCCCGTTGTTTTGAAATCGAACTTGCGCTGCAGGATTTAGGCATTCCTGTTTTCCATGACGATCAACACGGAACAGCGATTGTTGTTTTGGCTGCAGTCATTAATGCGGCAAAAGTGGCAGGTAAACGCCTGTCTGACTTAAAAGTAGTCATTAACGGAAGCGGTGCTGCAGGAACGGCGATTGCTGAGTTGTTGCTGTGCATGGGTCACGATCCAATGCTGCCTGAACCGTTAAAAGAAATTCTGGTTTGCGATGCAAAAGGCATTTTGTCTGAAAACAGACAGGATGTGGCCGATTCTCCTGAAAAAATGAGACTGGCCTTAAAAACCAATTATAACGGCATTACCGGTACCTTATCCGATGCTCTTGTAGGCGCGGACGTGTTTATCGGGGTGAGTGTTGCAAATGTTGTAACCTCGGATATGATTGCATTAATGAACGATAAATCGATTGTACTTGCTATGGCTAACCCTGTTCCTGAAATTATGCCGGATGAGGCTAAAGCCGGTGGAGCCTTCATTGTTGGAACCGGAAGAAGTGACTTCCCGAACCAGGTTAACAATGTTCTGGCTTTCCCGGGTATTTTTAGAGGGGCTATTGATGCTCACGCTAAAATTATTACCAAAAACATGAAGATTGCAGCGTCTCTGGCGTTGGCAAACTGTTTGCCTCAGCCTACTGTAGATGAAATCATTCCTTCCGTACTGGATAAATCTATTGCCTACAAAGTAGCTGCTGCGGTAGCAAAGGCTTGGCATCCCCTGGATTAAGAGTGGATTTTTCTAGCTACAACACGGCAGGTTTTTTTGATGAAATGATTGATGAAAAAGGGGGTATCAGACCTGCTTTTTTCGATGTAGCTGACTATTTAAAATCCCTGCCTCAAAAACAATTAAGCACCCGCCAGACTTTTGTTGAAAAAGCGTTAATGTCGCTGGGCATTACGTTTACCGTCTACCATGATGACGGCGGTGCCAATACTGAACGTATTTTTCCTTTGGATATTATTCCCAGAATGGTGGCGGCACAGGAATGGAAAGTGCTGGATCAGGGATTAAAACAGCGTAATTTGGCCCTGAATTTATTTTTACAGGATATTTATAACGATAAAAAGATTCTCAAGGATAAAATTATTCCTGAGGATATTGTGCTAAGCAGCAAAGATTATTTAAAACCCTGTGAAGGATTTACTCCGCCGAAGCAGATTTGGAGTCATATTGCAGGGACGGATTTGATAAGACAGCCGAATGGTGAGTTTGCTGTGTTGGAAGATAATATCCGCTGTCCGTCGGGGGTGGCGTACGTGTTGGAAAACCGTGAAATTATGAAGCGGGCGTATTCAACCTTGATGGGGAAACTCAATATCCAGACGGTGTCGGAATATCCGCATAAACTGGCCGACCTGATGCGCTATGTGTCTCCGGTTCAGCCGGCTGTGATGGCGGTTTTGACGCCGGGGGTGTATAACTCGGCTTACTTCGAGCATGCCTGTCTGGCCAAACACATGGGAATAGAACTGGTTCAGGCTCAGGATCTTGTTGTACATGATGGCTATTTGATGATGCGAACAACTGCGGGCCTTCAAAAAATCGATGTGCTGTACCGCCGAATTGATGATACGTTTTTAGATCCAAAAGTTTTTAATCCAACCTCTGTTTTAGGCGTTCCCGGACTTTTCGATGTCTACAGAAAAGGCCGTGTGGCCCTGGTTAATGCCCCAGGAACCGGCGTGGCTGATGATAAAGTCGTGTATGCCTTTGTTCCTAAACTTATTAAATATTATCTGGGTGAAGACCCGTTGATTCCCAATATTGAAACCTATATCTGTGCTGATGATTCCCAGCGTGCTTACGTGCTGGATAATCTGGATAAACTGGTTGTAAAAACAGCCAACGATGCCGGCGGTTACGGGATGCTGATTGGCCCGCATTCCACAAAAGAGGAACAGGATGTGTTTAAACAGCGTATTCTGGATAACCCTCGTACCTATATCGCACAACCTACCATTACCTTTTCAAGAGCACCGTCGTTTATTGATGGTCAGCTGGAAGGGCGTCACGTGGACTTAAGACCCTATGTTTTATACGGGAAAGAGTTCTATGTATTGCCGGGTGGATTAACCCGGGTAGCGCTTCGTAAAGGGTCTCTGGTGGTGAATTCGTCACAGGGCGGAGGCAGCAAGGATACGTGGGTACTGGGAGAGGGGAATAGTCATGCTTAGCCGCGTTGCTGATTCGATTTACTGGATGAACCGTTATCTGGAACGGGTAGAGCAGATGACCCGGTTTACCGAGGTGCATGTGCATCTGGTGATGGATCTTCCTCCTGATTTTCAGGATCCCTGGAAACCGCTGTTGGAATTTGCAGGTGATTTAGAGCAATTCCAGAATCTGTATACGGATTATTCGGCAGAATCGATTATCCAGTTTCTGGTGTTTGACCGTCGTCATTCCAATTCCATTGTATCGTGTATCTGGGAAGCCAGAGAAAATGCCAGAACCATTCGTGACCGAATTTCCACGGAAATGTGGGAGCAGATCAATCATCTGTACTGGCATGTGAATCAGCCTCAACCTAAAAAAGGGTGGAATGCTGAACATTTATTACCGTTTTTTAATCATATTTTATTGGTGTCTTATGGTATTGCCGGAATGGCTCAGCATACGTTACTTCGGTCGACGGAGTGGCATATTGCTAAAATGGGACGACATTTGGAACGGGCGGATCAGCTGACACGGTTAATGATGGTGAAATATAACCGCATGAATACATTGGGGCAGTCTACTGCAACCAGTTTGGATTTTGTACAATGGACATCGGTTTTACGTTCCATGAGCGGATTTGAAATGTTCAAACGGGAACATCAGATCCTGGCTCCGTCACGTATTGCCGAGTTTTTGCTTCACAGTACCCGATTCCCAGGCTCGTTACGTTATAACATGATGCGCCTTAAAAAATCGATTTTTTCCATGACAGGACACGATCTGGATGCTCCGATGCTGCCTGTTGAAATCTGTATCAGCAGACTGTGCAAGGATATTGAAGAATCATCGACTCAGGCTCTTATGATAGGGCTGGGCACGATTCAGGATGACCTCGCTGAAATCGGAAATATGACCTACACCTTATTCTATACCACCACACAAAAACACTAAGATGCGTTTACAAATTACTCATAACACCGAATATCTTTATACAGATTCCATTTCATTAAATCCACATATGCTGCGTCTGATGCCCCGTCACAGTCAGCGTCAGCGTTTGATGGACTTTGCGTTGCATATCGATCCGGCTCCTGTTCAAAATACCCTGATTCAGGGCTTTGAAGGCAGTCTGGCCCACCACCTTTTTTTCTCGGGGCACACCAATCATCTGGCGATTAAAACAGTTTCAGAGCTTAGTACCTTACCGTCAACATCCATTTTTAGTCTCTACCCTCAGGATGCCTATACGCTTCCGTTAACGTATTCCGATCTGGAAAAAGAACTGTTGGAGCCATTTTTACAACATCATGATTATCCCAGAAGTATTCGAACCTTTGCTGAAGATGTTTTGGAAGCCAATCATCGTCAAACCTTAACCTTTTTACATCAGTTAACCTATGTGTTGTCCCGTCAGATTACCAAGGAATATCGCGAATTTGGCTGGCCGTTTCAACCTCATGAAACCTTACAGCGTGGTGCTGGAAGCTGCCGTGATATTGCCGTTTTATTCATGGCCTGTGTGCGATATGCCGGTCTTGCTTCCCGATTTGTGAGCGGGTATTTTTTCGATGAATTTCGTGCCCAGAACAGCGAGCTTCACGCCTGGGTGGAGGTGTTTTTGCCAGGTGCAGGATGGTGCGGTTACGATCCCACTTACGGTATTGTGGCTGGCGAAGGCCATGTGGATATCTGTGCCTCGGCTTTTCCTCAGTTATGTGCGCCATTGGAAGGGACTTTTATTGGTTCGGCTCAGCAACGTTTGCATTCAACTGTTGAGATCAGAAAACTCTAACCATGGATGGAAATTTCGAGCATACCTACCATAATCTGGAAGACACCCATTGGTGGTTTGTGTCTCGCCGCCGTTTATGGATGCCTTTTTTAAAACAATTTTCCAGACAATCCCGCATTCTTGAAATTGGATGTTCGGGTGGAGTGTTGCAGCAACAGCTTCAGGCTTTGGGCTTTAATGATCTGACAGGCATTGATATCAGTGATGTGGCGATTGACCGGGCCCGTCAAAAAATGGGAGACAGGGTTTCCGTTATGGATGCCCAGAAACTGTCTTTTGAGGATCAGTCTTTCGATATTATTATTGCGTCTGATGTGTTGGAGCATTTAGAGCTAGAGCATCAGGCATTAACCGAGTGGTATCGTGTTTTAAAGCCTGGAGGAACCTTATTTGTAGGTGTTCCGGCCTTTATGATGTTGTGGAGCCATCATGATGTAGTCAATCATCATAAACGACGTTATGTGCCTTCTTCATTAAAAAATGCGCTGGTGAAAGCTGGTTTTTCAGTGCAATCCACGTTTTTCTGGAATTGTTTTTTGTTTCCTCTTATGTTCGCAGTGCGCATGTTTCAACATGTTTATTTTCGTGAAAGCTCTAACCTCGGTGGTCCTCATCCTGTTGTAAATACTGCGTTGAAAACTATTTTAAATATTGAAAATTTTCTTTTGTATCATTTAAAATGGTCGTTTCTGCCGTTTGGCGGCAGCGTTGTCTCTATCGTAAAAAAACCGAACTAGATACTTAAAGGGGCATCGGGAAGGTGCCTGTGTGATTACTAAAATACTCAGTTGTGTACTGACTGTTATAAAGCCAAAAACCATTGCGTCTGCTCATTTTGTCAGAGGCGAGGTTGTGGATAAAGCCCGATTTAAGGTCGTTGTTCCCGAGTGGGTAGGGGATTTATTGTTTACCTGTGCCTCGATTAATGAGTTCGAGCCCGAGCTTGTAACCTTTGGCGGTTCGGCTGCACGTTTTGTGGCTGGACATATAAAACCTCCCAGTGATCTGGATTTTTCGTTCTGGATTCCAAATCTTCCCATTCAACACAATAGCTTTGGTTGTAGTTCTCCTGTTTTTGAGTCCCGTTTTTTGCCTGCTTTGCATATAGTCGCCACGTCTTTTTACGGTAATCCCGACTTGTACGTAACTGATCCAAAAAAAATCTATTTTAAACGTGTGTATGCTAATGAACACTGGGTGTTGTATAAGTTTTTTAAAGTGGGAGAAAAACCGGTTGAAATCAAGTTTTTTAACTCAAAAAATCCTGGGAATATTGTTCCGTTTACCAATCATACTCATCATATTGATATTACGGATTATGTAAAATGTGACCCTGATGCACCGATACATTCCACAACCGTTTGGCCTTATTCCAGGGCTGAGCTTGATTTTTTATCCGGGCACTCTCTTATTGATTGTGTGAAGCCTGTTTCTGTTAAATCCAATCATTGGGTGGATGAAGACAAGTTGCAGCAGCTTGTGATTGCGGCGGCCCAGGGATTATCGCTATATAACACTGTTCATGAGCCTGTGATTTTGTTTGCGGTCTTTAAATATCTGGCATCTACACGCTCTCCTGAGAGATCGGTTACACGGTATCTCGAGTCAATGGTTGCAAAATTAAAGGCGCATTTTGAAGAGTTCCCGGAGATGCAGCAACGATCTATCGCCTATTTTGGACGACTGGTTGCTGTGTATGATCAGCAGCTCCAACATTTGGGTATTGCTCTGGCCACTGTTCATTCGTTTTTTGAAAAGGAAGCGATTCCAAACAGTATGATGTCTTCCCTGGGTGTTAACGCTGTGTCTTTTGATACTGTTTTAGAACGGATGGATAGTCATTTTTCCTCTTTTTTTAAACAAAAAAACTGGGAAGACTATGTGACGCTGATAGAAACGCAGCTGGTGTCTGTCAGGCTTTATCTGAACGCTTTGGGTTTGAATAGAAATGTGGACCCTCAGGGGTTGATTGTTCAATTTTCACAGGAATCTTTGGAGCCTAATTCCCCAGCAACCAAGGAGTCTGTTTTGCAACAGTTAAACGCTTTGCAGTTTGTACTGGCGGCTAAATCTCCACACTATGTTTCAAAATGCTTGCCTGTTTTGCGTGAAAAGCTTGAAAAAGCAGTGAAAGGGTCACAATCCTCTACATCCAAACCTAAAAAACAGTCCAGGGTTTCTAAGCCTGTTCCTGCGGTTGTATCGGAAACGCATAGTTTTTCAAATTCAGGACAGGTAAAGCCTGAGCCTGTAGCGGCTGCTATTTTCACCATTCCTGCTATTACCAGCCAACTCGAGTTTTCCGACACCCTGCAGCGTTATCTGGATACAGGATCTACGGCTGAAAAATCGATGTGCAAAAACGTTTTGATAACCGCGTTACGGGATTCCAGCGAGCTTCTGGATGGTATGGATTTAACGGTTTTAGCCAAAGCGATGCCGCTGATTATGAGTGTTGCAAAAGAAGAACCATCTCCTTTGCCTGTTTTGCTATCTATTAGGCGTTTGATCGAGCATAATCCTGAAGATTTTCAAAAATATCTGGATTTTCTTATTGGAAAATTGGGGGTTGCATTAAAAAGGCATGATAACCAGACCTTATGGGATGCCCTTTGTTTTTGTTTAAAAAAGCAGCCGGAACTTTCCAGAACATTGGACGATTTTTATACCTGGGCCAACAAAAAACTGGGTGGTGAATTAAACCCGGATCATGTGTCGTTTTTAGAGCATTTACGTCCCGTCATGATGTATAAACCAAGACAACCGTCGACTGTACAACGGTTGCTTTCTTTTAAGTGCCAGCCTCCAGATGTAGTTGATAAAGAATCCGTACCTGCTTTACCAAGATCGTTGTTGTGGGATGCTGTTGTCTGGCATGCGTCATCTTCAAAAAAAGTGTCGGACTTTGTATCTCAATTTGCAAATGATCTGCCTTTTGAGGATATTCCACCTCATATTTTAAAGCTTCCCGGCTGTGTTACCGTGCTTAAATCCTGTGTGAATGCCTGTCAATCTGTCGTGGAGGTCAGTATCTGGATTGATTCGATTGATCGACTGTGTAAAACTCAGCCCCGACATATGCTTGATGCATTGTACCCTGTGGCCAGTCAGGTTTTTTATATGCTGGATAGTATTGATTTAAGCGATAAACAGGGTATCCGGGATCATTGGCGGTCTTTATTTAAAATGGCCAGCATTATGAATGACTTTTTTCCTCGTGCTGATAAAAACGATATTACCAGTTTTTATTCCAGGGTTATGCACGTTGTTGCTGACGATTTATGCAACGGTGATTTTTCATTTGCTTCTGGCCCGATTATTTGTTTCATCGATGTAGTAGATCCTGCAAAAGCCGGCCAGTTTATGCGTGTACATACCCTGGGATTGCCTATGCGTTATGTATTTGAGTCTGTATTTGAAAAAGTAAATCCACTGTTGTTTTCTGCGTTGGAACCTTTGAAAGGTATGCCTTCGGATCCTGAGCAATCGGTGGTCATTGTTAATAAAGCCGTACCTTTGTTTTATACAATGCTGTTGCTGTACAACGGCGGTCTTATCACCTGGTTTAACTCTGAAATAAGCTTTTTAAATGCGGCTGAACGTTCGGTTGAAAATGCGTTGAAGCAGATGTTGACCATTCAGCGTTATATCTTAAACATCCTGCAGTCGTATTATTCCAGCTTTAAATTTGCAGTTGCTTTTTTCCCCAAGCAATCGCTGGATGGTTTTTTGGATCAGATTACCCAGCTGATTCTGTTGGCTGGAAATGTAAAGCATATGTCGAACCAGGCCCTAAGCCAGCTTCAACTTCCTCCTGAATTTGATGATGAGACCGTTGTTGTTCGTGCCCCAACAGGAGACGCATTTAGAACAGAACTGCAACATTCTGAATTCCTGTTCTACAGAGTTTCTTCCGAATATGCCGCTTCAAAAGGCTATTTGCTGGATATGTATAAAGTGAGTGTGGTAAATGTTAAAAAAGTATTGGTTTTATGGAATTCCAACTTGAAAACAATCTTTAAATGTCCTGATTTTGATATTAAATGTCCTGATTTTGATACAGGTTCTGTGCAGGAATGGTCGACATTAACAAAAGCTGTTAAGAAAACATCGACAGGTACCAATAGTTTTCATGGCAAATTAAAAGAAAAATTGCTGTTGCTTTTGGAAACCTGCAGTCTTTTTGCATCCATGATTTCCACCTACAAGCGTCAACGGGTTGATTTTGAAGATACGGTTATGCCGTTTTTATACCTCACTCCGTTGTTTTTTGATTTTACGGAGTCTGTATCTAAAGTCCTGATCACCGATGTTAAAGTGGCGGTTCCCAAAGGCTATATGGTGACTCCTGCTTATATGACCCATATCAAGGTTCATTACGGGTTTTCAAAAACACTGTTTTTTGATATTCCTGAGAAAGTTTTTAAGGCTAAAGCCGGTCAAAAATTTTTACTCAAACCTAAAGTTTTTCTTGGAGATGTTTTATTTTATCAGTGTCGGTACAGAGCGGAAATTGCGGATGATAATCCAGATACAGTAGAAGTGTTTAAAGATTCAAATGGGCAGTTACAGATTCGGTTTTTTAACAATAAAAAGGCTGTGCCTCAACCTTCGGGAGCAACTCCTCCAGATTGAGGCCTATAATATAAAGCCTATTTTAATTTTACGTTGTAGTTAAAATCAATTTTTGTCAGAAGTTCAGGTGCGATGGTTTTTACCACATCTTTTACTTCATTGATGTTTTCACCGGTAATGTCAGAAATAATATCCGGTTTTGCTACAGCTTTTACAGCAAGAGGTTTGGCCCGTTTTTGAAGTTTTCCAGCTGCAATATCCTCTTCAATTTCTTTTCTGATTTTGCCTGCAAACAAAGCACCCTGTGCGATGAAGGCTACATTTTTATGACCAGCTTTTGAAAAAATTGTTGCCAGATCTTTTTTGAAGAACGGGTAGTGGGTGCAGAATAATCCAACCGCTGTCATGTCTTTTGTTTGAGGGTTGGCAAGATAAGCAGTCATGTCTTTTTCAACATCCGCTTTTGTAATTTTTGTGTCAACGCCATGTTCGATGTTATACACCCAGGTTTGAGGCGCGTAGGTCAAAATAACCAGTTGAACACCTTCTTTTCCTAAACGCTCTGCATGGATTCTTTCAAGCTCACGCTGGTATTGGCCACTTTTGATGGTAGCAGGTGTAGCCAGAACGCCAAGATACAGTGTTTTTTTACCGTCTTTGGTAACCACTTTCCCTTTTTTATACAAGGTGTCTGCACTTTTTTCGATAATAGCCATGGTGCGGGTATTTGGAATTGTTGCAGACAGGTGGTCTGTCATATCTTTGTCATACACCGTGGATGCGGTATTGCAGGCAACAACAGCGATGTCCGCATCTTTACCTAAATAATCCATAAAGTCTTTGGTTAAGGCCCGGATTTCCTGAGGCGGTCTGCTACCGTAAGGTGCATTTTTGGTATCACCGATATGGTGAAACTTAAACGATACTTCATATTTGGATTGAACCTGAATCAGAAACGGCAGAAGCTCTTTGTAGGCATCAATGGCAAAAATCAATCCGCCAACGCCAGAGTCTCCAAATCCCAGAACATAAGGCTTGTCTGCGGCAAATGTTGAACTCATAACTGAGATTACAAGGGCTACCGCTGTAAAGACACTGAGGAACCTTTTTTTGAACGTCATAATGGTCTCCTTTTTATTGTGAAACTGGTGGTGTTGGATATTGTCCACCAAAAATGGTTTTTAATGCAAGCTCTGGATTAAATTGTGAGGCGGCAAACTGTACGGCATCCTGGTTTTGTCCTGAAATTAAGGACCGTATTTGAAAATAATTGGCTAAGAATTTTTCTGCCTGTTCTGTTGTTAATACGGTTTCTCTGTGTTCAAAATCCTGAGCAAGTTCGGCCCTAAAGATTGTTGCCAGCTTTTCCGCAAAAATAGCTCCCTGGCTTAACATGGCGATGCCTTTGGATTTGTCTGGATCTAAAACCTTAAGAATGCCTTCTGTAACGTAAGGGAAATGTGTGCAGTAACTTCCCCATATTTTAATATGTTCGGCTCCTGCCTTTCCTTTAAGTACAGCCATATCTTCAGCTACTTTTAAATTTAATATATCTGTTTTTCCAGCTTCGATATTTGCAACCCATTCTTTTGGTCCATACGCAACAATCTCAAGTTTTGTGCCTACAGGAATCTGTCCGTCTTCGATGGCTTTTTTGTGGATAGCTCTTAATGTGTCCTGATATCTGCCACTGTCCACCAATGCTGGCGTTCCTAAAAATCCGATATACAGGGTTTTTTCACCATCAGATCCTGTAACTATCTGTTTGGTCGAAGCCTCGTATAAAGCCTGCGCGCTGTCTTCAATTAAGGTTAAAACCGGTTTTTCAGACACAATACTGCGTACAGCTGGAGAATCCCAAATCATGGGCCTAGTGCTTGAGGCTGTGTTGCAGGCAACAACGATGGCATCAGAAACCTGATTGGAGGCTCGAATAAGTCCTATGGTCAATTCTGCGATTTGCTCACGGGTTTTTCCTCCGTAAGGTGCATTGGCTGTATCTCCAAGGTGTACAAATTCTACAGGTCTGTCTTCAAGTTTATACTGTTTTGCTGCATCAAGAAGTACAGGAAGTAATTTTTGAAGGGCATCATAAAGGAAGAAGAGTCCGCCAACACCGGAATCTGTAAAGGCTATGCTGTGGAGGTGTCTTGCATGAACACGTCCAAATGGTGATGAACTGCTTGGAAACGCTGTAGTGGTGCCCATAGGAAATATACTTGGCAGTGCTACAGTTGCGGAGCCAAAGCTTATTGTTGCTCTGCGTTGAGGTGCCATTGGGTTTGGGATGTTTAATTCTTTTGATAATTGAGCAACAAGTTGAGCCACTTCTCTTGAATCTGCCAAAGCGCCTGGATTTTTTTCTAATATATCCAGAACACTACTTAGTTGCCCGAAGTCCTGAACGGTTTCTTTTGGAGTTGCCTGTTGAACACGTTGTGAAGGACTTTCTGTTGATAGTGTGACTTGAACGCTATTCGATGTTTGTTCAAGCATTGTTATGACAGGCTGGCGCACAGGTTCACTAAGCAGGCGGATCATTGCAGGTGATTGCTCTACCGGTACTGGTTGCTGTTTTTTTGGTTTTGCTTTTGTTTGTTTTAGGGGCACCACAATGTCTGTACCGAGGTTATCTTTTATTTGTGGTTGAAAGGTGGGGAACGTAATTAAGCTGTATCTTCGGTGCTCATAATGATGACTGTGTTTTGTTTGTAAGTGGGTGTTCTCTGGTTTTTTTCCTCCATAGGTTCTGTGTACTTTATTAGACGTTTGCTGTCCCGTGTGTTTAAACGTACCGGTGAAAGTTCGTGCGTGTCCCGAACTTCTTAATAGTTTTGCTTTGAGTTTTGCTGTATTCGATAAGTCTTTTACTGTGTTTTTGGTATGGTTTATTACAACTCTTGATCCTGTTCTAAGGGCTGTGTTTACGGTTGCTACTACTGCTCCTGTACTCATAAATCTCTCCTTGTTAACTCTAAATGTTATAACCGGCTTATACGTGACGGTTCTTCTATAAGATCAACTACTGCATTGAAAATAAGCGGAATAGCACTCCTTTCTGATTGAATAATCCCGCAAAACTGCTTGTATTGTTCTGCAAACAAGGGATGGTGAATGAGGTGGGAAAGTCGGGTGTAGTCGTTTGTGTTGGTGGAGGCTTCGTCTCTGAATCCTTCTACGGTAACCTCGGAGGACGGATAGGTTTCCTGGTAGCTGTTGTTGGATACCAGACTTCGGCATGCTTTGAAAAAAGCTTGAACCAACAACATATTTTTTGAGGCTGCAAAATCCTCAAGCTCCTGAACCATCACTCGGTTGTCCCATAACACTTCGTTAAATACCGGCACTTCAGACACGATACTGGCTGATAACGAATTCATCCCCGATTTTCCCTGAATAGTTCGTGATGCCTGGCTGTTATATCTGTCAAATACCTCAGGCGAAATAGGGAAAGGATCTTCAACTACTAGTGTTTTCCCGGCACCCACATCAAGCGTTACAGGTTTTGTTGTTTCTTTCGGACCTGCATAATAGACCACTTTTCCTATACCCAATTCACCTAGAAGTTGCTTATCCAGATACATGGGGAATTTAGGCTCACGTTGCTCGAAACAGATAAGTATCGAGCGTGGCATGTTGGTTGTATCTTTCCAGGAGCGGGATATCAGATGAATATCCGTTGATCGTTCTTTTTCCTGAGCGCAAGCCAGATATAAATAAGCATCTCTGTAGGCTTCCAGATAGTGATAGCAAAAATGCAGCGATCCTGCAGATTCCGCACTTGTACCCATGTCAGGATGTTGTGTGTCTTTTGTTCGTACTCTTTTTGCAGGATGATCAGGAATCGAGCTGTTTGCCAATGGCAAAGGCAACCCGATTCCATCCGGTCCAAGCCCAAGTCCTATGGTAAAAGACTCACTATAAAACCTGTCGTATTCATCCTTGTATAAAAATCCAGGCTCATTAATCCAGAGTCTTGGTACCTCTTTAAATAAATTTGTTGAAAATGTTGTGGTTGATTGTTTTAACCCTGGTGTTGTAACGGCTATATCCGGTGTGAATGCTACGGCTGTATTGGAGTTTGGCCCGTCTGATAAAAATGGCGGATCAAAAAATCGCTTTGTTTTTCCAAACAGAATCCGTGTTCCCTTTTGTTTTTCCAGGGCCAGTTGCTCTGTAAAAAAACTTTCCAGAGGTTTGTCCCAATAGGTGGATATCTCTGGCAGGAATATCAGTGTCGGTTTTGCACCTTGCTGTTCGAATGCTTTGTAAAGCAGCTTGGCAAAGGTAAAGTCTCCGGCCCCATTGGTGCAGGTCATGCAGATGGCAATGGATTTCCCTTGTAGGGTTGTCCAGTCATGCGGACGTTTTAATTTTACAACGGCATCAATAAACGGTTGTGCAAGACCGGATAGTTTTGGATCAGGAAATAACGAAGTTTTAACCTGATCCTTTGATGGTTCTAAAAAGTCAGAAGGAAATCCAAGCTGAACCAGAAGTCCGATGTCCGTGGGGACACGTACAACGGTGATGTATTTGTACATTGTCGGCCCCCCATTTTAACCCCACGGATATTCAAACGGATCAAATACTGGTTGTTTAGGTGATTCTGTAACCGTGTTTGACCTGCTTACTGTTTGAGGTTGTTGTACGGGTGTTGACCCAATGAGTCTTTGTTGTTGAAACAGTACCCCTGTTGGGAACTGTGAAACTGACATCATGGAATGGCGCCGGCCCAGTACCCCCTGCATCGTACTATCTGTTTTTTCAGATGGTTTTGGATCACTTTGTGGGGCAGGCGGCGTTTTGGGTGATGGCGATACAGGATCTGCCCCAGAGGGGAAAAAAGCACTTTTTATCAGATTCATAATGGTCATGCCAAGCCCTATATTTATCCCTCTGGTTACTATGCTTTTTCCTAGTTTTACTGGGGTTTGAGGGTCATTAATGATTGCTTTAAATGTATCTTGTACTGAAAACCCTTTGTTTTGTTGTTGAACGGTTGCTGCATAATTAAAAAGGTGACTTGTTCCTACACAAAGTTGTCCTAACAACACATTAAAACCGAAAGGGTTTTTTTCACGTAATTCTTTAACCGTAGCATCGCTTGTAGTCATCAGGTACATGGCCGTTGTGTTGAATATGAGGTTGCTTGTAAATGGGAGTGGAGAGAGTAGATTTCTACGGAGTTCCGGCATGTTGATGCTTTTTTTGTCATGTACGGCATTCACAACCTGTGAAGGGACTAATAGCATTGTTTCAGTTATGGTTAATCCTACGCTATTCCAAATTGGATGTGATGGATTTAATGATGAAACTACAGGTCCGCCAACAAGAAGAAGGGGCCTGGTTGTAGCCAAAGTGCCGGCATTAACCATGTATCTGAAAAACCCTTCTTTTTGAAGAATAGCTCTTGTTTGAGGGATGGCTGTTTTGGGATCTGCAATGACTCGGCCCATAAGGGTGGCCATTAGTGTTCTCCACCACCCTTCAAAACCTACGGCACCTGCGGCAACAACGCCTGCTTTCTGTAGAGTTCCAGGTGGTAAAACCGGAGGTTCATATGCAGAATAAACCATGATTGGTTTTGGTGGTGTTGTTTTAGGCTGTTCAGGTTCTTGTCTTGTTGTAGCGGCCTGAAAAAGTAACGCATGGAGGGCTGAAATAAATGGTGATTGAGGAACTCTTGTTTCACGTCTGTAAACATTATCATCCCGAGTTTGTGCTGGCCTAAATGCTGGTAAACCAAGCTCACTGTGTCTTCTGGTTAGATGTCTAAACTGTGGAGGTTCTGGGAACCTGAGAGGACTTCTATCATCAGGCGTACGCCCTAAAAACAAATTTAAAAGCGTTACTTCAGGAGCTTGAGTATAAAACCATGACGGAATTTCAGCAGTTGGCGTGGCAATAACTTTAAATTGAGGCATGGGCAAAATCCTCCGGTTTGGAAAATAATAACCCCTTTAATAGTGTGAAATAAACAGAGTGAATCTTTTGAAGAGGTTTCCTTTCTATCATTCGCAGGATTTGTTTGTCAATGTAAAAAATGAACGTTTTGTTCTGCCGGCTTATCGAACGAACTTGTAATTAATTGCAGCGAATTTTTTCGATATGATTTTTTCGTACTTATTAACAGTTTGTTACATGGCTTATTGTTTAGCGGTTTACAAACTGTTAACCAATTTTTGGTAAAAATGATGAACTTGTCATCGGGTTTTAACGTTTAAATGAAAAATAACCTGGGTATAAAGCTGAGCCATGACGACATTCACCGCTGTACCACACGTTGAAGAAACAGAAAAATGAAAGTAGAGATTTTTTATGTACGGAGTTCAATTCCCACCAGTATCTGTAGCAACACAACGAGCACATGTAATAAATGATTTCAATAAAAATCTTTCCCCAGGCAAACTGTCGAGAAAAGAAAAGGACATTCAAATTCGTTTGGCTGCGAGTTCCTTAATAACCATTATGCAGACAAAAACAGGATGTCGTGCAGATGAAAATTCAAAAACTGATCTTATCCATTTTTTAACAACACTAAAAGGCGAAGATAGACAGATAAAAAATCGATCTGAATTGTTTGCTAATCAACGAACTTTTGATAGCCATTTAATTCGGTTGGTTACAGTGCTTGATAGTCGGGATACGTTACGAACTTTATTTGATATCTTGTTTGGAGGAGCTCCAGAACAAGGATCCTCAGAGGCAAATCCTTTTCATTTTACAGCCGTAACTTTAGCGAAATTGAAAAAAACTTTTTTTAGAGAAAAACATATTCTTCCTTTAATCGATTTTAACTTGTTGCCACACAATGATGTTCCAATTCCGCCGCCACCGATAGAGCTTTTCAACCCCGATTTTTTTCATCAGTTTCTTCAGGAAGGTAATGTATTACCGGTTCAACCACTCCGGCGAATGTCTTTTTAATCTATCCCCATGAAATTTTTATAAACTTTTTACGATAAGCCAGTGTTAAAGGGTAGACGTATAAAATGAAAGCAGGAAATATTTATGTTGTCGGGGGGTTCATCCGTATCAGTTCATCAAACCAGGCCTCGAGTCATTGTGCGCACGGGCAACACACTTTCTCCAGCACAGCAGGTAGAAAAACAAAAACAAGCAAACATTAGCATAGCGGTATGTTCACTCATCTCTATTATGAAAAGAGGTAGTGGTTGTAAGGGGGATGCTGCTGCAAAACAATTATTTACGACTTTTTTGAAGCGCTTCTCTACCGATAAAAAAGATCAAAATCGATCAGAATCTATTACACATCAGAGAAGTTTTGATAGCCATTTAATATGTTTTGTTAAGTCGTTAGAGGATAGAGCTGCTCTAAGTGAGTTATCAACTATTTTATTTGGACCCTTATTTGATAAAAACTCTTTTCGTTTTTCTGAGCCAACATTATCACACTTGAAAAACGTGTTTATGTATGAAAAACATATTCTTCCTTTACTCCCGGTGGGTGCAGTTACAGGTGGTGATACACAAATTCTGACAGGTCAAACTTCCGGGAGTGTTCACCCCCCTGTTGTTCCTCCAATAAACCTTAATGGTATTGCTCTTGTTGGTTATGCCAATTTTTTCCAACAAGCTCCTGATGCAATTCACCCGATAGTCCCAATGCATGGACCAATGCATAACATACTTGGGAGACGCGGTAGCTTTTAAGATACAACATTTTTATAAAACAAGGAGACTTTTATGATTGGATCTAACCCAAATGTTCAACATTTTTTTCGTAAACAAACGGTTTCTCAACGTAGACCCAACCCTGGTTTTTCTGACACGGTATCCAGTGCAAACAAACAAAAAATGGTAAAAGAAACATCTCGTAATTTGTTAACTATTTTGCAGGGTAGACGCCTAATGGGTAGTGTAGATGAACAAGCAAAGACTCAGCTTATTGATTTTTTAAAGTCACGTACATCTGGTTCTGCTTCTGGTCCAAACCTGATTACGTTACATTCCCGTTTTTTTACTTTTGAAAAAGGATTGATTACATTAAGCAAAGTTTTGACCGATCCTCAAAAAAAACAATTAAGCGATATTTTATTTGGACCTGACCAGACTAAAAATTTTTTTCATCTTGCTCAATCAACGTTTGATCCTATTAAAGAGAATTTGAGTAGCTATTCTATAAATCAGGATGATCCAATTCCTGTATTGAGACAAGCAAAAGGAGGTCGTCAGGGGTGTTTTCCAGAAAGTGCCTACAGATCACATGGCAAGGCCCAAGAAGCTATCTTTCTTACTGATAGACTGATAAATATTTCACAAACCCAGTGCCTTTCAAATGGAAAAACTCTGGGTGGTGACGTGGCCATGGACACTACTGTCTTACTTACTGCTGAAATGTCGATCCTTCCACAAGCCCAGAACCGTTCCAGTGGAAATTATCAGAGTCCTGTTTTTTTAAAACAAACCGAGGGAGACGGCTCTGGCCATCAGGCGTATTTTCCAGAAAGTGCGTACAGATCCCACGGCGAGTACACGGGAAGTACTGTATCTCTTACTGCTATTCCACAAGCCCAGTATTTTTCAAGTGAAAGTTATCCGAGTTCTATGTTATAAAATTAACGTATTGTTGTAGTATCGTTGCTTAAAAACTGACCGTCTACAATATAAAGCTCTACACCGTTTTCACTAGTGGAACGGTGAGAACTAAGGTCATCAGACACGATATAACTCATACCTTCATGCAGGGTGTGAGTGGTACCGTCTGAAAGCTCGCTGTCGAAAGACCCTTTGATGCAGAAAATCAGATGGCCTTTTTCGCACCAGTGGTCGGCTTTATAACCTGCCGAGTAACACACTTTTCGTATGCGTAATCCCTCAAAGGATACGGTTTGCCAGGTTGCCGTTCCGGTTTCTCCGGGATGCAGGGTTTTGGGCACGCTGTCCCAGTCGATAACGCTAAACGGGATGTTCATAACCCGATGGCTTTTTTTACCGTTTTTAGGGTATCCGATGCAATTCCTCTTGCTTTTTCAGCACCCTGTTTTAACAATCGATTAACTTCATCGGGATTGGTCGAGAAGGCCTCTCTTTTTTCACGGAAAGGCTTTAAATAGGTGATTACCTGAGCCGCACATTCTTTTTTGCAATCTACACAGCCCAGAACAGCTGTTTTGCATTGTTCGGCAATTTCGAGGGTTCTGGCAGGATCGGAAAACGTCTGATGAAAACTATATACCGGACAGCTTTCCGGATGTCCCGGATCTGTACGCCGAAGCCGGGTAGGGTCGGTAAACATGCTCATTACCCGTTTTTGGGTCTGCTCGCTGGTTTCATTCAGCGGAATGGTGTTCCCGTAGCTTTTAGACATCTTACGCCCGTCCAGGCCGGGTAGAACCGCATGTTCCGTCAGCATATCCTGAGGCTCCGGAAATACAGTCCCGTAGAAGTGGTTAAACCGCCTGCAGATTTCTCTCGCCAGCTCAAGATGAGGCAATTGATCTTTCCCCACCGGAACCACGTCAGCTTTGTACACTAAAATATCCGCACTCTGCAACACCGGATAGCCTAAAAATCCATAGGTATCCAGGTCTTTGTCTTTAATATCATCAATTTTACTTTTATAGGTAGGAACCCGAGTTAACCAGGGCGTTGGCGTCATCATCGAAAGAATAAGGTGAAGCTCGCTATGCTCAGGCACATCCGATTGAAAAAACAGACAGGCCGTATTCGGATCGATACCCGCTGCCAGTAAATCCGTGGCCAGCTCAAGCTTATCTGCCCGCAATTGAGCCGGATTTTCGTAAACCGTGGTCAACGAGTGTAAATCCGCAATCATAAAATACGAGTCGTATTGCCCTTGCAGAGACAGCCAGTTTTTAACGGCTCCCAAATAATTGCCAAGGTGCATTTTTCCGGTCGGCTGAATGCCGCTTACCAAACGTTGAGACATGCAGATAGTTTACAGGCCAAGCCCGTTTCGTTCCAGCTCTGCCAGCGATTTTAATTTTTTGGCCATTTCTGTAACGGTTTTGGCCAGTATTTCGCTTTCAGATTCTTCTTGTTCTGTCTCAGTAGCTTTTACGGTTGTGATTTTTTTTTGTTTGAATTGTTGTTTGTGGCTGTCTTCGGTAGGCATGATGGAGCCGATATTTTTGGTTGTGGCATCCAGTGCGGCAGAAAAGGCTACGGCAGCATCAACAGCTTTTTGCTGCTGTTGTTTTTTTTGAGGATCCAAATGTTGATTCGAGCTTTGAATTTGCATAACACACCGTTAATACAGTCCGTCTTCGATTTTAAAGGCATCCGATACATTGGTTTTTGGACCTGGATTTAAGGCATCGTCCAGCTGCTTTTTAAGATGTGAGGTGTCGCCACCAAGGGCATCCAGCTTTTCTTTTGCCATGTTAGCCAGTTGTTCAGACGGTCGAAGATTTTTATAAAACTCAGAGTTTGTGTGTGACATACTTACTCCAATAATTTTCTGGCCAGCTGTAAGGCCTGCCGTTTTTTACTGGGCTCACTCAGGATTGCATCGTTAATCACATTCACCATATTGGTTTCCTTGTGGTTTAACTCTTTACCTACAATACCTTCCAGTTTTAACGCTACCATAACCAGTGTCAGTACAATCTTTCCTTCGTCAGAACCTAAATAAGGCAGGATATTTTTTAATATTCCCTTAAACAGGTTATGTTTCTCAGCTGAAACCGGTAAATCCAG
This sequence comes from uncultured Candidatus Marinamargulisbacteria bacterium, assembly GCA_964517775.1. Taxonomy (GTDB): domain Bacteria; phylum Margulisbacteria; class Marinamargulisbacteria; order SXXA01; family JAHFDB01; genus CAZFCP01. The sequence continues at coordinate 4,478 of CAZFCP010000001.1, read as the reverse complement.
GTTTTCATCTTCCTCAAAGGAAATCATATCCTCATCTTGAATGGGTAACGGTTGGTCAGAATAAGAACGATTACTCATACTTAACCTCCTCCATGGTTACACTTACAGATGATATATCGACATTTTTTTTGAAAATCATGTATGCCATTTTTTCTTTAGGTCAGTAAGGCTAAAAACGAGCTTAAAATATCCCCAAATTCTTTGGTATTTAGCGCATAAAACACTTTGCGGCCTTCTTTTCGGGTTGTCGTGATTTTAGCCCGTCTCAATGTATTGAGATGATGGGAGGTTGTAGATTGTTCAAGGAAAAAATGACGTTCTACATCCTGTGCGAACATTTCTCCGTTCTGATGTAAAAGCAAAATAATCTGAAGACGCTCTTCATTAGCCAGCGCTTTAAAAAAATGAATGTAGGTTTTGCTTTGGTCTTCAAAACCGGACGGAACTTTTTTTACGGTACTAATGTAGAAACTCCTAACATGGGATGTAACACAGTTGGAATCATAACAGATCCGTCCTGTTGCTGACAGTTTTCAATCAGCGCTGCAAATGTTCGGCCTACAGCCAGCCCTGAACCGTTTAACGTATGGGCGTACTGAACTTTTCCCGTAGACTTTGACTTGTATCTAATCATAGCCCGTCTAGCCTGGAAATCAAGAAAAGTAGAGCAGGATGAGATTTCCCTGTATTTGTTTTGTGACGGAAACCACACCTCAATATCGTAGGTTTTTGCGGATGAAAAACCCATGTCTCCCGTGCATAAACTTACGACTCTGTAAGGCAGCTCAAGGGCCTGTAAAATAGATTCAGCATCAGCAAGCAGGGCTTCAAGTTCTTTTAAACTCTCATCGGGATGAACAATTTTGACAAGCTCCACTTTGTTAAACTGATGCTGGCGGATAATCCCTGAAATATCTTTTCCGTAAGAACCGGCTTCTTTTCTGAAACACGGTGTGTAAGCCGACATTTTTACCGGCAGAGATTCTTCAGGAATAATCATATCTCTATATAAATTTGTTAGCTGAACTTCGGATGTGGGGCTGAGCCAGTAATCGGTGTCGTCAATTTTAAAGCTGTCGTCGGCAAATTTGGGAAGCTGTCCCGTACCTTGCATACTTGCAGAATTAACCAGCACCGGAGGTAGAATTTCGGTATAACCGTTTTCTAATGTTTGTTTATTGAGCATAAACTGGATAAGCGTCCGTTCCAGTCTGGCGCCAAGGCCTTTGTACACAACGAATCGAGATCCGCTGATTTTAGAGGCGTTTTCAAAGTCTAATAATCCAAGATGTTGAGCCACCTCTTCGTGAGGTTTTGGGGTGAAATCAAAAGTTTTTGGCGTGCCAACGGTTTTGACAACCACGTTTTCCGTTTCGTCTTTTCCGATAGGAACACTGTCGTGAGGAACGTTCGGAATAGTCAGTGCAATATGCTGAACGGCTTCTTCAAGCGGCGTTAACGATTCTTGTTTTTGCTTAACCGAATCCGAAAGCTGTTTTAAAAGTTGCAGTTGTTCAGGACTTGGTTTGCCTTTTGGTGTTTTGGCATTGCGTTCGGATTGAAGCAGCTCCACTTCCTGAAGGGCCTGTCTCCAGGTTCTATCCAGGTTGGAAAACTGATCTAAAATGTCTAAGGAAGCCCCTCTGTTTAACAGTCCTTGTTTTACGGAATCAAATTCGTCTCGAATACGTCGTGGATCAAGCATACATGGGGTCCTTTTTATATGAGCCTAAGATTTTGAGTGAGGCCGTATTTTTTTTCAACGCGTCCAACGCTTCTTTTACTGGTGATTCTAACACATGCCCGTCCAGTTCAATCCAGAACAGATAGTCTCCAAGATGTGTTTTTGCCGGTCTTGAGGCAATGCTGGTGAGGTTAATTCCCCGTGAGGCAAACTCGCCAAGGGCATTGTACAAACTGCCGGGCTGATCTTTAACGGCAGAGAAAATAAAGGTGCTTTTATCGTTTCCAGATGGTTTGCATAACGTTTTGCCAACCATAATAAATCGGGTGAGGTTATTTTCGTAATCCTGGATATGGGTTTTTAAAACGGTGAGGTTGAATTTTTTGGCGAGGCCTTCGTCTCCGATCAGGGCGTCCTGTTTATCGGATTGGGTGACAAGTTCGGCTGCAACCGCTGTGGTTGGTGTACGAATAATGGCGCAGTTTGGAAAATAGGTTTGGATAAAATGCTGGCACTGGGCAATAGGTTGAGGATGGGAATACAACGCTGAAATATCCTCAAACTTTAAGGCTGTTTTAGCCATTAACGCATGATGAATCGGAAGATGATTCTCTGCAATAATTGTAGCTTGTTGACCGTGAATGAGGGCATCGAAGGTGTCATTTACAGGGCCTTCTGTGGAATTTTCCAGTGGCACAACAATCGTATCAAAATACCCTTCTTCCAATTTTGAAAAAAGGGTAGGGATATAGGTTTCAAAGACGAGTTCTTCGGGCTTTACGTCCGACATAAACGGCGTTGTGTCTAAAAAAGCGTACAATGCCTTTTCGGTGTAAGTTCCTTTTGGCCCGAAATACCCGATTTTCATAGGTTATCCAAGTTCCGGATACAGTTTGAATTTCTGTGTAAACGCCTGAACTTTTGCCGCAACCGTTTGTTTGGTAGCTTCATCATGAGGATTGGATAACACATCGGCAATCAAATGAGCGACCTGAGACATATCGTCTGCAGAACAGCCTCTGGATGTCATAGCCGGCGTTCCAATACGGATTCCTGATGTTACAAACGGGCTTTGGGTATCAAACGGAATGGCGTTTTTATTTACGGTGATGCCGACTTCGTCCAGAATGGCTTCGGCTTCTTTTCCGGTAATGCCTTTGTTTGAAAGATTTAATAGAAGGAGATGATTGTCAGTTCCGCCTGAAACCAGGTCAAATTGACGTTCTGTAAAGGTTTTGGCCATAGCCTGTGCGTTTGTAATAACTTGTTGCTGGTAGGTTTTAAATCCTGGTTCCAATGCTTCTTTGAAGGCGATGGCTTTTGCCGCAATCACGTGCATTAATGGTCCGCCTTGAGTTCCTGGAAACACGGCTTTGTCGATAGCTTTTGCATGCTCAGCTTTACATAAAATAACGCCGCCTCTTGGTCCGCGTAATGTTTTGTGTGTGGTTGTTGTGACAACATCAGCAAATTCAACTGGATTTTGATGCAACCCAGCCGCTACAAGTCCTGCAATGTGAGCCATATCTACCATAAATAGGGCACCGACTTTTTTTGCGATTTCGCTGATGCGTTTAAAATCAATTTTACGTGGATAGGCCGATGCGCCTGCAACGATTAACTTCGGTTTTGTTTCTAAGGCTGTTTTTTCAAAGGCATCATAATCAATCTGACTGGTGTCCTGTCTAACGCCATAAGGCACAACGTTAAAATAAGCTCCAGACATATTGACCGGTGATCCATGGGTTAAATGCCCACCATGTGCCAGATTCATTCCCATAATTGTGTCGCCAGGCTTAATCAACGCAAAGTAAACCGCCATATTCGCCTGCGCCCCAGAGTGAGGTTGAACGTTGGCATGATCTGCACCAAAAAGTGCTTTTACGCGCTCAATCGCCAGGTTTTCAACAACGTCCACGTGCTCACATCCACCATAATACCGTTTTCCTGGAAGTCCTTCAGCATATTTATTCGTCAGCCATCCGCCCTGTGCTTCCATAACGGCAAGCGATGTAAAGTTTTCTGAAGCAATCAATTCAATTTTGTTGCGTTGACGCTGAAGCTCAGCATCTAATGCATTTGTAAGTTCGGTATCCTGTATAAACTGTGTTTTGACCATCATTAGTGTAGGCCTTTCAAATCATAGAGTTAAACGGTTGTATATCTTTAAAAAGACACAAAAATTTTATAGCTATTTCAGCATCTTTACAACAGCCTTTACCCATGGAATAATGCCTTGCATATGGTTACATCACACTTGAAATTCACTGAAGAACACGAATGGGTAAAGCTGGATGGCGACGTTGCCACCATCGGAATTTCCTTGCATGCCTCCGAAGAACTTGGAGAAATCGTGTATGTGGATTTGCCAAACACAGGGTCTCAATTCGAGCAAATGGACGAGTTTGGAACGGTAGAATCCGTTAAAACCTTATCCAGTTTGTATATGCCTGTTGGCGGTGAAGTGGTGGAAATTAATAAAACGCTGGTAAAAGAACCGGGACTGATCAACGAATCTCCTTACGAAGATGGCTGGCTTGTAAAAATTAAAGTCGCCGACGAAAAAGAAGTGGATGATTTGATGACGTATTCTGAGTATCAGCAGTTTTTAGAATCACTGTAGGGTTTTGGTGATTTTTTAAGATTTTTTAAGAAACTTTATGTAGGTAGAGTTTCTGTTTGTTTTTTTTGTTTGCTCGAACTTATTTATTTCGACTTGCAAAAACCCATATCTTTCAGTATGTTAAGATTTTATAAAATAAATTCACTTTTTATTTAAATTTTAACTATGTAA